>NZ_JBFODD010000023.1:0-290814 GCF_040908115.1 Aeromonas sp. R7-1 | reverse complement strand
ACATTGATATCAAAAATTGTTTTTGATGCTCGATGCTGTGAGTGCCCACACAGATTGCTTGATTCAAATTGTTAAAGAGCGACGCAGCTTTTGGCCGCTGCGGGAGTGGCATTCTACTCAACCGCCTTCTCGAGTCAAGCCTTATTTTTACAGGCTTTTCGAGGCTACCGACCGGGTTGTTTGCGTTGCCGCTTGCCCTGTCGATGGAGGCGCATTATAGGGAGCGAATTCGTTCTGGCAAGGAGATAATTGCAAAAAAATGACTTTCATCGTTCAACCGCTTACAAAGCGACCACGGCGATGAATTAATGCACGAAAAGGGTCTGCAGATTGGTATTCCGGATGCTGTATTGAGGCCGGCAGGTTGACAGATCAAGCTTGTATCAGTTTGGCTTTCCCTTGCAGCACAACCATGATGATCGGCTTTCCGCCTTCGGGTAACATAGCGCCCCTTTGCGATTCTCACACTCTTGGGCTTTGGAGAGTTTAATGCCTTTTGCACTTGGCCAGCGTTGGATTAGTGATACAGAGACGGATCTGGGTTTGGGGACTGTCGTTGCTGTTGAAGGACGCATGGTTACCCTGTTGTTTCCGGCTACCGGTGAAAACCGCATGTATGCCAAAGAAGAGGCACCGGTCACCCGGGTCAGCTTCAATGTGGGCGATCAGATAGCCAGCCACGAAGACTGGACCATGACGGTCGACGAAGTGCAGGAGAAAGATGGCCTGCTTATATATGTAGGTGTTCGCACCGACAATGGTGAGCCGGTTGCCCTCAAGGAAGTGTTTCTCAACAACTTCATCAAGTTCAACAAGCCGCAGGATCGCCTGTTCGCCGGCCAGATTGACCGGATGTCCCGCTTTACCCTGCGCTACGAAGCGCTGGTCAACCAGCACCAGCGTCGCCGCAACCCGACTCGCGGCCTGGCTGGCGGGAAAGTCAGTCTGATCCCGCACCAGCTCTACATCGCCCATGAAGTGGGTCACCGCTACGCCCCGCGCGTATTGCTGGCAGACGAGGTGGGTCTGGGCAAGACCATCGAAGCAGGCATGATCATTCACCAGCAGTTGCTCTCCGGCCGCGCCCATCGGGTGCTGATCCTGCTGCCCGAAACGCTCCAGCACCAGTGGCTGGTCGAGATGCTGCGCCGTTTCAACCTGCACTTCTCCCTGTTTGACGAGGAGCGCTGCATCGAGGCGTTCGCCGATGCGGAGAACCCCTTCGAGACCGAACAGCTGGTGATCTGCAGCCTCGACTTCCTGCGCAAGAAGCGTCGTCGCTTCGAACAAGTGCTGGAAGCCGAGTGGGATCTGCTGGTTGTCGACGAAGCGCACCATCTGGAGTGGAGTGAGGAGGCCCCCAGCCGCGCCTACGAAATGGTGGAAGCGCTGGCCGAACAGGTACCGGGCGTGCTGCTGCTGACCGCGACCCCTGATCAGCTGGGCCACCAGAGTCACTTTGCTCGTCTGCGCCTGCTCGACCCGGAGCGTTTCTACGACTACGACGCCTTCCTCGCCGAGGAGCAGGCCTACGGTCAGGTCGCGAGCGCAGCCCAGGAGCTGCTGGATGGCGAAACCCTGAGCAATGAAGCCAAGCAAATCCTCGCCAGCCAGCTGGAAGGGCTGGACTTAAACGATGCAGCCGCCCGTCAGCAGGCGGTCGCCAAGCTGCTGGATCAGCATGGCACCGGCCGGGTGCTGTTCCGTAACAGCCGCGCCAATATTCAGGGCTTCCCGGAGCGCCACCTCAACGTCTACCCCATGCCGCTGCCGGAGCAGTACAAGACCGCCATCAAGGTGATGGGCATGATGGGTGGCAATGGCGGCGATCTGCAGACCCGTGCCTTGCGCTACCTCTATCCCGAGAAGATCTTCCAGCAGTTCGAAGGCGACAACGCTACCTGGACCCAGTTCGACCCGCGCGTCGAATGGTTGCTGGAACTGCTGCTCTCCGCCCGTCAGCAGAAGGTGCTGGTGATCTGCTCCGAAGCAGCCACCGCCATCGCCCTGGAAGAGGCGCTGCGCACCCGTGAAGGGATCCGTGGCGCCGTGTTCCACGAAGGGATGTCGATCCTCGAGCGGGACAAGGCCTCCGCCTATTTCGCCCAGCAAGAGGGGGGCGCTCAGGTGCTGCTCTGCTCCGAGATCGGCTCAGAAGGCCGCAACTTCCAGTTTGCCAGCCATCTGGTGCTGTTCGATCTGCCACTCAACCCGGATCTGCTGGAACAGCGTATCGGCCGACTGGATCGTATCGGTCAGCAGAATACCGTCGAGATCCACGTCCCCTATCTGGAAGGGACTGCACAGCGCGCCCTGCAGCTCTGGTATCACGATGGTCTGGATGCATTCGAGCAGACCTGCCCGACGGCCCGCCCGGTGTTCGAAGCGGTACGTGACGAGCTGTTCGAGCTGCTGGCCGCCAACACCGGCGAGCAGGGCCCCCTCGACGCCCTGCTGGCCAAGACCCGCGAACTGCACGAGCCGCTCAAGGCCCGACTGGAACAGGGTCGCGATCGCCTGCTGGAAATCCACTCCAGCGGTGGCGAGGCCGCCCAGCAGCTGGTCGAGAAGCTCGCCGCCGAAGATGACGACACCGGCATGATCTCCTTCACCCTCAAGATGTTCGACGAGATCGGCGTCAACCAGGATGATCGTGGTGAAAATGCGCTGGTGCTGACTCCCGGGGATCACATGCTGGTGCCGAGCTTCCCGGGCCTGCCGCAAGACGGCATGACCATCACCTTCGATCGCAACACCGCCCTGTCGCGGGATGACATGGCGCTGCTCTCCTGGGATCACCCCATGATGCGCGGCGGTATCGACCTGATCCTGGGTTCCGAGATCGGTGCCACCTCGGTCGCACTGCTCAAGAACAAGGCGCTGCCGGTCGGCTCCATCTTGCTTGAGCTGATCTTCGTTGCCGAGTCCGCAGCTCATCCCCAGCTCTACCGCTTCATGCCGCCGACGCCGATCCGTCTGCTGATGGACAAGAACGGCCAGAATTTGGGCGAGAAAGTGGCGTTTGATGCCTTCAACCGCCAGCTGACACCGGTCAACCGCCACCTTGGCAGCAAGCTGGTTACCGCATCCCAGCCGGTAATCCACGGCCTGATTGGCAAGGGCGAGGTCATTGCCAACGAACTGAAAGCCGGGATTGTCGACAAGGCCCGTGCCCAGATGGCGCAGACCCTGCAACAGGATCTGGACAGGCTGGAGGCACTCAAGGCGGTCAACCCGAACGTGCGCGTCAGCGAGCTGGATTATCTGCGCAATTTGCAGGCAGAATTGCACCACCTGATCGACCAGACCCAACTCAAGCTGGATGCCATCCGTTTTATCGTGGTTACCCATAACTGACAAGGTAGCGACCGACAGCGGCCAGACCCAGCTCAAACTGGATACACAAGGCAGCTTTGTCGTGGTTACCCATAACTGATGGGGGCTTGCCCCCGCTTTGACTCAAGATGCGAGACGCTATGTTTGTATACTCCCCGCCCCTGGAACCCTGGCTCGATATCCTGTTCAAGGACAAGGACATCATGGTGGTCAACAAGCCCACTGGCCTGCTGAGCGTCCCCGGGCGCGGCCCCGAGAATGAAGACAGCGTGCTCCATCGGGTCAAGCAGCAGCACCCCAAAGCGGCGGCTGCCCATCGCCTCGACATGGCGACCACCGGCGTGCTGGTGATCCCGCTCACCCCCAACTCCCACCGGGAGCTGAGCCGGCAATTCCGAGAGCGTGAGACCGAGAAGCACTACCTCGCCTGGGTGTGGGGTGAACCGGTGCTGGATGCGGGCGAAGTGGATCTGCCGCTCTGCGTCGACTGGCCCAACCGGCCGAAGCAGAAGGTGGATTTTGAGGAGGGGCGTCATGCCCTGACCCTGTGGCAGAAGCTGAAGGTGGAGAACGGCAACAGCCTGATCAAGCTGACCCCGATTACCGGTCGCTCCCATCAGTTGCGGGTACACATGCTGGAGCTGGGTCACCCCATCCTCGGCGACAACCTCTACGCCAACCCGGATGCGCTGACGGCTGCACCGCACCTTTATCTTCATGCGGCCAGCCTGACCATCAGCCACCCCCGCAGCGGCGAGCGGATGACCTTCGAGGCACCGGCCCCTTTCCCGGTCTGAGCCTGACAGGTAACAACCAAATAAAAAGAAAGCCCCCATCGAGAGATGGGGGCTTTTTTATCGCTCAGACGCGGATATCGATCTTGCTTCCGAGGGAAGCGCTGGCCGATGTCGGCGCAGCCGGAGCGGATTGCGCTGCTGTTTCCAGCAGTTTCAGTGCGGATTCGCCTTCCTGGGTCTGCTGCTTTTTGGCCAGGCTGGCCACCATCAGTGCAGAACCGAACGACGCATTTGCAGAACTAGAAATATCCATTGTGTACCTCCTGCCAAGAGACTATCGGCCGGGCCCGGTGAGACATGAGCCATATCGTTCAACGCAGATATGCCTTGTCCGGCGAGCGCCGGGCCAACCAGCGCTCTTCCATCTCCAGCAATGTCTGATAGGCCTTTTCGGCATGCTCCGGGCGACTGAACAGATATCCCTGCCCATACAGATGTATGTCGGTCAATGAACGCAGCACATCGAGCTGCCCCTGAGTCTCGATCCCTTCACATACCAGTTTCTTGCCAAGCATGGAGCCCATACGGCAGATGTTGGCGACCAGTTCGGCCGCCTCGATAGAGGTGTCGATACCCTGGATGAAGGACCTGTCTATCTTCACCTTGCTCACCGGCAGCTTCTGCAGATAGCTGAGGGAGGAGTAGCCGGTGCCGAAGTCGTCAAGGGCCAGATGCACACCCTGCTGGCTGAGATCCTGCATCAACTGCAGCGAGTTCTTGACCTCGCGCATGGTGGTGTCTTCCGTCACCTCCAGCACCAGGCTGGACGCGGGAATATGGTGCTCCATCAGCGCTCTGGCCACCAACTTCAAGAGGTTGCGCTGGTACATGCCCGGGGAGATGTTCACGCACATCTGCAAGTCCACCAAACCCAGGTGCTGCCACTGATGAAGTTGCTCACATGCGGTATTCAATACCCAGCCACCCAGTTTCTCAGCCAGCTGAAACTCTTCCGCCACCTGGATCACCTCGTTGGGCGGGATAAAGCCAAGCTCGGGATGGCGCCAGCGCAGCAGCGCCTCCACGGCTTCACAGCGGCCACTTTCCAGATTGACGATGGGCTGGTAATAGAGCTCGAGCGCATTGTGCTCCAGTGCCATCACCATGTCGGACGCAAGATGCTTGCGCCTGGCCGTCTCGTTGAGCAGGGAACTGTCATAGATGACATAGGGAACATGGGTCTTGCGGCTGTGAGAGAGGGCCTGCTCCGCCCGGCTGAGCAACTCCTGGGTCTGGTTGCTGTCGGTCGGGAAGAAGGCGATACCGATACCGACCTCAAGCCGGAAAGGGTAGTTGTCGATGATGATGTCTTGCTTGATGGAGTGGAGTACTCTGGCCACGAGCTCCCTGACCTGGCGAAGATCGCTCCCCTCCCGTTGCAGCATGGCAAGCTGATCTCCCCCCAAACGCGCCACCCACTCCCCGTTTTCGCACAGGGCGCGCAGCCGCTTTGCCACCTCTTGCAGCAGGAGGTCCCCTGTGTTGTAGCCAAACTTGCTGTTGATATCACGAAAGTCGTTGATGTCGACCAGCACCAGTCCGAAGGAGGTGTCACGGGTGACATAGGCATCCATCTTTTCCAGCAGCGCCAGCCGGTTGGCGAGCCCGGTGAGGGGATCGATCCTAGCGGTCCTGAAATGGCGCCTGGCTTCTCGCACCAGCAGGCCGCTGAGCAGAATGACGGACACCACCAGCCCCGACACCATGAACAGCAGGGCATTGCGCAACTGGCCAAAACGCGCGTCGTTGCCCGTATAGACGTTGATGTTGTTCTGCATGACGGAAGCAAGAGAGTAAGAGAGGGGTTCCTGCAAGGGCGCCAGTGTCATCATGACTTGCTGGTAATCCGGCGTCCCCGGTTTGAGCCTGACCAAATCAGGCTCCAGCTTGCGAATGCTGCTTTCGGTCAGTTTCACCAGCCGCAGCGTCTTCGGATTGTCCGCGAGGCTTTTTCTCAATTGGCCGCTCAGGAGGATGGGGGTACGACTCCAGAGAATGTCATAGCGGAGCAGCAGGGCTTCCTGGTCTATGCCGCCATAGTGGTAAATCTCGACGGCATTGAGAAAGCGGCCCAGCTCGAGCTGCAACTGCATCAATGCCCAGGAGACGTCATAGGTGTACTTCTCCATCACCCGGGTCGCATTTTGTATCTGCACCAGGCAATAGAGGGTGCTACCCGTGAACAACAGAATGGATAGATAAAGAACGCCGAGTAAGGGCCATGCCCTGGTCTTCGCTTTCACCCAGTACTCCCGTAAACCACCGTTTTTACTGCTGAATGTCGATCGCACTCAGTTGCCAGATCATCATGTCGGTGAACTCGGAACGCCTGAGTTCGGGATGCTGATCCAGTGGCAGGATAAACCAGAGCGGCCCCTTGTCACGTACCCGCATGGTCATCCCGTCATCCTGCCAGGCCAGGATAGGATCGTATTGCTTGACCTTATCCCAGTTGATCCGGATCTGGAAACTGTTCAGGGCGGTGAGCGTGATGCTCTTGCCGTTGGCCTTCACCTCCGTCAGCACGTCCGCCAGTTTCGGCCCTACGTATTTGTGCGGTTTGTCCACCCAGGGATTGCTCGTCACCACCTCATGCTGCGGCAGCGCCTGGATCATGGCCATATCGAACAGCACCTCTCCATCTGCCGGATCGGCAGGGTCCAGATTCCCCGTCACCTTGAGAATGACCGGCCCCTGCGGTGTCGCCTGCGCCATGCCCGGCAAGGCCAGGGAAAGGAGTAACGGGAGAAGCCCTAAGTATCGCATGTTCACCTCAGATCATTTCACTATCAACAACTTCAGCTTAGTAGCACTAAAAAAAACGGCCCGCAAAAGCGAGCCGTTTGATGACTTGACGGGATTACATCATACCCATACCGCCCATGCCACCCATATCAGGCATGGCAGGTGCATCTTTCTTCGGCAGCTCGGAGATCATGCACTCTGTGGTGATCATCAGGCCAGCGACGGACGAGGCGAACTGCAGGGCAGAACGGGTTACCTTGGTCGGATCCAGGATACCCATGGCCAGCATGTCGCCGTACTGTTCGGTGTAGGCGTTGTAACCGTAGTTGCCTTCACCGTTCTTCACGGCATTGGCGATGACGGAGGCTTCTTCGCCGGCGTTGATGACGATTTGACGCAGCGGGGCTTCCATGGCGCGCAGGGCAACCTTGATACCGACGTTCTGGTCTTCGTTGTCACCACGCAGGGAGGCCAGCTTGGCAGCAACGCGCACCAGCGCTACACCACCACCGGCAACCACGCCTTCTTCCACGGCTGCGCGAGTGGCGTGCAGGGCATCGTCAACACGGGCTTTCTTCTCTTTCATTTCAACTTCAGTGGCAGCACCCACCTTGATCACGGCAACACCGCCGGCCAGCTTGGCCACGCGCTCTTGCAGCTTCTCACGGTCGTAATCGGAAGAGGTCTCTTCGATCTGCTGACGGATCTGGGCCACGCGGCTTTCGATCAGGGCAGCATCACCCACGCCATCGATGATGGTGGTGTTCTCTTTGGTGATGACGATGCGCTTGGCACGGCCCAGATCTTCCAGGGTCGCTTTTTCCAGCTCCATGCCCACTTCTTCGGAGATCACGGTACCACCGGTCAGGATGGCGATATCCTGCAGCATGGCCTTGCGGCGATCACCGAAGCCCGGCGCCTTGACGGCGGCCACTTTCACGATGCCACGCATGGTGTTGACCACCAGGGTCGCCAGCGCTTCGCCTTCCACGTCTTCGGCCACGATGATCAGCGGTTTGCCAGCCTTGGCCACACCTTCCAGCACCGGCAGCATTTCGCGGATGTTGGAGACTTTCTTGTCCACCAGCAGGATGAAGGGGTCATCCAGCTCGACGGAGCCGGTTTCCGGCTTGTTCACGAAGTAGGGGGAGAGGTAGCCGCGGTCGAACTGCATGCCTTCTACCACCGCCAGCTCGTCGTCCAGGCCCTGACCGTCTTCCACGGTGATGACGCCGTCACGGCCGACCTTGTCCATGGCTTCGGCAATCAGCTTGCCGACCTTCTCGTCGGAGTTGGCAGAGATGGTGCCTACCTGGGCGATGGCATTGTTGTCGGCACAGGGGGTGGACAGAGCTTGCAGCTCGGCAACGGCAGCCACAACGGCCTTGTCGATACCACGCTTCAGATCCATGGGATTCATGCCGGCGGCAACGGCCTTCAGGCCTTCGTTGACGATGGCTTGAGCCAGTACGGTGGCAGTGGTGGTGCCGTCACCGGCGGCGTCATTGGCCTTGGAAGCGACTTCCTTGACCATCTGGGCACCCATGTTCTGGAACTTGTCTTCCAGTTCGATTTCACGGGCAACGGAGACGCCATCCTTGGTGATGGTCGGGGCGCCGAAGGACTTGTCCAGCACCACGTTGCGGCCTTTCGGTCCCAGGGTCACCTTGACGGCATCGGCCAGGATGTTGACGCCTTCCAGCATTTTGATGCGAGCTTCGTTGCCAAACTTAACTTCTTTAGCTGCCATGTTCTTCAATCCTTAAATCAATTCGGGAAAAGAGGGAGGGTGATTACTCTTCGACAATCGCCAGGATGTCGGTTTCGGACAGGATCAGTACGTCCTGGCCATCCAGCTTTTCGGTCTTCACGCCGTAGCCTTCGTTGAAGATCACCTTGTCACCCACCTTGACGGCCAGTGCTTTGACATCCCCATTGTCCAGAATTCGACCAGTCCCCACGGCAAGAACTTCACCACGGGTGGACTTCTGGGCCGCAGTGCCAGTCAAGACGATGCCGCCAGCGGATTTGGCTTCAGCTTCGATGCGCTTGATGATGACGCGGTCGTGCAGTGGACGAATTTTCATCGATAACTCTCCCAAAATGAGTCTCTGTGTTGCTTGAGGAATGGCCGCAATCGGCCAAATTTGTCATGCCCCTGATCTGGGGCAACAGGGCTAGCCCTTCAAGGGCAAATACAAAAAAAATATTTTCACGTACTATGAACACCTTCGATGGATCACCCATCCCCAATCAGGAAGGCGGATGGACACGGCCAGCATTCAGGCCCAAAGCACCTAGAGACTCTGCCTTGAGCCGACCCAATCCCATGCTGACCGCCCCCATGACACCCATGCTGCTGCGCATGACGGGCCCCATGATCCTGGGCATCATCGCCATCCTGGCCTTCAACCTGGTCGATACCTTCTTCATCGGCATGCTGGGTACCCAGGCGCTGGCCGCCATCAGTTTCACCTTCCCGGTCACCTTTGTCGTCACCTCCCTGACCATGGGGTTGGGGGCTGGCCTGTGTGCCCTGCTCGGTCATGCCCTGGGGCAGGGTCGCCATGACGAGGCAGCCCGCATCACCACAGACTGTCTGTTCCTTGCCGTCATCCTGGTGAGTCTGCTCGCCGGGCTGGGGGCAATGACCATTACCCCTCTGTTCACCCTGCTGGGGGCCAGCGCCGAGCTCATCTCCCTCATCCACGACTACATACTTATCTGGTATCTGACCGTCCCCATGCTGGTCGTGCCCATGGTCGGCAATGCGGCTATCCGGACCACGGGGGATACCAAGACCCCCAGTCTGGTGATGGGGGTCGCCGGTCTGGTCAACGGCGTGCTGGATCCTCTGCTCATCTTCGGGCCGGGCCCCTTCCCTGAGTGGGGCATTCGGGGAGCCGCCATCGCCACTTCCCTCTCCTGGCTGATGGCCATGCTGGTCAGCCTCTATATATTGCGCCACCGCGAGGGCCTGCTGCGCTGGCGCCTCTCTCCCCGCCCTCAGCTGCTGGCCCATTGGCGCGCCCTGCTCCATGTGGCGGTGCCCGCATCGTTTACCAACATGCTCAACCCACTGGCCAACGCCGTGTTGATGATCATTTTCGCCGGGCTCGGAACCGAGGTGGTCGCCGCCTACGGCGCGGCATCCCGGGTCGAGGCCTTGCTGCTCATCGTGATGATGGCGCTCTCCTCCGTGCTGGCCCCCTTCATCTCGCAGAACTGCGGCGCCGGGAATCCGGCCCGAGCCAAGGCCGCCCTGCTGCTCTGCATGCGCTTTGCCCTGATATTCCAGCTTGGGGTCTACGCGCTGACCTGGCTTCTCGCCCCCTTCATCGCCGATCTGTTCAGCGATCATCCGCAAGTGGTGCGCCTCATCGTGCTCTATCTGCATCTGGTCCCCATCGGCTACGGCTTTCAGGGCATGGTGATGCTGCTGGCCTCGGCCCTCAACGGCGTCAGGGCATCGGCGGTGTCACTGCTGATAAACGGCATCAGACTGTTTGTCTTCTTGCTGCCGGGGGCCTGGCTGGGGGCAAAACTGGGGGGAGAACAGGGGATCTATCTGGGGATGCTGCTGGCGAACCTGGCCGCCGGATTGCTGGCTTGGGGGTATGCCCGCCACAGATTCGAGCGGCTGTGCCATCAGGGGAAACCCTGACAGCACAGCTCGGGGCTCGCGATTACTCTTTGCGTTCGAACTCCCCTTCGATGGTGTTGCCACCCCCTCGCGGGGATTGTCCGGGCCTGTCATCGCCGGGACTCGGCTCGAACGGCTGCTGGCGAGCCTGGAAGCCCCCCATCTGCATCCTGAACTGATTGCTGCCAATCAGCTTGTCGGCCAGCATGTTGCGCAGCCAGGGCTGCAGCAGCAGGATGCCGACAATATCGCTCACAAATCCCGGGATAATCAGCAGCAAGCCCGCCAGCGCCAGCATCATGCCACCCATCACCTCGCGGCCGGGCATCTCCCCCAGCTGCATCTTCTGCTGGGCAGTGAGCAGGGTCTTGATCCCCTCGCTGCGCACCAGCGACGATCCCAGCACGGCGGTCAGCACCAGCAAGCCAACGGTCGGCAAGGCCCCGATCACGGAGCCCACCTTGATCATGACGGTGAGCTCCAGCAATACCAGCCCGACCAACAACAGTAACAACTTGCCCATAGCAACCTCGGAGCGATGAATGAATGGACCCGGGGTGTCCGGTCGGCAGCCGCACATCGCTGATGCTGATGCTGATGCTGATGCTGATGCTGACGCGCCGGGTTCAGGTCTTCTGACATTAACATGGGGCTGGTTGATCATTTTTCAAGCCTCTCCTGCCGCAGGCCCCGGAATACGGATAAATATTTGTCCGCCCAACTGGGATTGAGGTGGTTGTTCTGTCAAAGTTAATCGCCCGATTGCAATATCTGTTTAATGACCACAAGAAATTTGAGGTTGCCTCAAATTTAGTGATCCAGGTCTAATACCGGATACCTCAATTGGGGTAACATCAACACCAGTCATTGCACAGGGAGCAACTGGCTCCCAACTGCCCCACCCGATGTGTGGTGCTTCAGGATGAAATGTGCGTAGGGAAATCGCGACCACTCGGTGAGGATCGTTTCCATTTATTTGATTTCTGAGGCATAACAATGAGCGACATCAAGAACGTCCGCATTGAAGAAGACCTGCTGGGCACCAAAGAAGTTTCCAACGACCTCTACTACGGCGTGCATACCCTGCGCGCTGTTGAAAACTTCAAGATCAGCACTCAGAAGATTTCTGACGTTCCCGAGTTTGTTCGTGGCATGGTCCTGACCAAGAAGGCGGCTGCACTGGCCAACGGTGAACTGGGCACCATCCGTCCCGAGATCGCAGACAAGATTGTCGAAGCCTGCGACCTGATGCTGAACACCGGCAAGTGCTTCGATCAGTTCCCGGTCGATGTCTATCAGGGCGGCGCCGGTACCTCCGTCAACATGAACACCAACGAAGTGCTGGCCAACATCGCCCTCGAGCTGATGGGACTTGAAAAGGGTCGCTACGACGTCATCAACCCCAATGATCACGTCAACAAGTGCCAGTCCACCAACGATGCCTACCCCACCGGTTTCCGCGTGGCCGTGGTCAACAGCACCGACACCACCCTGCACGCTCTGGAAGCCCTCATCGCCGCCTTCGATGTCAAAGCCAAGGAATTCAAACATATCCTGAAAATGGGCCGTACCCAGTTGCAGGACGCCGTGCCCATGACCCTGGGTCAGGAGTTCCACGCCTTCGCCGTCACCCTGCGTGAAGAGATCAAATCCATCAAGCGTTGCCAGGAGCTGCTGCTGGAAGTGAACCTGGGCGCCACCGCCATCGGTACCGGTCTGAACACTCCGCCCGAGTACTCCGGTCTTGCCATCAAGCGTCTGGCCGAGATCACCGGTCGTGCCTACGTGCCGGCAGAGGACCTCATCGAAGCGACCTCCGACTGCGGCGCCTATGTGATGCTGCACGGTGCGGTCAAGCGTCTGGCCATGAAGCTCTCCAAGATCTGTAATGACCTGCGTCTGCTCTCCTCCGGCCCGCGCACCGCGCTCAAAGAGATCAACCTGCCGGAAATGCAGGCTGGCTCCTCCATCATGCCGGCCAAGGTCAACCCGGTCATTCCGGAAGTGGTCAACCAGTCCTGCTTCAAGGTATTCGGCAACGACGTCACCATCACCTTCGCCGCCGAGGCCGGTCAGCTGCAGCTGAACGTCATGGAGCCGGTGATCGGTCAGGCCATGTTCGAATCCCTGAGCCTGATGGAAAAAGCCTGCATCTCCCTGCGCGAGAAGTGCGTGGAAGGCATCACCGCCAACCCGGACATCTGCATGAACCACGTGCTGAACTCCATCGGCATCGTGACCTACCTGAACCCCTTCATCGGTCACCATGAAGGCGACATCGTCGGCAAGATCTGTGCCCAGACCGGCAAGAACGTCCGCGAAGTCGTGCTGGAACGCGGCCTGCTGACCGCCGAACAGCTGGACGAGATCCTCTCCATCGAGAACCTGATGAACCCGCAATACAAAGCCAAGCGTTACACCCGCGAAGCCACCGTATAAGCGAGCAGATGGGCCGGGGTTATCCCGGCCCATTTAAAGTCAATTCCCGAGCGGTCTCCCCACAGCCCCATCGGGAATTGGCTTTTCAGCCTAATAAAACCTAAAAAAAACTGGAAAATGGAGTGTTCGCTATGATTGGAATCGAGTTACTTGTCGTGCTCGCCGCTATCTATCTGGGGGCCCGGATAGGCAGCATAGGTATCGGCTTTGCCGGTGGTCTGGGGGTACTGGTGCTGACCTGGGGGCTGGGCATGCCCATCCCGAGCGATCAGCTGGTGACCTATCTCCCGTGGGACGTGATCATGATCATCGCGTCCGTCATCTGCGCCATTGCCTGTATGCAACTGGCCGGCGGGATGGATTATCTGGTGCACCTGGCCGAAAAAGCCCTGCGCAAGAATCCCAAGCACATCACCTTCGCCGCGCCGGTCGTCACCTACCTGATGACCATGCTGGCCGGTACCGGTCACACCGCCTTCTCCACCCTGCCGGTGATCGCCGAAGTGGCCAAGGAGCAGGGCATTCGCCCGTCCCGTCCGCTCTCCATCGCGGTCGTTGCCTCCCAGATTGCCATCACCGCCTCCCCCATCTCGGCGGCCGTGGTCGCCTTCTCCGGTATGCTGGAGCCGCTTGGCGTCGACTACCTGACCCTGCTGGCCATCTGCATCCCGTCCAGCTTCATCGCCTGTCTGCTGGGGGCCTTCATCGCCAACCTGCTGGGCAAGCCGCTGGATCAGGACGAAGTCTATCTGGAGCGCAAAGCCAAGGGACTCATCAAGCTGCGCGGTACCAGCCAGGTTGAGATCAAGCCTTATGCCAAGCTCTCCGTCGGCATCTTCGTCGCCTCCATCGTGGCCGTGATGGCCTATGCCACCGCCATCTCCGGCAATGTCGGCCTCATCAGCAATCCGCCGATCCCCCGCGATGGCGCCATCATGGGCATCATGCTCTCCGCCGCCACCCTGATGGTCCTGTTCTGCAAACTGGACGCGGCCCAGATCACCAACATGCCGACCTTCAAGTCCGGTATGTCCGCCTGTATCTGCGTGCTGGGCGTGGCCTGGCTGGGCAACGTCTTCGTGAAGGGCAACATGGTCGAGATCCAGGCGTTCGCCGGCGATCTGCTGAGCCAATACAGCTGGCTGCTGGCCGTGGTGCTGTTCTTCTCCTCCATGCTGCTCTACTCGCAAGGTGCCACCACCAAGGCCCTGATGCCTGCCGCCCTGGCACTGGGTGTCAGCCCGCTGGCGGCCATCGCCTCCTTCGCCGCCGTGAGCGCCCTGTTCGTGCTGCCGACCTACCCGACCCTGCTGGCCGCGGTCGAGATGGACGACACCGGCTCCACCCGCATCGGCAAGGCCGTGTTCAACCACCCCTTCTTCATCCCGGGTGTAGCCACCATCGCCATGGCTGTGGCGCTGGGCTTCTTCTTCGGTGGTCTCATCCTCTGACCGGTGAACCACCCCATGTAAAACGGCCCGAACGGGCCGTTTTTTTATGCCAGGCCACCGCCGGGCTCCCATGAAAAAGCCGCTCCCGGGAGCGGCTTTCGTCATCCTGGCGGCATCCTCAGACCGTGGTCTGGCGGGTACCGAAATAGTCAGCCAGGAAGTCGTCGAACGACAGACTGTCACTGCGTTCCCGCTCCCGCTGCTTGGCCAGGGAGTCCCGCGCCTCGCCGGCAAAGTAGGCCTCGTCCCAGTACTGCAGCTCGCCGGCCAGCATCTCTTCCCGGTAGCGGCTCGCCAGCGCATCGCCGAAGCAGCCGTTGTCCTGGCCGCTTGAAAGCAACTGCTTGAGCAGGCGGGCGGAGTAGGTCTGCTCGGGGTCGAGCAGCTTCTCACGGTGCATCGCCAGCGTCTCGCGATAGCGGTTGCGGCCACAGCAGCGGTCCAGCAGCGCAGCGACCTCGGCCAGCTCGTCGAACAGCTTGAGGCCGTACTCCTTGAGGCCGATGGCATTGCCCTGCTCATCTTCAAGCGTCAGGCCGGGGCGACGCCCCTCCAGCACCACCTTGTTCTGGTTGCGGCGGTTGCGGGCAACCTCGTCATCCGAGAGCACGGGGGACGGGCGCAACAGGCACCAGACTAGGAAGAGATCGAAGAAGCGGATCTGATCCACCTCGATACCGAACGGGGTGAAAGGATTGACGTCCACCGTGCGCAGCTCGATGTATTCGATGCCGCGCTGCTCCAGCGCATCCGAGGGCTTCTCGCCGCTGCGGGGGGTGCGCTTGGGGCGGATCGGCGCGTAGAGCTCGTTTTCCAGCTGCAGCACGTTGTCGTTGAGCTGGCGGTACTCGCCGTTCACCTTGACCCCTATCCTGGCGAAGTCGGGATCATGGGTATTGATGGCCCGGCGCAGACTGCTCACATAGGCGGGCAGGCTGTCATGACTGATCTTGAGACCCGCCTGGGCGCTGTTGGTGTAACCGAGATCGGACAGGCGCAGAGCCGTGGCATAGGGCAGGTAAAGGGTGCCCTTGCCGGTCTTCTGGAACGGCAGGCTGCTCTTGCGCCCCTTGAGGAAGGAGTCGCAGATGGCCGGAGACGCGCCGAACAGATAGGGCACCAGCCAGCCGAAGCGGTAGACGTTGCGAATAAGCCCCATGTACTTGTCGGAGATGAAGCGTTGGCTGCAACAGCCCTCTCCCACCAGATCCTGCCACTCGCACCAGAAGCTGTCCGGCATGGAGAAGTTGAAGTGCACCCCGGCGATCACCTGCATCAGGCTGCCGTAGCGGTTCTTCAGCCCCTGGCGATAGAGGGTCTTCATCCGCCCGATGTTGGAACTGCCGTACTGGGCCAGGCGGATGCTCTCCTCGTCACCGACGAAGCAGGGCATGGAGAGGGGCCAGATCCGCTCCTCTCCCAGATGATGAATGGTGTGGCGGTGAATGTCGCCGAGCTGCTCGATCAGGCTCTCGATGGAGTCGGTGGCCGGCGTGATGAACTCCAGCAGGCTCTCGGAGTAATCGGTGGTGATGTTGGCATGGGTCAGGGCCGACCCCAGGCTTCTGGGGTGATCGGTCTGGGCCAGGGTCCCTTCGGGGGTGATGCGCAGACATTCGCGCTCGATCCCGCGCCGGATCCCCTTGAGGGCGGTCACCCGTTCCGGGGTGCCCAGCGCAGCCAGCAACTCGGTGAGCGACAAGCTAGTAGTAGTCATATTCACGGCTCATGTGTGGCCGCCCCACCCGGGGCGGCACTTATTGTTGCGACGCCCCTCAGGGCAGTCGCAGTGGATAGATGGGAAGATGAAGCTCGCTCAGGGGTTTTTCAAGCTTTTGCTTGTCTCCCACCACCACAATCACCATCTCGGCCGGATCCAGCCAGCGGGCTGCACTGGCCTTCAGCGTCTCGGGTGACACCGTTTTGATCAGGTTGTTCTGGGCCTGCACATAGTCCGGCTTCAGGTCGTACATGATCATCTGCAGCAGGAAGCCAGCCTTCTGCCCCAGGGTCTCGTAGGAGAGCGCATCCTGCTGGGAGACGGCGCTGCGCATGTAGGCCAGCTCCACAGGGGTCGGCCCACTCTTGCGGTAGCCGTCCATCTCCTTGAGGAACTGGCGGATGGCATCCACGGTCGCATCGGTGCGCACATTGGCGCCGGTCGCGAAAACACCCGCCTCGCGGTTGGCCTGGAAGCCCGAGCTGGCACCATAGGTGTAGCCCTTGTCTTCCCGCAGGTTGAGGTTGATGCGGCTGTTGAAGTTGCCACCCAGGTTGAAGTTCATCAGGTTGGCGATGAAATAGTCTCCCGTGGTGTCAAACGGCATGGCGCGACGGCCGATACGGATCACCGACTGGGGGGCCCCCGGCTTGTCCACCAGATAGATGCCTGGCTTGGCCTGCTCTCCCCCGGGCTTGAGATCCCCCAGGGTCGGGGCGGCTCCCTGCCACTGGGTCAGGAAGGCGAGACCGGATTCCACCTGCTGGGCGGTCACATCACCTGTTACCACCACCTTGGCATTGGCCGGATTGTAATAGGCCTCATAGAAGCGCTTCACATCCGCCAGGGTCAGCTTCTCAACGTCCGCCAGCACCCCGTCAGAGGGTTGGCCGAGGCGGTTCTGCTTGCCATAGACCAGTTCGCGGAACGCCTGACCCGCCAGCCACTCCGGCTGCTGCTCGCTCTGCTTCATGCCTTGCAGCATCTGGGTCTTGAGCCGCTCGAAGTCCGCTTCCCGCAGGCCGGGTTGCAGCAGTACTTCCCGCACCAGCGCCAGGGTTTCGGGCAGCTTGTCCGCCAGACTGCTGATGGTGATGAGGTTGTTGTACTGGGCGCTGGAGACGCTGATGCTGGCGCCGAGTTTTTGCAGCTCGTCGCTCAGCTCGGCCTCGGAGAGGCGCGTCGTCCCCTGCTCCAGCATGGCGGCGGTGAGGCTGGCCAGCCCCAGCTCTCCCTTGCCTTCGGCCCGGATGCCACCCGGCAGGGCGATCATGATGGAGACGGCCGGGATCTCGTCGCTGTGGGTGCCGATGATCTCGATCCCCTTGTCGAGCTTGCCACGCCAGATAGCGGGCACCTTGACGCTCACCGCATCGGCCGCCTTGGGCTGCACGCTGCGATCGAAGTCATCTTTCACCGGCCGCTCGGCCAGCACCTTGTCATGCTTGCTGTAATCCGGCAGCTCCCGCTTGGCGGGAGTGAAGTTCGGGGTCGCGGCCTGCCAGTCGCTCTTGCCCTTGGGCACCACGCTCAGCACCACGGCAGGCTTGTTCTGGATGAACTTGTCGTAGGCAGCCTTGACGTCAGACCCCTTGACCCGGGCGATGGCATCCAGATTCTTGAACACATAGTCGGGATCCCGGGCCAGCACCTGCCCCATGGCAAGCTGGCTGACCTTGCCCTCAATGCTGTCGAGTCCCCAGATGGCGGACGCGCGATAGCTGCTGATTGCCTTCTCCAGATCCGCGGGCTTGATGCCGCGCTGGGCGAACTCGCCGATCACCTTGTCCACCTCGCCCTTGAGGGTCTTGAGACTGCCATCCGCCGCCGGATTGGGGTAGGCATAGACCGTCAGGGTGCAGGCCAGCTCTTCGCAGGAGTGGGAGGCGCCCGCCTCGATGGCCTTGCCGGTTTTCACCAGGGACTGGTAGAGCATGGAGCTGGCAGAGCCCCCCAGCACATCGGCAAAGATGTCCAGCGCCGGCTCCTGCGGGTCACCCAGGGAGACGGTCGGGTAGCTGATATACAGGAGCGGCAGATGCACCTTGTCTTCCAGCGTCACGTAGCGGGTTGCCGGCAGGGTGGCCGGCTGAGGCGTCGGTTCTGCCACATCCGGACCGCGCGGGATGGAACCGAAGTACTGCTCAATCCAGGCCAGCGCCTGCTTGGTATCAAAGTCGCCGCCCAGGGTCAGGGTCGCGTTGTTTGGACCATACCAGCGCAGGAAGAACTGCTTGAGGTCGTTGACGTCGACCCGGTCGAGATCCTCCACATAACCGATGGGTTGCCAGGAGTAGGGGTGGGTGCGCGGATAGAGTGCCTCCCCCACCCGCTCGCCCACCAGGCCATAAGGCTGGTTGTCGATACGCTGGGCCCGTTCGTTCTTGACGGTGGCGCGCTGGATCTCGAACTTCTTCTGGCTCACCGCATCGAGCAGGAAACCCATGCGGTCCGCCTCCAGCCAGAGCACCTTCTCCAACTGATTGGCCGGCACGGTTTCGTAGTAGTTGGTGCGGTCCTTGTTGGTGGTGCCGTTCATGTCACCGCCCGCCTCGTTGATGATCCGCATGTGTTCCTGATCACCAACGTGCTTGGAGCCCTGGAACATCATGTGCTCGAAGAAGTGGGCAAAGCCCGACTTGCCCACGGTTTCCCGGGAGGAGCCGACGTGATAGGTGACGTCCAGATGCACCAGGGGATCGGAGTGGTCGGGGGCCAGGATCACGGTCAAACCGTTGTCCAGCTTGTACATCTGGTAGGGAATGCCGAGCTTGCCCTCCTGCTTGACCTGCTCGGACACCAGGGTCGGGGCCGCCAGCACGGGAAGGGAGAAGCCCAGCAGCATGCTTAATGGAATGAGTTTGTTCACGGGTACCTCGTGAGTGACAAAAGGGCTAGAAGATCTGACTGGCCAGCAGAAACACCAGGGCATAACGAAGCAATTTGCCGAGCCCGATCAAGATGAGGGAGCGCCAGAAGGAGAGGCGCAGCCAACCAGCCAGTAGACAGAGACCATCGCCGACCACAGGCGTCCAGGCAAGCAGTAGACACCAGTGGCCATGACGTTTGAGCCAACCAAGGGCTTTTTGTTCCCCACGGCCTTGAAAATCTTCCGGTTTTTTCTTGTGGGTGGCGAGCCAGCCGAGCCACCAGGTGGTCATGGAACCCAGGGTATTGCCCAGCGTCGCCCAGAAAAGCAGGCTGGTCATGCTCCACTCCCCCTTGACCGCCATGGCGCCCAGCAGCACTTCCGAGCTGCCGGGCAACAGGGTGGCGGAGGTGAAGGCGCTCAGAAACAGCCCTCCCAGCCCCATCCCGGTGAAGTCTATCATCCGGGCTGACCGTCTTCTGCGGCGGACATGCGCAGCAACAGCTTGCCGCGCACATGGCCCTGCTCGATGGCCTGATGGGCCAGCGCCCCTTCTGCCAGCGTGTATTCACCGGAGACGGTGATCTTCACCTCCCCCTGGCGAAGCAGCGTCAGCATCTGGGTCAGCTGCGTTCGATCGGGATGGACCAGCATGCCGACAACCTCGACGCCGAGCTCGGCCCCCGCGTCCTTGATCTGCTGGGCCGTGATGGTGGGGACCGTTACCAGACGGCCGCCCTGCTTGACGCAGGCGAGCGCCGCCTTGCCGCTCTCGCCCCCCACCAGATCCAGCACCAGATCGAACGGACCATCGGTGATCGCCTCGGTGCACCACCCGGCCTGGTGGTAATCCACCATCCGGCTCGCCCCGAGACTATGAAGGAAGCTGTGATTGTCGCCGCTTGCCGTGGCAACCACGTGGGCACCATAGGCGGCGGCAAACTGCACCGCCAGATGGCCGACGCCACCGGCACCGGCCAGGATCAGTACCCGTTGCCCCGACTGCAAGCCACCGTGCTCCAGCAGCCCCTGCCAGGCGGTGAGTCCCGCCAGCGGCAGGGCCGCTCCCTGCCTGAGGCTCACCCCATCGAGCTTGACCAGCTCCTCCTCGCGGGCCACCACGGATTCGGCATATGCACCGGCGGCGAGGGGGAAACCCACCATGCCGCACACCTGATCCCCCTCGGCCAGGGAGGTCACGCCGGGCCCCACCTTTTCCACCACACCGGAGACGTCATAGCCCGGCGTCCAGGGCAGGTTGTCCT
The DNA here is from genome assembly GCF_040908115.1 of Aeromonas sp. R7-1. Taxonomy (NCBI): domain Bacteria; kingdom Pseudomonadati; phylum Pseudomonadota; class Gammaproteobacteria; order Aeromonadales; family Aeromonadaceae; genus Aeromonas; species Aeromonas sp. R7-1. The sequence continues at coordinate 270,549 of NZ_JBFODD010000023.1, read as the reverse complement.
TGTTCTGGGCGGCCGCCCAGCCGAGACCGGCCCGGGTCTTGGCATCGATGGGGTTGACCCCCGCAAAGCAGATGCGCACCCGGACCTCTCCCTCCGCGGGCACCTTGTCCAGGGAAGGGTTGAGCCTGAGTACCGAGGGGTCGCCGAATGCGGTAATCTGTAGCTGCGTCATTGCACAATCCATCCTGTTGATTGATCAAGGGTCAACAGAATAACAGCGAGGACACCATGGCTCGAATGTTTCTTATTCCTCTGTTGCTGGCCCTGGGGTGGTGGGCGTTTCTGCTCTACTTCCGCATTCCGCTCAAACAGGGGGCCAAGGGCTTTTACTGGATCATCGGCATCGGCGGCGGGCTTGCCGCCTTCCTCAGCCTGATGATGGTGCTCACTCACTAGGGTTCGGGGACAAGGGGGAAGAAGAGAAGATGCTGCATGGACTGAACCATCTCACGCTGGCAACCGGCGATCTCGACAGCAGCGTTGCCTTTTATGTCGACTTGCTGGGATGTCGCCCCAGGGTGAGATGGGCACGGGGAGCCTATCTCACCCTCGGCGATCTCTGGCTCTGTCTCTCCTGCGATCCTCCCCAACCGGCCAGAGATTACAGTCATGTCGCGTTTGGCATCTCGCCTGAACAGTTTCCAGCTTTCTGCGCCCGTCTGCGCGCGGCGGGCGTCGTGGAGTGGAAGAAGAACAGCAGCGAAGGGGATTCACTCTATCTGCTGGATCCCGACGGGCACCGGCTGGAAATCCATGCAGGCAACCTGGATAGCCGGCTCGCCTCCCTCAGACAGCAACCCTATGAGGGTCTTATCTGGTTCGACTGAGCCGGATTCACCCCTGCTCGGCACGAAGATGGTAGTGACGATTGCTGCCCTGCCCCAGCACGCCCTGCGCCAGCAGATGCTGGAACACCCGGTCCACCTCCTCCAGAGACAGTGACAATGCCTCTGCCACCTTGCGTTTGCTGCATTTGAGCTCGCCGCTCTCCAGCGCGTCGCGCACCTGGGCGACCACGGCTGGCTCGGGCATGGGTCTGCTGATGGCTGGCGGCTCCGGGGTCGGCGCTGCGACCCGGGCCTCGGCTTGCGCCTTCTCCCGTTGCCACATCCATTGACGGCGGAAGCGGTTCTCCTCACCGATCAGGCTGACGAAAAAGGCACCAAATGCATCGAGCAGGATAGACAGGAAGCAGACCAGCAGGAACTGCACCTGACCGATGCTCATGCCCACCCCGTCCGCCAGACTGCTCATCAGCCCCAGCATGGAGGACTGCTCCCCCAGCGGCTTGGCGTCCCGCTCCTGGCGCAGCTCGTCCTGACGCAGCCTGAGCTTGGTGTTGGCCTGCTGCAGACCGCTGACGCCGCTCGAGATACGCGCCATCTCGATGTATTTGCGGGCCGCCTCTTCGTTGAGCTGGATCTGCCGCTCTATGCTGGCTATCTGCTCGTCGAAACGGGCTATCTCCCGCTCGTGACGCGCCTGCTGGCTCAGGATGGTGTTGGTGGCGCTGTTGATGCCGCCGATACTGCCCCCGATGGAGATGGCGGCCAGCACGCTGTAGAACAGCAGCGACCAGAAGGCGCCGCCCAGATCCCGCCTCGCCTTGCACTCGCCGTACTCGTACCAGACGTAGAACTTGCCCAGCTCGAAGATGATGGCCAGCCCGCCGAACAGCCACTTCATCAGGGGGTTTTCGTCGATGGAGAGAAACAGCAGCAGGGAGAAGACGATGGAAGCCAGAATGGCCAGCCCGGTAAAACTGTAGACAGTCGTGAGGGCGAACCATCCCTTGGGGTAACGCAATGCGGCGCAAGCCTGAGTAGTCATGATGAAACGGGAAACATCTGCAGGAAAAGTTGGCTGCCGATTATAGTCGCCACTCCCCCGGAGAGAAGGGCAAATCCCCGAATTCCCGCCGATGGACGATCAGCTGCCCAGAGTGCGACCAAAACGTGCAAATCGGCAGCAGAAAAACACTACAATCGACCCCGTACCTGAAGAACATCTGCGGTTATGCTCGGGTTAAGCCCGCCGCATTACACTCATTTCCACCGAACACGACTCGAGGACATCATGAACAGAACGACGGCTTTGTTGCTCTCTCTTTTTCTGATCACTGGTAGCGCCCTGGCACAGGACGAAGGGAGCCAGACCTTCTCCGTGGATGCGCTGACCTTCAATCTGGACTGGAATGACACGCAGTTTGACTGGTCCCAGAGCAACTGCTTCGATCTCGGGAGCGGTGACACAGCCGCCGACTGCAAGAGGATCAACCTCAATCTGGAGGATGAGACGCAGCGCAACCAGCCCCCCAGCACCAATCAGATCAGCACGCAACCGGATCAATGATCCCCCTGACAGGAGCCTTGATGTGATGACCCACATGACCATGACTTCCCGCGGCGCACTGCTGCTCTCCCTGCTTCTGGTTCAGGGAATGGCCTTTGCTGCCCCCCCTTCCAAACACGATGACGACATCCGGATCTCCACCGACCAGGGCCGGGTAAGCCTGGATTGGGACGACAAGGAGTACGAGTGGTGGCAGCACAACTGCCTGGATGTCAGCACCCGGACCAGCCGCATCCAGCTCAACTGCGACAACATGGATGGCAAATACCGCGACCATTACAACCGCAGCATTCACAGTGGCAACAACCCGGGTCAGGGCCATGACAAGCCCAGGAACAAGCACGGCGGCAACGGCCACCAAAAACACTGACCAGCATGCCCATGGACATGGTTGAGGGGCCTGTGGCCCCTGGAGTCATGTCCCCTACCAGTAGTTTTCCATGCTGATATTGCCGGGGGCGCGACGCAGGTTCTTGGCAAGCCCCAGCCCGAGCAGGGTCTGCTGAGTCTCTTTCACCATGGCGGGGTTGCCGCAGATCATCACTTGGCTCAACTCGGGGGAGAAGTTCAGCCCCACCCTCGCCTGCAAGCTGCCATCGACGATGGCTGCCGGGATGCGCCCTGCCATCGCCTCCGGCCAGGTCTCACGACTGACGAAGGGAACATAGCGAAAACGCTCGCCATGCTGCTCGGCAAAACTGGCGATAAGCGGCTGATAGCTGAGCTCTTCCCCTTTTCTCACCCCATGTACCAGCACCAGATGCTCGAAGCGGTCGAAGACCTGTCCTTCTGCCAGCATGGCGAGGAAGGGGCCGATGGCGGTGCCGGTTGAGAGCAGCCAGAGATCCCGTCCCGGGGGAATCTCATCCAGGGTCAGAAAACCGGTGGCCTGGGACTGCACCAGCAGGCCGTCGCCCACCTGCAGGGAACCGAGAGAGGGGCTCAGTTCACCGCCGGGGATCTCCACCAGATAGAATTCGTGATAGGGCGTGCCGGGAGGATTGACGAAGGAGTAGGCACGCTGGACGCGACGCTCGCCCTGCTCCAGGGCCAGCTTGGTGAATTGACCCGCCTTGTAGGGGGCAAGTTCCGCCTCCACACGCAGGGAGAGCAGGGTGGGTGTCCACTCGATGCGCTCGATGACCCGACCTTCGACCCAGGCAGCCATAAAGGTTCTCCTCCAGAGGAACAGACCTTCACTTTACCCCTTGATCTGAAAATAAAAAACCCGCGCATGTGCGCGGGTTTTTCTGCAAGAGCTGAACGCTATTACAGAGCAACAACCTGGATTTGTACGGTTGCTTTGACGTCAGCGTGCAGCTGAACAACAACTTCGTACTCACCGGTGTTACGCAGAACGTTGCCCATGCGGACTTCGCTCTTGGCAACGGCTACGCCGGCAGCAGTGATGGCTTCAGCCACGTCACGGGTACCGATGGAACCGAACAGCTTGCCTTCGTCGCCAGACTTGGAGGCGATGACAACGGCAGCCAGCTCACCCAGCTTGGCAGCGCGCTCTTCGGCAGCAGCCTTGTTGGCAGCCAGTTTGGCTTCCAGCTCAGCGCGACGAGCACCGAAGGCTTCGATGTTGGCCTTGGTGGCCATAACAGCTTTGCCTTGCGGGATCAGGTAGTTACGGGCATAACCAGCTTTTACGGAAACTTGGTCACCCAGACCGCCCAGTTTGGCGATCTTATCGAGCAGGATAACTTGCATTACCTTTCCTCTATAAATTTCGTTGAGTTAGGCGTAAGCGCCGGGCCGATTCTTACTTGTTGTGCAGATCGGTGTACGGCAGCAGAGCCAGGTAACGAGCACGCTTGATGGCGCGTGCCAGCTGACGCTGATACTTGGCGCGGGTACCGGTGATACGGCTCGGTACGATCTTGCCAGATTCAGTGACATAGTTTTTCAGAGTAACGATATCTTTGTAGTCGATCTCGGTAACGTTCTCGGCGGTGAAGCGGCAGAACTTACGACGACGGAAATAACGTGCCATGGCCTTTATCCTCTAATGCGGTGATCTAAGAATTACTCTTCGGAAGACGCTTCAACAGCATCTTCGCGACGCTCGTCGTCACGACGGGTGAAGCGCTCTTCCTTGGCCTTGGCCATCGGAGAAACTTCAGTCACGGCGTGCTTGGTGCGCATGATCATGTTGCGGATAACGGCATCGTTGAAGCGGAAGTTGGTTTCCAGCTCATCGATAACGGCCTGTTCAGCTTCTACGTTCATCAGAACGTAGTGAGCCTTGTGCAGCTTGTCGATCGGGTAAGCCAGTTGACGACGGCCCCAATCTTCCAGGCGATGAATGGTACCACCAGCGGTGGTGATAGCGCCGGTGTAACGCTCGATCATGCCAGGTACTTGCTCGCTCTGGTCCGGATGAACCATGAAGACGATTTCGTAATGACGCATTTTAGCTCCTTACGGATTAATTCAGCCTCCGCCCAGGTGCAGCCAGACCTCGGAGGCAAGGAACATAGTGATGTTTAGACGCTGCTTTCTAGGGCGGCGTATTGTACGAAATCACCTCTCCCACTGCAACTGGCGAAGCAAGATGTTTTTCTCGATGAGCCCGATACAAAACTTTAATTGATAACAATTATCATTTAGATCCATACTCTCCTCATATCCCCACGGAGGATGACAGTATGCAACCTGCGCTCACCACGGCCATCCCGGCCCGCAAATTCAAGCTGACCCTGCTCGGCCCCGCCTTCATCGCCGCCATCGGTTATATCGACCCGGGCAATTTTGCGACCAATATCCAGGCCGGCTCCACCTTCGGCTATCAACTGCTGTGGGTAGTGGTGTGGGCCAACCTCATGGCCATGCTGGTGCAGACCCTCTCGGCCAAGCTCGGTATCGTCACTGGCAAGAACCTGGCGGAACACATTCGTGATCGTCTGCCCAGGCCCGCAGTCTGGGCCTATTGGGTGCAGGCCGAGATCATCGCCATGGCCACCGATCTCGCCGAGTTCATTGGCGCTGCGGTCGGCTTCAAGCTGCTGCTCGGCATCACCCTGCTGGAAGGGGCCTGCATCACCGCCGTGGTCACCTGGGGGATCCTGATGCTTCAATCCCGCGGCCAGAAGCCGCTGGAGTTCGTGGTGGGCGGCCTGCTGCTGTTCGTGGCCGCCGCCTACATCGTCGAGCTGATCTTCTCGCGCCCCCATCTGCCGAGCCTGCTGGAAGGGGCACTCTTCCCCGGCCTCCCCAATGGTGATGCTGTCTATCTTGCCGCCGGCGTGCTTGGTGCCACCGTGATGCCCCATGTCATCTATCTCCACTCGGCCCTGACCCAGCACACCCAGGAGCAGGGCACGGTGACCCAGCGACTGCACAGCACCCGGGTCGACGTGGCCATCGCCATGACCATCGCCGGCTTCGTCAACCTGGCCATGATGGCCATGGCGGCGGCCGCCTTCCACAGCTCCGGCAACCAGCAGGTGGCCGAGCTGGAATCGGCCTACCAGACCCTCACGCCCCTGCTGGGACCGGCAGCCGCCACTCTGTTCGGCCTCTCCCTGGTCGCCTCCGGCATCTCCTCCACCGTGGTCGGGACGCTGGCGGGGCAAGTGGTGATGCAGGGCTTCGTGCGCTTCACCATTCCGCTCTGGCTGCGCCGAGCCATCACCATGGCCCCCGCCTTCGTGGTGATCGCCATGGGCCTCAACACCACTGAAATCCTGGTGTTGAGCCAGGTAGTGCTGAGCTTCGGCATCGCCCTCGCCCTTATTCCGCTGCTGATCCTGACCGGTGATCGCGCCCTGATGGGGACACATCGCAATCACCCCGTCACCCAGGCCGTGGGGCGCCTCATCGTCGCCCTGGTGATCGGCCTCAATGCATATCTGCTGGTCACCACCCTCTAACGCCATCTTGAGGCTCATTGACCCGGGTTGATGAGCCTCTTCGCACTTTCGCGTATGCTGCTCCTTTCCCTTCTCATCATCTCGTTGCGGGAGCCCTGCCATGGAACATACCCGAGCCAGCTTCGTACTGGGCCACCATCAGGAACAGGCCAGCGTCGTCTGTTGCAAACAGGGGGATCCGACCCTGCTGGTCACCGACCTCACCCCCTTTCATCCCCAGAGCCACCTCTGGCCCGATCAACCCGGTGACGTGGGCACAGTGCGCTGGGAAGGGGGGGAAGCGGCCGTGGGCCCATGCCGCATGGGCGCCATCAGTCCCGAGGGCGAGCTGTTCGTGGATACGGAGATTCCGGTCAAGCGGGGGGCGGATGGGTGGGCTTTCGTGGTGGTGCATCCCCTCGCCGGTTCCCATCACCTTGCCATTGGCTCGCCTGTGGAACTGACAGTGGATGCCGAGGCTCGCCATGCCCTGAGCCTGGGCCACAGCGCCTGCCACCTGGTGGCACTGGCCCTCAATCGGGCGCTCACGCCCTATTGGCGAAAGGAGACAAGCGAGCTGGACGCTCTCGGGCAGCCGGATTTCGACCGCCTCGCCATCCAGCACTCCCGGGTCGAGCCCAGAGGATCAAAGGAGCAGTACCGGATCGGCAAGAGCCTTCGGAAAAAGGGAATCAACAGCGAGGCACTGCTGGCCGACCTCGACAGGATAGCGCTCCAGGTCAACGAGCAGCTGATGCGCTGGCTCAAAGAGGGAGGCGAGATCCGCCGCAGCCGGGCCGGTGATGCCATCATCGATTCCCGCTACTGGCATGGCATGCTGGACGGTCGGGAGATCACCATTCCCTGTGGCGGCACCCATGTAAGCACTCTGACCGAGTTGGGCCAGGTTCAGGTGACGCTGGCCTCCAGTGAAGAGGGATTTACCCTCACCACCCGGGTCACTCCCTGAACCACCACAGCCTTCCTGATGTCGCACCGCCCTGACCGGGGCGGTGTCCCGACAGAGAGACCCGCAGGCAGATCAGCGCGGCGGTATCTCACCCCGGGCTGCGACCCCATGGCCACGGGGTAGCAAAAAACCATGCAATGCACCACGGATGAGGGGCCACTTGCCCCTTTCCTGGCGCCTGACGATGTCAGGCAGGCTCCCTTCGCATCCCCATGTGAGGGATGTCATCTTCCAGATATCCTTCCCCTTCGGCCACGAAACCATGCTGGCCGTAAAAACCTTGCAGGTGGGCCTGTGCACCGAGCCAGATGCTGTGTGCAGGCCAGCGAGCCTCGCACTCTCTGACCGCTTGCGCCAGCAGGCGGTGACCCAGTCCGCCCCCCCGCGACGTGGGAGAGGTGACCACACGGCCGATGGCGGCGCCGCTGCCATCACCAATGCCGGGCGCCATGATGCGGGCATAGGCCGCCAGGTGATCCCCCTCACGACCGAGCAGATGCAACACGCCGTCACGGCGATCCAGCCCGTCCAGATCCTGGAAAGCGCAGGTCTGCTCCACCACGAACACCTCGGCGCGCAGGGCAAGCAGCTCATACAATTCATCAGTGGTCAGCTCGGACCAGGATTTCATACTCCAGTTCATGAATGACTCCTGTTTAATGGGGTCTGACAGCATAATCTTGCTCCCGACGAGGGGCATTAACCTTGGTTAAGTTGCCCCCCTTCTCATCCAATGCGGACATGGCCGGCAAAGAGCCGATCTCTGCCCAGGTTCATCGGCAATCCCTTCTGGCTCAACCCTGATCGCGCGTTTTCAGCCGCCTGCGGATGCGGCTCAGGCTGATGGGGGTGATCCCCAGATAGGCGGCAATCTGGTGATCCGGAACCCTGGCATCCAGCGCGGGGAAGCTTCGCAGAAAATGCTGATAGCGCACCTCTGGGCCCCCGGTCAGCAGCAACAGCTCTTTCTCCTCCTTGATGCGCAGTTGCACTTCAAGGAGATGGTGATACCAGGCGGGCCAGCAAGGGAGTCGGCGCAGATCCGCCAGCGGAAGAAGCTGCAGACGGCAGGGCTCCAGCGCTTCAACGCTGTAGCGGGCCGGCTCGCCACTGAGCAGGTGGTGGAAGTCGAGAAACTCGTCCCCCTCCCAATAGAACTCCTTGATGTACTCGCGGCCATCCGCCAGCACCACCTTGGCCCGCAGCAACCCTTCTTCCACCCTGACCAGCAGCGCCGGACTGTCACCGGCATGCCAGAGGCAGGTGCGAGGGGGCAAGGTCAGGGAGCGGGCAAAAGAGAGGAGGCGCTCGGCCTCCTGCTCATCTGCAACCCGTTCCCAGACAAAGGGGGGTCTGTCGGTCATCGTCTTGTCAGACGCGGCGCTGGCGCACGGCTTCGAACAGGCAGACACCGCTCGCCACCGAGACGTTGAGGCTGGAGACAGCCCCCGCCATGGGGATGCTCACCAGCTCGTCGCAATGTTCGCGGGTCAGGCGGCGCATGCCCTTGCCTTCGGCCCCCATCACCAGCGCCATGGGGCCGGTGAGTTTGGCCTGATAAAGATCGTGATCCGCCTCGCCGGCGGTACCCACGATCCAGACGCCGCGCTCCTGCAGCTCGCGCAGGCTGCGGGCCAGGTTGGTGACCTGGATGAGCGGCACCACTTCGGCGGCGCCACAGGCGACCTTGCGCACCACGGACGTGAGGCCTGTGGCCTTGTCCCGCGGCACGATCACCGCATGCACCCCGGCCGCATCGGCACTGCGCAGACAGGCGCCGAGATTGTGCGGATCGGTCACCCCGTCCAGTACCAGCAGGAAGGGCGCTGTCTCTTGCGCCGCCAGATCGTCCAGCAGACTGGCCAGGTCGTGCTCGGCCAGCTTGGGCGCTTCAATCACCTTGGCCATGATGCCCTGGTGATTGTTGCCTTCCGCCTTGTCATCCAGCGTCTTGCGGTTCACGCTCTGCACCCTGATACCGAGGGACTCCAGCTCGGCCAGCAGGGGATGCAGCCGCTCGTCATCGCGGCCCTTGAGAGCCCACACCTCGATGAAGCGCTCGGGGGTGCGCTCCAGCAGCGCGGAGACGGCGTGAATGCCGTAGATCAGTTCAGTACTCATTTAGTGCTCTTGGCCTTGTCGCGAGCCTTTTTGCTCGGTCGTCTGTTGCTGGGCTTGGCACGGCCACCCTTGTCGGATTTGCCGCTCTCCTTGCCCTCTTTGCGTTTCTCGTGGCGCTGGGCGCTCTTGGCCTTCTCTTTCTTGATCTCGGCCTGCTTGCGCGCCATCTCCTTGGCATTCTTGCCGGTGGCCTTGAGGGGCTCTTCCACCATCACGAAGTCGATCTTGCGATCATCCAGATTGACGCCCATCACCTTGACCCGCACCTTGTCGCCCAGACGGTAGCGGCGGCGGAAGTTCTCGCCGATCAGCTGCTGGTGCAGCGGGTCGAACTGGTAGTAGTCGTTGGTGAGGGTGCTGACGTGCACCAGACCGTCGATGTGGATCTCCGCCAGACGCACGAAGAAACCAAAACCGGTGACGCTGGCGATGACGCCGTCAAACTCGTCACCCACGTGATCCAGCATGTACTCGCACTTGAGCCAGTCTGCCACGTCGCGAGTGGCGTCATCAGCACGGCGCTCCGTCATGGAGCAGTGCTCGCCCATGGGGTCCACTTCTTCCAGCTGGTAGTGGTAGCCACCGCTCGGCGTCCACTTGTGGCGCAGGTTGCCCTGCTGCTCCTTGGCGGTCTGGTACTTGATCGCCCGGTGCAGGATGAGATCCGGGTAGCGACGGATCGGCGAGGTGAAGTGAGCGTAGGACTTCAGGGCCAAGCCGAAGTGACCGATGTTGTCGGCCTGATAGATGGCCTGACGCATGGAGCGCAGTAGCATGGTGGAGAGCAATTCCGCATCCGGGCGCCCTTCGAATTTGGCGGCCAGGTCGGCAAAGTCCTTCGGCTCGGGCTCCAGGCCCCCCTTGAGCTCCAGACCCAGTTCGGCCAGGAAGTCACGGAAGCCGGTCAGACGCTCCTCGCCCGGGCGGTCGTGCACCCGGAACAGGGCGGCGGCCTCGTTCTTCTCGATGTAGCGGGCGGCCGCCACGTTCGCCTGGATCATGCACTCTTCGATGATCTTGTGGGCGTCATTGCGCACCAGCGGTACGATACGGTCGATCTTGCGCTGGGCGTTGAAGATGAAGCGGGTCTCCTCGCTTTCGAACTCCACCGCACCGCGTTGATGGCGGGCATGCTTGAGCGCCTTGTAGAGGTTGCTCAGTTCCTCGATGTGGCCCACCAGCGGATCATACTGCTGACGCAGCTTGGGATCCCCGTCCAGGATCGCCGCTACCTTGGTGTAGGTCAGGCGAGCGTGGGAGTTCATTACCGCTTCGTAGAACTTGTAGCCGGACATGCGGCCGGCGGCGGAGATGGTCATCTCGCACACCATGCAGAGCCGGTCGACCTGCGGGTTCAGGGAACACAGACCGTTGGAGAGCACCTCCGGCAGCATGGGCACCACGAACTCGGGGAAGTAGACCGAGTTGCCGCGCTGATAGGCTTCGGTGTCGAGGGCGGTGCCCGGCTTCACGTAGGCGGAGACGTCGGCGATGGCGACCCACAGGCGCCAGCCGCCACCGCGCTTGGCTTCACAGAAGACAGCGTCATCGAAGTCGCGGGCGTCTTCCCCGTCGATGGTCACCAGCGGCAGGGCGCGCAGGTCGATGCGACCCTCTTTGGCCTTCTCCGGCACCTGCTCACCGAGACCGGCGACCTCTTTGGTCACCTCTTCCGGCCAAGTGTGCGGAATGCCGTGGGTACGCAGGGCGATCTCGATCTCCATACCGGGCGCCATGTTCTCACCCAGGACTTCCAAGACGGTACCGACCGCATTGAAGCGGGCAGTGGCGCGCTGGTTGATGCGCACGACTACGACCTGGCTCTGGCGAGCCCCCTTGTTCTCCCCTTCCGGGATGATGATGTCCTGGCCGATGCGGCTGTCATCGGGTACCACGAAACCGACGCCGTTCTCGACGAAGTAACGACCGACGATGTCCGCCTCCCGGGATTTGAGCAGGCGCACCAGACGCGCTTCCTGACGACCCTTGCGATCGATCTCGGTCGGCTGCACCAGGGCATAGTCGCCATGCATCAGGCGCTGCATCTCGCGGTTGTTCAGGAAGAGATCCGCTCCACCACCCTCGGGGCGCAGAAAACCGAATCCATCTTTGTGGCCAAGCACATAGCCTTTGACCAGATTCAGGCGATCCGGCAGGGCGTAACATTGGTTGCGGGTGAACACGAGCTGCCCGTCGCGCTCCATGGCGCGCAGACGACGTCGCAAGGCTTCCAACGGCTCTTCATCGGTCAGCTTGAGGACCTTGGCCAGCTCTTCCCGGGACATGGGTTTCTCATGGCCCTTGATGAGCTCCAGCAGCATCTCGCGACTGGCGATGGGGTTTTCGTATTTTTCGGCCTCGCGTTGGAGGAAAGGATCTTTTTGAGACATAAGCAGGCCTTAGGGTAGGTAATAACGCAGACATTATATCGGAGGGGGGAGCTAATGGCATCCATCGACTGCCTTTTGGCCATTCTCTCTGTCATACTGGACACAGTTTGCAGGTATGTGAGACTCGGAACTCATGAGCAAGGACTCGTTCGCCCAATCTGCCGCCTATTTGAAACAGGCGGTTCCCCTGATGATCAAGTATCAAATTCCCACCACGCCGAACAACTATCACCTTTGGTACAGCTATGTCTCCGGCGACATGCCAGAACTCAACCATGCCGTCGATCAGGCGATAAAGCAGCAGGGAACCTTCTCCCTGACCACCTGCGAGCGTCTCTACCACCAGCACCTTGCGGCCCAGGACGAGCAGCAGATGGAGGCGATGAAACTCAATCTGGCCGCCATGGCCAGCGAGCTGAGTCACTCGATGCAGGATGCCATCTCCGATACCGGGCTGTTTCAGGAGATGCTCGACAAGAGTTTCGACAAGCTGAGCAAGATAGACGACGAGGGGCTCAGCCTGGAAGACACCATGGGGATCCTGCGGGATCTCGTGCGCGAGTCGCGTGACGTACGCATGTCCACCCTCCACTTTCGCAACCAGCTCAGCAGCGCCGAGAAAGAGATAAAGGAGCTGAAACAGGCCCTGAACGAGACGAGGAAGCTGGCCACCGAGGACCCGCTCACGTCTCTGCTCAATCGACGCGCCTTCGATCTCGAGATGGACAGCCTCATCCGCAGCAAGCAGCCCTTCTCCCTGATCCTGACCGATATCGATCGCTTCAAGAACTTCAACGACGAATACGGACATCTGCTGGGGGACCAGGTGCTGCGCATCGTCGGCAAGCGGCTGCGAGAGGCCAGCAAGGAGGGCATAACCGCCTATCGCCTGGGGGGTGAGGAGTTTGCCCTCTTGGTGCCAAACCGCGCTCTGGCGCTGACCCGCCAGATGGCCGAGAGCCTGCGTCGCGTCATCGAGCGGATGTCGATTCTGGATCGCAAATCCGGGCGACGCATCGATCACATCACCGCCTCGTTCGGCGTGGGGGAATACATCCCTCAGGAGACGGCAGACACCCTGATCGAGCGTACCGACAAGCTGCTCTACAAGGCCAAGGAGCTGGGACGCAATCGGGTGATGCCACTGCCCTCCTGATCCCACCAGATGCAAAAAGGCCGGTCATTGACCGGCCTTTTTCATGCTTCCCTTCTCGGGATCAGAGGCTTTTCAGCTTCTCTTCCGGCAGGGCCAGCTCGTCATTGTGGTTGACACCGATACCGCGCTCCAGCACATGGCGGGCGATGGCATGGGCCTCTTCCAGCGAATGCATGCTGTAAGTACCGCACTGGTATTCGTTCAGCTCGGGGATCTTGCCCTGATCCTGCACGGTCAGCACGTCGCTCATGGCGGCCTGCCAGGCAGCGCCAACACGGGCTTCATCCGGCGCACCGATCAGGCTCATGTAGAAGCCGGTGCGGCAACCCATGGGAGAGATGTCGATGATCTCCACCCCATTCCCATTGAGATGATCACGCATGAAGCCGGCAAACAGATGCTCCAGGGTATGGATGCCGCGCTCGGAGAGGATCTCCTCGTTCGGCACGCAGAAACGCAGGTCGAACACGGTGATGGTGTCCTTGTTCGGGGTCTGCATGGTCTTCGCCACCCGCACTGCCGGGGCGGCCATGCGGGTATGGTCGACGGTAAAACTGTCCAATAACGGCATTTCTGACTCCTGATTTGGTTACCAGAACCAGCCCCCGCTGGAGAGCTGATCCTTGCATTGTCGATACTGGGCACCGTAGCGCTGGGCACGGGCCTCCACCTTGCGGGAGACCTTCATCAGCCATCCCTTGCTGCGGTAGCTGCCACGTCGGTAGCCCCCCCAGCCTTCGTGATAATTGAGATACTGGCCATAGGCATCCCACTTGGACGTGCCGTTGAGCCGCTGTGCCTTGTGAGTGTACCAGCCCATGAAATCGATGGCGTCGGCAAAGTCGTCGCGATCGCTCCAGCTGTTGCCGGTTTCCCGCTGGTAGTCGGCCCAGGTTTCGTCTTTCACCTGGGCATAGCCGTAGGCTGAACTGGCCCGCCCGGTGGGGATGAAGAGGAAATACTGCATCGGCGGCTGGGCATCATGCACGAAGGAGGACTCCTGGTACATCATGGCCATCACTACCTGGACAGGTGTCCCCCACTTCTCGTTCATCTTGAGCGCCGCCTCGTGCCACTCGGGTTTCTCCCGAAAGATCTGGCACAGGTTTTCCGGCTGGGCCGGCGGCCGGGTACTGCACGCGGTGAGTGCCATCAGGCACGCCGCCACGACCCCGATACGGTACAACGACATCAGAACGACAGACTCTTGCTGTTCATCACAGGGCACATCCACCACATCAGATCGCGTCTTCGTTCTCTTCACCAGTACGAATACGAATGACGCGCTCCACCTCGCAGACGAAGATCTTGCCATCACCGATCTTGCCGGTACGCGCTGTGTTCTGGATGGCTTCCAGGCAGGCATCGAGATCCTCGTCCTGCACCACCAGCTCCACCTTGACCTTGGGCAGGAAGTCGACCATGTACTCGGCACCGCGATAGAGCTCGGTATGGCCCTTCTGGCGGCCGAACCCCTTGACCTCGGACACTGTCATGCCGTTGATGCCGATCTCGGCCAGGGCCTCGCGTACATCGTCCAGCTTGAACGGTTTGATGATGGCTTCAATCTTCTTCATGGTGACTCCTTACCAGTTCTGTTTGCCGAACCCGGACGTGATGGGATAGCGGCGGTCCTTACCAAAGTTGCGAGCCGTGATGCGAGGGCCGACGGCGGCCTGACGGCGCTTGTATTCGTTGAGATCCACCAGGCGGATCACCTTGCGTACCACCGCCTCTTCGAAACCTTCCGCCACCATGTCGGCGACAGACGCATCCTCTTCCACGTAGCGCTTGAGGATGGCATCCAGAATGTCATAGGGGGGCAGGCTGTCCTGGTCCACCTGATCCGGTGCCAGCTCGGCCGACGGGGGACGATCGATGACCCGCTGCGGGATCACGTACTCCACGCTGTTGCGATATTCGCACAGCTTGAAGACCAGGGTCTTGGGGACATCCTTGAGCACATCAAAGCCACCCGCCATGTCGCCATACAGCGTGGCATATCCCACGGCCATCTCGCTCTTGTTGCCAGTGGTCAGCACGATACGGCGGCGCTTGTTGGACAGCGCCATCAAGAGCACACCGCGGCAGCGGGCCTGCAGGTTCTCTTCGGTGGTGTCGCGGGCGGTCCCTTCAAACAGAGGTGCCAGCTGGGTCATGAAGCCTTCGAACATGGGTTCGATGGAGATGATGTTGAACTCCACCCCCATCCGCTCGGCCTGCTCCTTGGCATCCTCCACGCTCATCTGGGCGGTGTAGCGGAACGGCATCATCACCGCCTGCACCTTGTCCGCCCCGATGGCATCGGCCGCAATGGCCAGGGTCAGCGCCGAGTCGATACCACCGGAGAGGCCCAGCACGGCGCCCTGAAAACCGTTCTTGGTGACATAGTCGCGCACCGCCAGCACCAGGGCCTGATAGGTCTCGGCCAACGGCTCCAGCGGCGCCGAGGGTTCCCGCTCCTTTACCGGCTGACCATCGGCAAAGCGCACCAGCGCCAGCTCTTCGGCAAATGGAGCCAGCTTGTGGGTCAGCTCGCCCTGGCTGTTGAACACCTTGGAGCAGCCGTCGAAGATCAGCTCGTCCTGGCCGCATACCTGGTTGAGGTAGATGAGCGGCAGGCCGGTCTGATCGCAGCGTTCCGCCATCAGCTCGCGGCGGATCCAGGGTTTTTCCTGATCATAAGGAGAGGCATTGATGGTGAGCAGCAGCTCGGCCCCCGCCGCCTTGGCGGCCAGCGCCGGACCCGGCTGCCAGAGATCTTCGCAGATGAGCAAACCCAGCTGATGGCCACGGAACGGCACCACACAGGTATCGGTCGCCGCAGTGAAGTAGCGCTTCTCGTCGAACACCCCGTAGTTGGGCAAGTCCTGTTTGAAATAACGTGCCCGCAGTTGACCGCGCTCATAGAGAGACGCCGTATTGTAAAGCGCCCCCGCTTCGCACCAGGGATGGCCCACCAGAATGGCACATTGTCCCTGCCATGCCGCGATGCGGGACAGCGCGGCCTCGACCCGGATCATCAGGTCGGCGCGCAGCAGCAGATCCTCAGGCGGGTATCCTGTCAGGGCCAGCTCGGAGCAAACCAGCAGATCGGCCCCTTGCTGATCGGCCAGGGCTGCTGCCGCCAGTACCTTGTCACAGTTATCTTCGATGGCGCCTACCGTCAGATTTAACTGGGCAAGCATCAGAGAGAGGGCTTTTGCCATGGCGATGCATCTTGAATTCGAAAATGATGGGGAATGATAAAGAAAAGGCGCTGGCTGTGCCAGCTCAACACTTGGGCTTTGCGCTGGTGTTCTGGCTGTCTGGAGATAAGATGTAACTAATCGAGGGAGATATTGCCATGATCAAGGACGAGAAAGGATTCACCCTGCTGGAACTGATGATCGCCGTCAGTCTGGGGGTCATCTTGCTTGGTATTGGCGCACCGGCCATGTCGAGCCTGCTCAATGAGAATGCCTTGAAATTTGAATCTCGCACACTCTTGAAATATCTGCGTTTTGCTCGTAGCCAAGCCATCGACAACCAGCAATCTGTCACTGTGTGCCTTGCCAATGCCAGTGACAATTGTGTCACCGCCAATCCGACCCAATTCCTCGTGTTCGTCGACGGTAATGGCAATGACATTTTCAATAACGGTGAGCAGATTCTGGCAAGAAGCCCTCAGCTATCTGACTCGCTGACTGCTGCAAACAATCGAACTTCCACTACCTTCAGCCCTGATGGCACCAGCCTGGGTACCAATGCCACCATCACGCTGTGTCGTTCAGGAAATGCCCAGATAAATCTGGTCATCTCTCCCTCCGGCCGCACCACCCAATCTACCCAGGCAAATATCTGCCTCTGAATGAAGTCCTTCGCTATCGCAGTTGACGGGCATCCTGTTGCTGACCCTCTTTTGACTGGAAATTTTCCTCCGCAGTGCGGCATTCCAGGATTTTCTTCACAGGCTGTACCGCACCATCCACCTCGTATCCTCTTTGTTTGAATTTATCCTGCACCGCCTTTGGCGTGTTGTCTGCCACAGTACCGTGCAGGACAACCTTCTGGCCGTTAACCAACTCGACATAACATTTTATGTCATCTGCCAAGACGGACCCGGATAACAAGAGGCACAAACCCAACACCCCGCTGCGTGTTTTCATTGTGCCTCTCCTTCGTAGAGGTAAATTTTCTTGGGCGACATATCCATCTCAGCCTCCTCTGCCCCCTGGTTGCACTCTCCCGCTCCGGTACAACGCTCAGGCTCACCATCCCCTTCATCTTTCAGGATGACCTCTTCCCCGACACCGCCTCCAATAATGCGGATCTTGGCATCGTCTCCTGCATGCACCACCAAATCGTCGGCAACCTTGTTCTGTACTTCGACATAACGCTCAGGTGTCTGGTTGCCTTCAAGATCAACCACATAACGGAAGGAACTGCCATAATGCATGTCTACCATGTATTGGCGTGCAGCCCCGATGGATTGAATGGTGCATTGCTGGAACGACTGCACTTGCGGCAGGAACGAGGTGAAGTAAAGCTTGCCCTGAAGTACGACCCCGGCCCCCATGGATTTCTCACCCGGTTCGTTCAACCAATTGACCCACCCTTTGGCAGTGGTAATTCCCGCCTTGGTCGCCAATATTCCATCCGTGTTTGTCTGGGCAGACAAAGGATCAGAGGTCACATCATAAAGGTCAGTAATCAAGATGGGGCTTCTCGCCTGCGCATTGGCGGCACGCGGCACGACATCATAATCACGCAACATGAAATAGCCATTGCGGACGGTCGCTTCCGATGAGGGGCGATTGCGGTCTCCACTCCCAATCAGCACTGCATCAAAGGGACGATCCTGATAGGAATAGACCACATTCCCCCCCACAACGGTGCGGGTGACCTGCTTGTTGATGGTACGCACCACGATAGGCTGGGTGAAGAAACGGCGATCATCGGCTTGAGTGACATCCGACCCCAGGCTGGCAAATTTGAAGACGCTCCAGTCAGATTTGTTGGTGCCTGGGAGATCCATGCGCCAGATATTGCCCCCCGTATCACCCACATAGATGCGATCGACTTTGCCATCACCATCGCTGTCAAGCGTAGCTACCGACCCGGGCATACTGTCGGTCATCCCCGTGACCCTGAGGTTGCTGGTTGAAGTCGCAGCAGGGGTCGCACTGAATATCAGCGCCCCAGTATCGGCATTGACGATGTAGATACCTCTGCCCATGCTGTCACTGGTTCCCAGTCCCAGCACGCTCTTGTTCACGTCATAACCGCCAGCAAAGATGAGCACGGGATCACTGACTCCCGGCACAAACGCGACTTCCGGCACCGACCAGGTCAGCCCCAGCTCACCAAAACCAGTCGTCAGACTGTTCAGACGCCACTTCAGTGTCGGCGTATCCGGGCTGGAAACGTTGAATGCATAATAGGCTTTGCCGCCGCTCCTCAAGCCGGTAAATACCCAGACAAAATCGCTCTCGGAGGATTTCAGCACCCCGTTGCGATTGGCATCCTTGATAAGGGCAACCGGAGAAGAGTCAACACCATAGATATGTTCGGCTGATTCCGCATTGAGACGCAGCGCCTTCTGATTGGCCATGAACTCATAAGGTATAGCCGCCCAGCTTTCGTCTATGGTGCTCCCCATGTCCTTGAACATATGCAGAAAACCAGCGTTGGTCCCAAACAGGATACGCAAGTCCGGCGCATCCGTCGGGTTACCGGATTGCGGGCCATAATTCAGCACCAGGGGACGTGAGTGCAGGGGGTCACCCATGATATGGGCGCGGATCAGGGTTGATGTATCAAAGTCCTCATCGTCGACATCCAACCCCTTGGTCCAGTTGATCAGGGAATCGAGTTCAGTCGTCGTATCTGCCTGCATGAAGGTCATGAGCGCAGCTTCACTGCCAGCCTGCGTCACCAGATTGGCCTTGGTCAGCTGATCGAGGCGGTTCTGGGCATTGTTGATGACATAGAGACTGCGATTGCTTTTCCCCGCCAACATCTCTTGCGCCCCACCTTCGGCCACAACGTTGCCGTCACGGCCGGATGACCAGAACGTCTGGGCACTGTCGATGATGGTGCCATCAAACTTGATAGCAGGCAGTCCCCGGCTGTCAGCCACATAACCGTCAGGAGAAAAGATCAGTTTTTTCAGATTGCCCCGCCATCTGGGACCATCATCCGGCTCAAACATGGCGTAATAGATGTTGTTGAGACTGCGAGTCCGGTCAAAGTTGTTGCTGGCAATAGCGGGGGACACCAGCGAGGTATTGATCCGCAGGATCGCCAGCAGCGACGCCTTCAACGCATCACTCAGGGCAGAGGCGTTGGTTGCCGGATAATAAACGCCGCCACCACGACGGGCGGTTTCAGCAAGCAAATTACCGGCCCCGCTGATCGCCTCGTCACCAAACCCGACGGTAAAGGTCGTGACTGTCTGGGTACCAGGAGAAACGGCATTCACATCCTTGTGTTTCATATAGCCCGCCAATGCGGCCAGATAACTGCTGGACCTGTTCCCCGAACCATAAGAAACGGTAGTGCCATAAGCTGCTTTTTCATCGCTGGACAATGTATTTATCAATCCCTGGACAAAGGTATTGGCATCCCCGTCCTGAGTCGGCTCCCCATCGGTGATGTATATGACGTAACCGTTGTTTGAGCAGTTGTCATAGGGGGCTTGATAGGTACCTGTCGGGCTTTCGGCGGTCGTGTCTCTCGTGCCTCCTTGCAAGCCATAAACAACGCTTCGTCCCCCGAAGAAGCGATACGCCTCACTCAACGTCTCGCATAATGGTGTGTTGGTACTGGCAGTCAGTCCTTCGACCCTGTCGAGCAGGTCTTGTTCTCCGGTCTTGCCATTCGACAACGTGATCTCGCTACCCAGAATATCCCGGACAACTCTGCCGCCATTGGTACTGCTACTGTCATTCCTGTTGAAAATAGCCAGACCAAAATCAACCCCGGGGGCAGATGATATCAATCCTTTGACTGCATCTTTGGCAATACGCAGCCGGGATTCTATAGAGTAACCCGTAGGCCCGTAATACCACCTGATATAGTTGGCAGAATAAAGCACCACGGCCGTATTGCTGGCATTAACAGAGTCTCTTGTTGCCGCTGTATAAAACCATGAGCCTTGATTATTGCTGGTTTTATTGACCGGATACCCGGTGCCAACACTCCAGGTGCCTGTGTATGGGTTGGCAGGGTTATTTGCGGTCACATCCTGCTTGCAATCGACCAAGTCGATGTTGTTTTCCTGATAACCACTAATTGAATACCAGCTTCCCCTTCCTCTCCCCGGAGGGTTGCCACTTGTCACTTCATAAGTCCAGACTTGCGACTGAAAATAACCGATACTTGCAAGAGGTCCCTTGGAGGTGGCACAAGCGTTCAGTTTGTCGGAGAAACGCTTGTTGCTGTTAATAGCGGGAATGCTCCCATCGGTTGAAAAATAGATATATCGTTTAGTATTGCTTGTGTCGGGATCATTGCTCAAGGCTGGATAGACAGTCGCTGGATTATAAGCTTCCTTTATCTGTTCCATGGTATCAGCCATACTGCCGGAGTTATCAAATATCAGCAGCACTTTAGGTCTGAAATCACCAGCCTTATTAAAGTCGTATATAAAAAGCTCGGTGTCATCGGCTCGTGTTGACGTCATGCCAAAAACAAGACTGCACCAGCATAAAATTGAACCGAATCGTTGTAACCACATATCCTTCGCTCCTATTTTGTGAGCAGTGGCTGTTCCACACCCGCAGTCCAGGTCAGCGGGCGAGAATATTTTCCATAATTGACACCGGCCTGTAGCTCGACATATTTGCATACAGGAATCACATTGCTGCTGCTGGCATCCACCTTGCGTTTGCAGACAGTTTCCGTGCGATTCGTGAGGGCCACACTGGCTGAATTATTGCTGCTATTGACACTGATGGCAGCACTCGCCCCCAGCGCAGACCCCATGCCTGCAATCACCGTCGATATGTTATTGCTCTGTACCGCTGCTTCGATGATGCCTTCCAGTCTGTGTTCTGCCTGCCTGAAATTGGCCGCAGAGCCTGCCATCTTGAGATCCTGCCCGGAGGACTGCATCACCACCACGGCGATCAGCGTCAGAGGTACCAGGATGATCAGAGCGACGATCAGGGCAACGCCATGCTGAGACCTCATGAACCACCTCCAGTCATGACCACCGGGTTGCGCAGCGACACGCTGCTCTCCAGCAGCAAACGACGAAATCCATCCCCATTGCCTGATACGCTGGTACTGCCTACCTGATAGATGTTGTTGTTCACATAGCTGCTGGATGCTTGCGACGACCGCACCAGAATAAAGACACGGGCAGCAACGACACGCCCTTCGCTCCATTCCTGCTCGGTCACGTTTGTAGATGCGACATAGCGATCAATGACCCCATCGGCAACAGGAGTGTCGTCAACACCAAACAGCACCGTCATGCGCTCAATCCCTTCCGCCATGGGGCCTCCGATCAGAACCGAGCCCCCATTGGCAGTCAGGTAACGCTTTCTCAGCTCCGGGTTGCCTGCGGCATTGGGAGCGAGATAATAGATAAAGTGCTGGTATTCCCAGAGCTGACGAGCCGGCATATTTGTCAACGTGGGCACTGTTTCTCCCCCTTTGAACATCAATGCCGCTTGCGTCGTAGTAGCAAGATAGAAGCGATTGCCAGTAGCTGCGGCATCGGCCAGGGGCTGCCCAATCAATCGCTTGATGCTGATGACATCCGTATTGGCAACACGTGACGTCACGGGAATACAGGCAAAAGCCCCCCCGTTAATCGCCCTGTTGTTGTCCACCCGAGCGACCCAGACACCCCGATTTGTTCCCACGCTGGGCGGCAAGCTGCCACGCCCCAAATTGTCCAGACAATCGTTCACCGAAAGCACCTCAGACCCGCTGCTGAGAGTCACGCCTTGCCCCGTTGCCATGGGGGAACCGGTGTAGTCCCCCCAGAAGCCCGCCCACTTCAGGTCCTGGGTCACCAAACGCATCGCAATACGACCGTTCTCCTGCAACTCGCTCTGATCGAAAGCATCCTCCGTTGTGGCACGGGAAGCCACGAAGATGCTCAAGCCGCCACCGACCAGAAATACGCCGATCAACATGGCAATCAGCCATTCAATCAGGGTGAAGCCACGGGCATTCATAGTGTGGTCGTCAGTACGAACTGACGCCTCTGTCTGTCTGCCGCATTGCCCAACCCACAACTGTTGCGCACTGCGGCCACTGCACCGGCACCATCGGACAGAGACTCCCGCCCCTGCCAGAAGATCCCTATGGTCAAACTGTTGTTGGCGCCACGAATCACGCAGCCGACCGGAGATTGCAGAGGTGACGCGGCACCGGATACCGCGGTTCCCAGCAGGGACTGCTGCCAGTAGAAGAGGTCCAGTGTCTGCCGCTCTGTCCTGCTGCAATCCGACATGGTGCCATTGTTGTTGGCACAGCTCGGCATATCCAGGATCGCGTTGCCGGATACCACTGTCGTTCCCTGACCAGCCCAGCTGTCTTTGTTGATCCTGGCGCGTTCCACCAGATCATTGGCCAGCCAGTTGGCGATGGTGCGCTGACGCGCTTCGTAGCTGGAAAACTTGGCGGTAACCTGCATAGCAACCAATCCCAGCAAGCCGAAGGAGAGCACCACGGCCGCAATCATCACCTCCAGCAGGCTGAATCCCCTCGTGTGTCGATGGTGCAGTGGTTTCATCGCCTAGTCCCAGCAAGCATTGTTGACGGTATCCCCGAGCCGGGTGGCACTCCGGGTGCCATCCTGGTCGATGGAGAAAATGATGCAGTCGCTGTCTGACCCCTGCGCACCAGAGGCCGTGGCAAACAGGATGTATGTATTGACCCCGGCCGAGATGACCAGGTGATAGAAGCCGGATTCGGAGTTCTCCGGGATATTCAAATCGGCTGCGGATGAGGTATACCGATTGAAGTCCATAAAATAGGTTTCTTGTCTGTTGGCGGCGTCCAACAGCATTTTTTTTGCATCAATTCGGTGGCTGGACAGCAGGTAACGCTGATAGGAGGGATAGGCAATAGTGCCAAGAATCGCCACGATTGCGACGACAATCATCAATTCAATGAGAGAAAAGCCTCGATAGAACCCAATCATAACCCATCCTTGGTGACTGGCGGTTCATATAGTCTAATGCCGGATAGGTCGCAACGACAAATCCGGCATCAGGAACATAACTCTTTATTCTCAGGCCATCCTGGCCACATTCAAATAATTCTAAGCTCGGGCGGCACTTCAAACACCACATTCTCTTCCCGGCCAGGATGCTCGGTCACTATCTTGCCTCCCAGCTCGCGCAGACGGGCAATGACATTCTGAACAAGCACATCGGGGGCTGACGCACCCGCCGTGACACCGATACGGGCAACCCCGTCCAGCCATTGCGGCTCAATCATGGAGGCATCGTCGATGAGGTAGGCCTTGGCGCCCACCTTCTCGGCCAGCTCCCGCAGACGGTTGGAGTTGGAAGAGTTGCGCGATCCCACCACCAGCATGGCGTCCACCAGCCCGGCCATCTCCCGCACCGCATCCTGGCGGTTCTGGGTGGCATAGCAGATGTCGTCCTTGCGCGGCCCCTGGATCTTGGGGAAGTGCGCACGCAAGGCATCGATGACATCCGAGGTCTCGTCCACGCTGAGTGTCGTCTGGGTGACGAAACAGAGGTCGTCCGGGTTCTTCACCTTGAGTTTGGCCACATCTTCCGGCGTCTCCACCAGATACATGCCACCCTCACTGTTCTCGTACTGTCCCATGGTGCCGATCACTTCGGGGTGGCCGGCATGGCCGATGAGCACGGCTTCGGAACCCTTGCGGCTGGCGCGATGGACCTCCATGTGCACCTTGGTCACCAGCGGACAGGTGGCATCGAACACCTTGAGGGCGCGGGATTTGGCCATCTCGCGCACGACCTTGGCGACACCGTGAGCGGAGAAGATGACGATGCTGTCATCCGGCACCTCGTCCAGCTCTTCGACGAAAACGGCACCCGCCTCCTTGAGCTTGTTCACCACGTAGCGGTTGTGCACCACTTCGTGACGGACATAGATGGGGGCACCGAACTTCTCCAGCGCGCTCTCGACGATGCTGATGGCCCGGTCGACACCGGCACAGAAGCCACGGGGGTTAGCCAGCAGAATATCCATCAGTGCACCTTCTCCTCGTCATCAACCCCCAGGATCTCCACCTCGAAGGTGACGGTGTGACCGGCCAGGGGGTGGTTGAAATCGACCGTGACCGACATCCCTTCCACCGCCCGGATGATCCCGGGCAGTTCGCTGCCGTTGGGCTGGTCGAACAGAATGATGGTACCCACCTTGGGCTCAACTTCGTTACCGAATTTGGCGCGATCGAGATGGTAGATGTTGTCGGGATTGGAGAGGCCGAACGCCTCTTCCGGCGCCAGGGTAAAGCTCTTGCTCTCCCCTTCGCGCAGCCCCAGCAGGCATTGCTCGAAGCTCGGCGTCAGACTGCCGTCTCCCATCCGCAGACGGGCAGGCTTGCCGTGCAGCGCCGTGCTGTCCGCCACCGAGCCATCTTCCAGTTTGATAGAGAAATGGAACAGCACGCTGCTGTCCGCAGCAATCAGCTGGCTCATGAGGTCGCGTCCTGTTTTTTCTCGCCACGGAAGCCATCCAGCACGATCATGGCGGCACCGATGAAGATGAAGCTGTCAGCCAGATTGAACGCCGGCCAGTGGGCGCGCTGCCAGTAAAAGTCGAGGAAGTCGACCACATGGCCCAGCACCAGTCGATCAAAGACGTTGCCGAGCGCCCCGCCGATGATCAGGCTGTAGGCGATACCGCTCCAGCGCTGGGTGACCGACTGCTTGCGCAGCCAGTGGATCAGCAGGCCACAGATGGCGAACGCCAGCACAGCGAAGAACCAGCGCTGCCAGCCTCCCTGATCTGCCAGGAAGCTGAAAGCCGCCCCCTTGTTGTAGACGTGGACCAGGTTGAAGAAGGGGGTGATCTCCACCCCCGGGTAGCCAAACGGCAGCAGCTTGACCACGGCGAGCTTGCTCGCCTGGTCCAGTACGAAGGCCAGCACCGCCAGCCACAGCCAACGCAGGCCGCTTTTATGTTGAGTCATGTTCATCAGGCAAATTGACGCGTTTCGCCGTCACCCTCGACGTTGGTGACGCAGCGGCCACAGATCTCTTCGTGACCCGCGATGGTACCCACGTCCTCTACATGGTGCCAGCAGCGGTCGCACTTGGCGGCGGCAGACTGGGCCACGCAGAGCCACAGGTCATCACGCTCGGTTGCCACGGCCTCTGCCGGTGCAGCATCGACGCTGACCACCTTGGCCTTGGAGGTGAGCAGCACGAAGCGCAGCTCATCGGCCAGGGCGTTCAGACGCGCGGCCAGCTCCGGCTTGGCGAACAGGGTCAGCTCGGCCTGCAGAGAACCGCCGATGCGCTTCTCGCCACGGGCCACTTCCAGCGCCTTGTTCACTTCACCGCGCACGGTGAGGATCTCGGCCCAGAACTCGTCGTTCAGCACTTCGCCCGCTTCCAGCCCGAACAGGCCGTCGTACCACTCCTCGGTGAACACGAACTCGCCGCGCTCACCCGGCAGCAGGGCCCAGATCTCGTCGGCAGTGAAGCTCATGATCGGCGCCATCCAGCGCACCATGGCCTCGGCGATGTGATAAAGGGCGGTCTGGCAGGAGCGACGGGCCAGGCTGTCAGCCTTGGCGGTGTACTGGCGGTCCTTGATGACATCCAGATAGAAGGAGCCCATCTCGATGGAGCAGAACTGCATTAGCTTCTGGGTCACGCCGTGGAAGTTGTACTCATCGAACGCGGCTACGATCTCGGCTTGTACCGCTTTGGCACGGCCCACTGCCCAGCGATCCACCACCACCATCTCGGCAGGCGCCACCATGTCGGTCGCCGGATTGAAACCGTTCAGGTTGGCCAGCAGGAAACGGGCAGTGTTGCGGATACGACGATAGGCGTCGGCGGAGCGCTTGAGGATCTCGTCGGAGACGGTCATCTCACCGGTGTAGTCAGTGCTCGCTACCCACAGACGCAGGATGTCGGCACCCAGCTTGTTCATCACGTCCTGAGGGCTTACCACGTTGCCGATGGACTTGGACATCTTGCGGCCCTGACCGTCCACGGTGAAGCCGTGAGTCAGCACCTGGTTGTAGGGTGCCTTGTCCTTCATGGCGACGCCGATCATCAGGGAGGACATGAACCAGCCACGGTGCTGGTCAGAGCCTTCCAGATACATGTCGGCCGGCTTGCCGTTGAACTCGGGACGGGCGTCGACCACGGAGGCGTGGGTAGAACCGGAGTCAAACCAGACGTCCAGGGTATCAGGCACCTTCTCGTAGTTGTCGGCATCGGCGCCCAGCAGTTCGGCCTTGTCCAGATCCCACCAGGCCTGGATGCCGGACTGCTCGACCCGCTTGGCCACCTCTTCCATCAGGCGCACGGATTCCGGGTGCAGCGCCTGGGTATCCTTGTGAACGAACAGGGAGATGGGCACGCCCCAGGTACGCTGACGGGAGATACACCAGTCGGGACGGTTCTCGACCATCGCCTGGATGCGATTCTTGCCCCAGGCCGGGACCCAGCCGCTCTGGCCGTGTTCGGCAATGCCCTGAGTCTCGATACGCTCGATCTCTTCCAGGGCACGCTTGCGCAGACCCTTCTGCTCCATGCTGATGAACCACTGGGGGGTGGCACGGAAGATGATCGGGGTCTTGTGACGCCAGCAGTGCGGGTAGGAGTGGTTGAATACCTTGTGATGCAGCAGGGCACCGCGCTCGGTCAGCACCTCGACCACGGAGGCGTTGGCCTTGAACACGTGCTGGCCGGCAAACAGTTCGGTATCCGGCAGATAGACGCCGTTGCTGCCAACCGGGTTGGCCACTTCCAGACCGTACTTCTGACCGACCACGAAGTCTTCCTGACCGTGACCAGGGGCGGTGTGCACCGCGCCGGTACCGGCGTCCAGGGTAACGTGGTCACCCAGCACCACAGGTACGTCGAAGCTGTAGAAGGGGTGGTTGAAGCGCAGCAGCTCGAGTGCGGCACCCTTGGCGTAACCCAGGTTGTGGAAGTGCTCGATGCCTGCGCGATCCATCACATCCTTCACCAGCTCAGCGGCCAGGATCAGACGCTCGGGATTGTCGCCCTCAACCTGCACCAGCGCGTAGTCGAGATCGGCATGCATGGCGATGGCGCGGTTGGCCGGCAGGGTCCACGGGGTAGTGGTCCAGATCACGGCAGAGAGCGCGCCCTTGCCGGTGTGGCCTTCGGCGCAATCAAACTTGGCGGCAACGGCAGCCTCGTCGACGGCCTTGAAGCGCACGTCGATGGAGGGGGAGTTCTTGTCGTAGTATTCCACTTCTGCTTCAGCCAGCGCGGAGCCGCAATCGGTACACCAGTGCACCGGCTTGGAGCCTTTATGCAGGTGGCCGTTTTCAACGATCTTGGCCATGGAACGGATGATGTTGGCTTCGGTCCCAAAATCCATGGTCAGGTAGGGGTGTTCCCAGTCACCCAGCACGCCCAGACGGATGAAGTCGGTCTTCTGCGCTTCGATCTGGGTTTTGGCGTATTTGCGGCACTCGGCGCGAAACTCGGCGGCGGAAACCTTCTCGCCCGGCTTGCCGACCATGCCTTCCACTTTCAACTCGATGGGCAGACCGTGGCAATCCCAGCCCGGTACATAGGGGGAATCGAAGCCAGAGAGGCCTTTGGACTTGATGATGATGTCTTTGAGGATCTTGTTGACCGAGTGACCGATGTGAATGCTGCCGTTCGCATAGGGGGGGCCATCGTGCAGAATGAAAGAAGGCTTGCCCGCTTTGGCGCGGCGAATGGCGCCGTAAAGATCCTGATCGTACCAACGTTTCAACATGTTGGGTTCGCGTTTGGCCAGATCGCCACGCATCGGAAACTCGGTTTCCGGCAGATTCAGGGTGTGTTTATAGTCGCTCATCAGTCCTGGGTTCCCTTCTTTTCTAAAAGAGTGCTGGGTAAATGAAATTGTGGCAGCCCGAACCAGGCTCGGGCCGCCAGGGCATCTCGTTCGATCTGCTCTTTCAAGGCGGTGAAAGAGTCAAATTTCTGCTCTTCGCGCAGCTTGTGGCGAAGCAGCACCTTGACCTGCTGACCATATAGATCACCAGAAAAATCAAATAGATGTACTTCCAATCTGGCTTGTGTACCACTCAAGGTCGGACGTACACCCACATTGGCGACACCGGGGAAAGTCTTGCCGGAACATATCACTTCCACCGCAAACACGCCACCGACCGGGACAACCTGGCGTTTGAGGGCCAGATTCGCGGTGGGAAAACCTATGGTGCGCCCCAGCTTGTCGCCATGGGCCACCCGGCCGCTGATGGCATAGGGGCGACCGAGCATCAACTCCACCTCCGCCATGCGGCCCGCTTTCAGGGCCTCGCGCACCAGCGTACTGCTGACCCGCTGGCGGGAAAGCTGGAAACTCTGGGTACTGATCACCTCGAACCCGAAGCGCCGACCTGCCTCCTCCAGCAGGTGGAAGTCCCCTTCCCGCCCCTTGCCGAAGCGAAAATCGTCGCCGACCACCAGATAGTGCACGCCGAGTTTCTCCACCAGCAGTTGCTCGATGAAGGTGCTGGCTGCCTGCTCGGCAAAACGATGGGTGAAACGCACGCAGAGCATGCGATCGATCTGCATTCCCTTGAGGGCTTCGTACTTCTCCCGCCAGCGGCTGAGGCGGGCGGGCGCGGCACTGCCCGCAAACAGCTCCAGCGGCTGGGGTTCGAACAACATGACGCAGGCCGGCAGGCCAAGTTGGGCGGCCTTCTCCTGCAAACGGGCCAACACCGCGTGGTGCCCCTGATGAACCCCATCGAAGTTGCCTATGGTCAATACACAGCCCCGGTGACGGGGCTTGATATTGTGAATGCCGCGAATAAGCTCCATCAGTGCCTTGTGCGTTGCTGCCATGGAAATCGGCGGATTATATATCAGGCAGCAGGCAGGGTCAGCCCTGCCGTTGACCCGATTTAGCCATCCCGCTCGCTTCTCGGACTCGGCCAGGAGCATCGCACCTCGTTGGCGGGCCAACCCGACAGCCTCTGAGACCGCCCCCCCATCTCCCTTGTGCTGTCCCCTCCCTTGCCGCTGGTTCGTTATTGCTGATCGGCTCTCAGGTGCCGTGGCCGGATCCCCAATGCCAAGAGGACAATGCCATACAGTGCTCCGCCCAGGCAGAGCAGCAGGGTCAACTCCAGACTGGCCTTGCCCATGCTCCAGGCGCCCCACTGGGCGAGATCCGGTGACAAATAGGCCAGAAGCCCCCCCATCAAGACCGTTGCCGCCAAGAGCTTGAGGCAGAACAGCCCGGTGTTGCGGGAAGGGCGATAAACATCCTGCTGATAGAGCCCCTTGAACAGCAGTACGGCATTCAGGGTGCCGGAGCAGGCGGTCGCCAGCGCCAGCCCGACGTAGCCGAGCGGATAGATGAAAATAAGGTTGCACACCATGTTGGCTACCATGGCCATGATGCCGATACGCACCGGCGTCCTGGTATCCTGGCGGGCGTAATAACCGGGGGCCAGCACCTTGATGAGCATCAAGGAGAGCAGCCCCGTGGTGGAGGCCAGCAGGCTGGCACTGGACATGCTCACCTCGTGCAGACCGAACTCACCACGCATGAAAAGCACCCGCAGTATGGGCTCGCGCAGCACGGCGATACCGACCATGGCTGGCAAGCCGAGCAGCATCACCATGCGTACTCCCCAATCCATGGTGCGAGAGAAATCCGCCGGATCCGCATCCACGTGTTTTCTGGCCAGGGCAGGCAGGATCACCGTGCTGATGGCCACCGCAAAGAGGCCAAGGGGAAACTCCAGCAACCTGTCCGAGTAATAGAGATAGCTGATGGCACCGGTAGCCAGAAACGAGGCCAGCATGGTGTTGATCAGCAGGTTGATCTGGCTGACCGACACACCGAACAGGGCCGGGATCATCAGGGTACGGATCTTCACCACCCCGGGATGGTGCCAACCCCACTTGGGCCAGACCAGCATGTTGAGCTGGCGCAGAAAAGGGTACTGGAACAAAAACTGGACCAGACCGCCGAGGAAGACACCGATCGCCAGGGAGATCTCGGGGCGCTCCATCAAGGGCGCTATCCACCAGGCCGCTGCAATCATGGTGATATTGAGGAACACCGGCGTGAAGGAGGACACGGCAAAACGGCCAAAGGTATTGAGAATGGCCCCCGCCATGGCGGTGAAGGTGATGAACCAGAGATAGGGGAAGGTGATCTTGAGCATCAGACTGGCCAACTCGAACTTCTCCGCCGCCGGTCCGCCGTGCAGCCAGTCCCAGAACCAGCCCCAGCCAAAGAGGGCCGTCAGGACACCGGAACCCAGCACCCCGAGCAAGGTGACCACGGTGACGATGCCACCCAGGGTGCCCGCCACCGCCGCCAGCAACTCGCGAACCGCCTGCTCGTCACCATTTTTCTTGTACTCCGTCATCACGGGCACGAAGGCCTGGTTGAATGCCCCTTCGGCAAAGAGCCGGCGCAAGAAGTTGGGAATGCGATTGGCGAAGAAGAAGACGTCTGCGGCCACCCCGGCACCGAGCAAATTGGCGATGACCACATCGCGCACCAAGCCCATCACACGGGATGCCAGCGTCATTCCGGACACTATCATGCCGGATTTGATCAATTTCTTACTCAAGACGAGGCCTCTGGAACTGTCGGAAAGAAAAGAATGCTGTTAGAATCGGCCGACAGTTTAACCGTCTCCCATCTGACACACCACCGGGGGGCGGTGTTTATTTGCACAAATCATTTGACAATATGTGGTTGGGAAGGCATATTTCCGGGCCTTTTCAATACACTCGCTAAGACAGTTTTAGGAGTTTTACCTTGGCTAACATCAAATCTGCTAAGAAGCGTGCTCTTCAGTCAGAGAAACGTCGTCAGCACAACGCCAGCCGTCGTTCCATGACCCGTACCTACCTGAAGAAAGTGATCGCTGCCATCGCCTCTGGTGACAAGGCTGCTGCCACTGCCGCTTTCGCTGTTGCTCAGCCGATCATGGATCGTATGGCGACCAAAGGCCTGATCCACAAGAACAAAGCTGCTCGTCACAAGAGCCGCCTGTCTGCCCAGATCAAAGCCATGGCTTAATCAGCATCCGCTGATGAAAGCTGAAAAAACCGGCCTAGTGCCGGTTTTTTATTTGGGGTCGCTACAGTACAGTCTGTGCAACAGTCCGATCATCTCACGCACTTCATGGCTGCGCAGGGAATAATAGACCGTCTGGGCTTCCTTCCTCGTCGCCACCAGCTCATCCCGGCGCAACACCGCCAGATGCTGCGACATGGCTGACTGGCTCAATCCCAATACCTCGTTCAGCTCGCCGACCGACAGCTCCCTATCCAGCAACTGGCACAAGATAAACAGCCGCCGTTCATTGGCCAATGCCTTGAGCAGGGTGACGGCACGCCCGGCATTCGCTTCCATCTCTTCCAATTGCATCTCACCCTCCTCTTCCAAGACAGGCATCATAGCGCCGTCACCGTCGATTTAAAACGAGAGGCTTGCCGGCTGAATGGCCGTGAAATCCTCCTGCCCGGCAAAGAGGAAGGAGAAATCACTCTCGCATACTCGCTTGACCGCAGGATGTTGGATCATCCGCTCGGCAAAGATGACGTAATACTCCTCCATCAGATCCTGGGTTTCACCCAGCAGCATCACCTCCTCCCCCTCCAGGATCTCTTCCCGATAGATGGTCGGAGCCATGAAGATGCCCTGGTTGAAGAAGCCGAACGCCTTCATCAGCGCCGCATCATCGAATTCTCCCAGAATACTGGGGGAAATCCCCTGCTGCTCGAACCACTGGGTCAGTTGACGCCCCATGGCGGTACGGCGGCCCGGGATGAGCAGCTTGCGCTCTTCCAGGCAAGCAGGGAAAGGCTGGGAGGGCAGAGGCGCCTTGCAGAAGAAACTGACGCCGCATCCCCCCAGACGCTTGGACAGCAACCCGGCATGCTGGCTGGAGTCCACCGGGCAATCAGAGAGGATCATGTCGAGCTTGTGCTCGCTCAACTGCTCCAGGAGCAGTTCATGGGTCGACTCGAAGCAGCGCAGGTGAATGGAACCATCATTGGGGATCACGGAGAGCAGTACCCGGCTGGCGAGCCGCTTGGAGAGAGCATCGGCGATGCCCACATCGAACAGGATCTGGCTCTCCTTGCGGTAGTTGACGATATCCAGCATCTCGTAGGAGAGGCTGAACATCTTGTCCGCATAGCGAAACACCAGTTGGCCAAGCTCGGTGGCCTCAAGGGTGCGTCCCTTTCTGATCAGCAACTTGCCGCCAAGACGCTGTTCGAGCAGCTTGATCTGACCAGTCACGGTCTGCGGAGTCAAAAAGAGGGCTTCCGCCGCCTGCGTGACGGAGCCCTTCTTCTGAGTCATCCAAAAATAGTAGAGATGGTTGTAGTTAAGGTGTGACATCCGATGGGGTTCCCGCGCCAGGCGGGCTCCGGTAGCAGCTGAGTTCAACCGCCAGAATGTCATACATGTCGCTGATCGAGTCAACCTTGTTCGCGTCGAACTGTGCCTGCAGATGGGCCTTGAGACGACCGGCATCCGGCATTCGCTCGGTGCAATAGCGCTTGTTGGACAGCTTGACTCGCTCGCCGGCACGACTGCTCAGTGCCCGTTCGGCGAAGGTCTCTCCGAACCGGGCTTTTACCTGTGAGTCCCCCAGCATGAGTGCGCTGTCGACCACCCCGTTGAGATAGGCAGAGCAACTTGCCGAGGTGGCATCCCGCTGACAATCGACCAGACCATTTGCCCAGATTGCAGGGCTCGCCAGCATGACTAACCATCCTAGTTTTCTCATAACCCCTCCGTACTTTGATTCGCCTCCCGATTGGGCAGCGATATCCGCAGTGCGATGTAACCGATCACAGCCGCGAGTGTGGAACCTGCTAGGATCCCGAGGCGCGAGTAGCTGCCGTAGTCCAGTCCGCCATGCTCGAATGCCAGCGATGCGATAAACATCGACATGGTAAAGCCGATGCCACACAGAATGCTGACGGCAAAGATCTGTCTGAAGTTCACTCCTTGCGGCAGTTGGGCAATGCCTGATTTCACTGCCAGCCAGCTGATGGTGAAAATCCCGAGCGGCTTGCCGACGAAGAGCCCCAGGATGATCCCCATGGGGAGCGGATTGAGCAGAGCCGAGAAGTAGATCCCCTCCAGCGATACCCCGGCGTTGGCGAAAGCGAAAAGTGGCAGGATCAGGAAGGCGCTCCAGGGGTGCAGCACATGCTCCAGATGCTTGAGTGGCGATGCGTAACGCTTGCCGTTGAGGGGGATCATGAAGCCCACGATGACCCCCGCCAGGGTCGCATGGACACCGGACTTGAGCACGGCAACCCAGAGCACCAGGCCGACCAGCATATAGAGTCCAATCCTGTCCTCACCACGGCGATTCATCCAGAGCAAGGCCAGGGTGGCCACCACACCTATCGCCAGCGCAGTCAGCGACAGTTGCTGGGTGTAGAAGAGGGCAATGATGATGATGACCCCCAGATCGTCCATGATAGCCAGCGCCAGCAAGAAGACCTTGAGGCTGGTCGGTACCCGCTTGCCCAGCAGCGCCATGACCCCGAGAGCGAAGGCGATGTCGGTTGCGGCCGGAATCGCCCAGCCAGCACGGGTCGCCTCGTCCCCGTAGTTGAAGAAGCTATAGATGAGTGCCGGTGCCAACATGCCCCCCACGGCAGCAATGGCCGGGAAGGTTGCCTGCACCCGGGAGGAAAGCGCTCCCTCCAGCATCTCTCGCTTCACCTCGAGACCCACCAGCAGGAAGAAGATCGCCATGAAGCCATCATTGATCCAGAGCAGCAGCGGCTTGTTGATGTCGAGGGCCGCGATGCGAACCTGCACCTCGGTATTGAGGAAGCTCTGATAGTGTTGCGCCAGCGCCGAATTGGCCAGGCCGATGGCAAGCAGGGCGGCCAGGATCAGAATGATCCCGGAAGCGGACTCCAGTTTGAGAAAACGCTTGAATACATCGCTCATATCTAACTACCCATAAAATTGCATCTTTTCAGTCTAGGGCTCGAGTAGCTCAATGAAAAATCGTTTCTTACGGCTGATAACAACGAAAAAACCGAAAGCAAAACAGATAATGCCTGCTATAAGCAGGTTATTTCCCCTTTTCAGGAGCCATCTCTCCACCCGGAATGTTGCATATTAATTCACAGAAAATGCAAAAAGGCACCCGAAGGTGCCTCTAACAGCTGAGTGTCGATTCATCGTCACCTGGGAGACGATACTCGCCCCAGGCTCATTACCTACTCAAATAGCGACAGGCGCCTTGATCCCAGGATGGGGATCATAGCCCTGGATCTCGAAATCCTCGAATCTGTAATCGAAGATGGAGTCAGGTTTGCGCTTGATCACCAGTTGCGGCAGGGGGCGCGGCTCGCGGGTGAGTTGCAGTGCCGTCTGCTCCATGTGGTTGGAATAGAGGTGCACATCGCCACCGGTCCAGACAAAGTCACCCACTTCCAGATCGCACTGCTGCGCCATCATGTGGGTCAGCAGCGCATAGCTGGCAATGTTGAACGGCAGGCCAAGGAAAACATCACAACTACGCTGGTAGAGCTGGCAGGAGAGCTTGCCATCCGCCACATAGAACTGGAAGAAGGCGTGGCAGGGTGCCAACGCCATTTTGTCCAGCTCGCCCACGTTCCAGGCGGAGACGATGATGCGGCGGGAATCCGGGTTGTGCTTGATATCGTCCACCGCCTTCTGGATCTGGTCGATGACAGACCCATCGGCCGCCGGCCAGGAGCGCCACTGGGCACCATAGACAGGCCCCAGATCACCGTGCTCGTCGGCCCACTCGTCCCAGATGCTGACACCGTGCTCTTTCAGATAGGCGGTGTTGGTATCGCCGTTGAGGAACCAGAGCAGCTCGTGAATGATGGAGCGCAGGTGGCACTTCTTGGTGGTCACCAGCGGGAATCCCTCGGCCAGGTTGAAGCGCATCTGATGACCGAACAGGGAGACGGTCCCGGTCCCGGTGCGATCGGATTTGACGGTCCCTTCATCCAGAATTTTCTGCATCAGGTCGAGATAGGCACGCATTACTTCGCCTCCTTGGGTGCATTGCCGAACAGACGGGGCTGCTTGTAGGCGGCCCAGACCATGAGCGCACCCGCCACTATCATCGGGGTAGAGAGGATCTGGCCCATGCTGATCTCGTTGAAGTAGAGACCCAGCTGGCTGTCAGGCTGACGAACAAACTCCACCAGGAAGCGGAACAGACCGTAGAAGAGCAGGAACATCCCGGAAATGGCGCCACGTGGTGGGTGCTTGCGCCAGAACAGGTTCAGGATGATGAAGAGCACCACCCCTTCCAGCGCGAACTGATAGAGCTGGGACGGGTGACGCGGCTCGGGGCCAGCCTCGGGGAAGATGATTGCCCAGGGGACATCGGTCACCCGACCCCACAGCTCGCCGTTCATGAAGTTGCCGATGCGGCCAACACCGAGGCCGAACGGAATCAGCGGCGCCACGAAATCCGCCACGGTGAAGAAGTGGCGCTGGGTTTTGTGGGCAAACCAGATCATGGCGGTGATCACCCCGATGAGGCCACCGTGGAACGACATGCCACCGGTCCATATCTTGAACAGATAGGTCGGGTCGGCGAGGAAGAGATCGAAGTTGTAGAACAGCACATAGCCGATACGGCCACCCAGGATCACCCCAAGGAAGCCATAAAACAGCAGGTCGGATACCTCGTTGCGGGTCCAGCCGCTATTGGGTGCATCGGCGCGGCGACCTGCCAGCCACATGGCGAAGGCAAAACCGAACAGGTACATGAGACCATACCAGCGTACCGATAATGGTCCCAAACTGAATGCTACGGGATCAATCTGCGAGAAAACCCAATATCCGTCGTGCTGCATAGGCGGCCCCAATCATAAGAAAAGCCGCATTCTCCGATCATTCTTACGCAGTAACAAGGTGGAATATCAATCGGGCAGCCTGACCTTGTGCCCAGCCCGCAGCAATCCGCCCAGACCGTGCTCTTCCAGATAGCGGGCAAACAGGCCCCGCAGCACGTGAGGATTGTCATGCTTGAGACCATCCGCCATCAGCGCCTTCAACTCGCCAAGGTCGGATTGCCGCAGCACGTATTTGATGCGGGAGATGTTGTGGGTATTCATGCTGAAACGGCGATAGCCCATGGCCAGCAGCAGCAGCACCCCGACCGGATCGCCAGCCAGCTCGCCACAGACAGAAACCGGCTTGTGATAGCGCCGGGAGGCATCGACCAGCAGCTGCAAAGCGCGGATCACCGCGGGATGGAAGGCATCGTAGATGCTGGCGACACGGGCATTGTTGCGATCCACCGCCAGCAGGTACTGGGTCAGGTCGTTGCTGCCCACCGACCAGAAGTCGATGAGCGGCGCCATCTCCGGCAGGATGTACAGCGCGGAGGGGACTTCGATCATCACCCCGAGACTGGGGTAGCGGATCACCGCATCGCGGCTGGCCGCTTCTTCCGACACCTCGCGCCACGCCTGATCCAGCAGACGACGGGAGGCCTTGATTTCACTGACGCTGCTGATCATCGGCAGCATGATGGCCAGGTTGTCCAGCCCTTCGCTGGCCCGCAACATGGCCTTGAGCTGCACCAGGAAGAGTTCGGGGTGATCCAGGGTGAGCCGGATCCCCCGCCAACCAAGGAAGGGATTTTCCTCCACGATGGGGAAATAGGGCAGTTGCTTGTCCCCCCCTACGTCCAGAGTCCGCATGCAAACCGGGCGATCCCGATAGGTTTCCAGGATCCCGCGATAGCGGGCAGTCTGCTCCCACTCCGAAGGGAAGCTGTCCTGCAGCATGAAGGGGATCTCGGTGCGATAGAGCCCCACCCCGTCCGCCAGATGATTGAGGGAGATCTCGGTATCCGCACTCAGCCCTGCGTTGAGCAGCAGGGAGACCTTGGTGCCATCCGCGGTCTCGGAGGGCTGGTTGTCGACGCTACGCACCAGGGTGTCGAGTGCCCGCTCCTCACTCAGCAGTTGCCGGTACTCGGTCAGGATCACCTGGTTGGGTTCGATGAAGAGATCGCCGCTGTAGCCATCGATGACCAGAGTGCGCCCGCCGATGTCACCGAGGGGCAGATCCACCCCCATGATGGCCGCCACCCCCATGGCACGGGCCAGGATGGCGGCATGGGAGTTGGTCCCGCCCTTGAGCGACACCACACCGCTCAGAAATTCCCTCGGGATCTCCGCAAGGATGGTGGCCGTCACTTCATCGGCGACCAGCACCACGGGTTCGCCGATGGTGAGCTGCTCGGGTTCGTCCTGCACCAGCCGGCTGATGAGCCGCTGGGCGATGTCTTTCACATCGGTGGAGCGTTCCCGCAGATAGGGATCCTTCATCCCCTTGAACTGCTCTATCAGCCGATCGCTGATGAGTTTGACCGCCGAGATCGCCGTCCAGTGTTCCTTGCTGACCTTGTTGCGGATGGGCTTGATGTAGCCGGGATCGTTAAGCAGGTGCAGATAGATGTCGAAGATGGCGACCGAGTCCTGGCTGTAGCTCTCGCGAAAGCGCAGTGCCAGGCTCTCCAGATCATGGCGCACTTCCTCCACCGCCAGCTCGAGACGGGCAAGCTGCTTGGCATGATCTTCATCCTTGCGCGGCGTGATGGTATTGAGCGCCTTGCGCGGACGCCACACCCAGGCCTTGGCGATGGCGATGCCACTCGCCCCGGCAATACCGCGCAGCGGCTTGCTCCAGTCGGTCTTCTGCAGCCACCCCTTGGCCTGGGCCTGGGCGATGCGGGCAGCCAGCTGAGCTGCCAGGGTGACCATGAAGGACTCCTCCCCCTCATCGAAGAGGCGGCTCTCCTTCTGCTGCACGACCAGAATCCCCACCACCTGACGCTGATGCATGATGGGAGCGCCGAGGAAGGAGCGAAACGCCTCTTCCGCCACATCGGGCAGGAACTTGAAACTGGGATGGGAGGGGGCATCGGCCAGGTTTATCAGCTCTTCACGCTGACCCACCAGACCGACGATACCCTGCTCGAACGGCAGGGTGGCCTTGCCCACGGCCGATTCGGCCAGACCATCGGTCGCAGCCAGTCGATAGCGGCGCATGTCGGGCTCGGCCACGTAGACGGAGCAGCAGTCCACCGTCATGGCGAGCCGGGTCTGGCTCACCAATGCTTGCAAGGCCTGTTCGAGGGTGTTGGCCTCGGCCATGCTTTCCACGATGCGTCTGAGTTCCGTCAGCAACTAGTTGTGCTCCTTAACGCGAGCGGTTGCGCCGCCCATCTTTTCGGTTAGCCTGCACCACGGGGACTGGCATGGCCAGCGGGGCAAACTCCTTCATCACCCGGCGGTAAACCTCCCGCTTGAAGGAGACGACCTGACGAACCGGGTACCAGAAGCTGACCCAACGCCAATCATCAAATTCCGGGTGACCATGACAGCCAAACTGGATCCTGGACTCTTTGCCAGGATCGAGCTGCAACAAAAACCATTTCTGCTTCTGGCCAATACAGACCGGTGAACTGTCCCAGCGGACGAGTCGTTTGGGTAAGCGATACTTCAGCCAGTTGCGACTGGTCGCCAGTATGGTCACATCGTCCTGCTTGAGGCCTATCTCCTCATACAGCTCACGATACATGGCCTGTTCCGGCGATTCACCATCATCAACCCCCCCCTGCGGAAACTGCCAGGAGTGCTGCCCATAGCGCTTAGCCCACAATACTTGTCCGTCACGGTTACAGATCACGATGCCGACATTGGGACGAAATCCGTCACCATCTATCACGTGATCACCTTATAAAGGCTGAATCTATAACGAGATTGTTCCACATTCACCCCGTGGCGGCAAACAGGGACTGTCATCTTCCATTCATGAATAACTTGGCATTTCAAGCAAAGTTATAAACAAATTGAAGGTTCATGCTAGGCAAGTTGCCCACCCAGACTGTGCATAAACCTGTGATCAAGCAGGTATATACAGTAGTTTTATACTGTGGCATTGCACGGAAGCATATCATACCCGATTCACTTAAAAACAAAATATACATTTAAATACATAAGGTTATAGTTTAATTGCTGGATCAAGATCCATGTCTTTTGCCTAAGAGGATCCAGCCTGTCAATTGTGAACAAGTTCGACTGTTCAAAGATCCACCAAGACGGATTTATCCACAGATATGGCGCATTATCTGCACCGAAATGGCGCTGAAAATCGGCGTACTCTCACATTTATTTCTGGTGCCACGCTTCCTTTCACCACTTTACGCCAGTTATCCAAGATTTCTGTGGATAACTGTGTGCAACAGCTTGCACAAACCCTTGGACAACTCGTTTATGCGGGGATCCGGCGGGCTAATATACTGGATAAATAAAGTAAAACCCTTTAAAATCATTTAGATATGTTGAATTCTGTCCCCCATGTCTCCCTGTGTATAGTCCGGCGAGGATCGGTTATAAAATCAGCGATACCATGCAAGGATCCGTATTGCGATGTCTATTATCTCCAGAGGAGCCCTCATGCCTGCCAATCCCCAGTCAGAACAAGAGCTGCTCAGTCGAGCCTACGCCATGGCTGGCTTCACTCTGGCCCAGCTTGCCGCAACGGCGGGCATCCCCGTACCGCGGGATCTCAGACGTGACAAGGGCTGGACAGGGCAGTTGATCGAGTGGCAGCTGGGGGCCAGTGCAGGTAGCCGTCCCGAGCAGGATTTTCCGGATCTCGGTATCGAGCTCAAGACGATCCCCGT
Source organism: Aeromonas sp. R7-1 (assembly GCF_040908115.1). Lineage (NCBI taxonomy): Bacteria > Pseudomonadati > Pseudomonadota > Gammaproteobacteria > Aeromonadales > Aeromonadaceae > Aeromonas > Aeromonas sp. R7-1. The sequence goes on along the minus strand of NZ_JBFODD010000023.1, from coordinate 230,843 downwards.
CGATCCTCAAGGGCGCCCGCTGGAAACCACCTTTGTCTGCGTGGCCCCCCTCATCGGGGTCAGCGGCCAGCGCTGGGAGGAGTCGAACGTGCGCAACAAGCTGTCGCGGGTGCTCTGGATCCCGGTGGAAGGCAGCCGCGACATCCCTGTCGGCGACCGTCGCGTCGGCATGCCGCTGCTATGGAGCCCGAATGAAGAGGAAGAAGGACTGCTGCGCCAGGACTGGGAAGAGCTGATGGACATGATAGTGCTGGGGGAAGTGGAGCAGATCAGCGCCCGCCACGGCCAGGTATTGCAGCTGCGCCCCAAGGCGGCCAACAGCAAGGCGCTGACCCGCGCCATCGGCCGCAATGGCCAACCCATCATGACGCTACCACGGGGCTTCTACCTCAAGATCGAGTTCACCCATCAACTCCTGCAGCGCCATTTTGCCCTCCCCCTTTGATCCTGTTTATCAACATCCTTGTCATAAAGTGATATAAAAATAACCAGCGCTACTTTCTTCGCAGCCAGTGACAAGGAGTCCATATGCCGATCAACAAGCAATTCCTCAAATCCCGTCCCGAGGTCAAGGTGACCTTTGCCGTCGAAAAGGAGGCCGCCGGTGATGCCGAGCAGGTCTTGCTGCTGGGTGAATTCAGCCAGTGGCAGCCCATTGAACTGAAGAGGATGAAAAACGGGGAGTTCAAGGCGACACTCAACCTGCCGACCGATGGCCCCAGCCATTTCGAGTATTGCTATCAGCTAGTGCAACCCGATGGTGAAACCCTTTATGACAACGACTGGGAGGCGGACGACTATGTGCCTGGCCCCTTCGGGCGTGACAACTCGGTGGTGCGGGTCAGCCAGCCCGGTTGAGCCAATACCCCGCACACGGATACAAAAAAGGCTCGCCATTGGCGAGCCTTTTCACTACCTGTCGAGCTTTTCGCCGACATACCGACACCAATTCGAATCGAATTAGTTGAGCTTCTCTTTGATACGAGCAGCTTTGCCGGACAGGTTGCGCAGGTAGTACAGTTTGGCGCGGCGAACATCACCACGACGCTTCAGTTCTACACTGTGGATCAGCGGAGAGTGAGTCTGGAATACACGCTCAACACCTTCGCCGTTGGAGATCTTGCGAACGGTGAAAGCAGAGTGCAGACCGCGGTTACGCTTGGCAATCACGATGCCTTCGAAAGCCTGCAGACGCTCTTTACCACCTTCTTTAACACGAACTTGAACACGTACGGTGTCGCCCTGGGCAAAAGCCGGGATGTCGGTACGCAGTTGCTCTTGTTCAAGCTGCTGAATAATCTTGCTCATTGTCTTTCCTTACCTAGGATAAACTGAAAACTCTACTTAACGCTGTCACGCACTTCGCGGACATACTCGGCAAGAAGTGATTCTTGCTCGTCAGTCAGAGCTAGGTTGTTAATAAGTTCCGGCCTTCTCTGCCAGGTTCGTCCGAGCGATTGCTTGAGTCGCCAGCGCCGAATCACTTCGTGATTGCCGCTTGTCAGCGCCTCGGGCACCGTCAGCCCATCCAACACCTCCGGCCGAGTATAGTGGGGATGATCCAGCAGCCCATCCGTGAAGGAGTCCTGCTCGGCACTGGCCTGATCACCCAAGACCCCCGGGACCAGACGCGAAACCGCATCGATCAGAGTCATGGCAGGCAACTCGCCACCACTTAACACGTAATCCCCGATAGACCACTCTTCGTCGACTTCGGTTTGTATCACGCGCTCATCGATACCTTCGTATCGACCGGCGACCAGAATCAGTTTCTGATTCGTCGCCAACTCGGTCACGCCCGCTTGAGTCAGCTTGCGTCCCTGAGGAGAGAGATAGATGACTTTCGCCCCGTCTCCCGCCGCTTGCTTGGCTGCATGAATGGCATCACGCAGCGGCTGAACCATCATCAACATGCCGGGCCCACCACCATAAGGACGATCATCGACCGTACGGTGTTTGTCGTGGGTGAAGTCCCGAGGGTTCCAGCACTCAATCTGCAGCAGGCCACTCTTGACGGCCCGACCCGTTACCCCGTGCTCGGTAATGGCTCGGAACATTTCCGGGAAGAGGCTAATCACCCCAATCCACATGAGAAACCTCCGGCACCCGTGTTAGCGCGGGAAACTAGAAACCAGGATCCCAATCAACTTCGATTGTTCGAGCAGTCAGATCAATATTCTTGATCACCTGCTCTTCCAGGAACGGTATCAACCGCTCCTTTGCACCAAAGGCATCTTTTACATTGGCCTCAACCACCAACACATCGTTGGAGCCGGTTTCCATCAATTCGGTCACCTTGCCCAGGTCGTATCCCTTGGTGGTTACCACGGTGCAACCAATGAGGTCACGCCAGTAGAACTCCCCTTCGGGCAACGCAGGCAACAGATCGGCGGGGACGCCAATCTCGACGTTGGTCAATGCCAGGGCATCCTCACGCACATCGATACCATCGAGTTTGCAGATCAGACCCTTGTTGTGACGCTTCCAGGATGACACCCGGATTTCACGCCACGCCCCGTTCTGATTGATCAGCCAGGGGTTGTAATCGAAAATCGCTTCGGCAACATCGGTGAAGGAGTTCACTTTAAGCCAGCCCTTGATCCCGTAAACGGTCCCCAGGGTGCCCAGAACTACAGGTTTTTCCACCTTAACTCCCTACCGTTTGGCTGATTAAGCAGCTTTGGCAGCGTCTTTGATCAGCTTGGCAACGCGGTCAGAAACAGCGGCACCAGTAGCAACCCAATGCTCGATACGAGCCAGGTCCAGGTTCAGCTTTTCAGCGTTACCAGCAGCAACCGGGTTGAAGAAACCGACGCGCTCGATGAAACGACCGTCACGGGCGTTACGGCTGTCAGCAACTACTACCTGGTAGAACGGACGCTTTTTCGCGCCACCACGTTGTAAACGAATGGTTACCATATCGTCCTCATAAACATCTAATGAACAAGGCCTGCAAATACGCAGACCCTAGCTTAAAATAAGCCGCGTAATTCTACTTGGATTCGTAATAATTGCAACCAAGCCAGCTATTTTTTGCGCAGGGATTGGCATGAAAAAGGCTCACCAGGGTGAGCCTTTCTGCCTGACCAGCAGGAAAATCAGAACGGACCGCGACCGCCACCACCGAATCCGGGGGGCAGCATGTTCTTCATCTGGCCCATCATCTTGCGCATGCCGCCCTTGCCGGACATCTTCTTCATCATGCGCTGCATCTCGGTGAACTGCTTGAGCAACTTGTTCACATCCTGGACCTGCATGCCGGAGCCCGCAGCGATGCGGCGCTTGCGGGAGCCCTTGATGAGATCGGGATGGGCACGCTCTTTCGGCGTCATGGAGCTGATGATGGCCTCCATCCGCACGGTGAGCTTGTCATCCATCTGATCCTTGATGTTGTCCGGCAGGCCGGACATACCGGGCAGCTTGTCGAGCATCCCCATCATGCCACCCATGTTGCGCATCTGGGCCAGCTGCTCACGGAAGTCTTCCAGGTCGAAGCCCTTGCCGCTCTTGACCTTGCTGGCCAGCTTGGCCGCCTTCTCTTTATCGACGTTGCGCTCCACCTCTTCGATGAGAGAGAGCACATCCCCCATGCCGAGGATGCGGGAGGCGAGACGATCCGGATGGAACGGCTCCAGCGCGTCGGTCTTCTCGCCCATACCGATGAACTTGACCGGTTTGCCGGTGATGTGACGCACCGACAGTGCGGCACCACCGCGGGCATCACCGTCTGCCTTGGTGAGGATGACACCGGTGAGCGGCAGCGCTTCGTTGAAGGCCTTGGCGGTATTGGCAGCATCCTGGCCTGTCATGGCATCCACCACGAACAGGGTTTCGACCGGCTTGATGGTGGCGTGCAGATCCTGGATCTCCGCCATCATTTCGCCATCGACGTGCAGACGACCGGCAGTATCGACGATCACCACGTCATAGAACTTCTTGCGCGCCTGATCGATGGCGGCAGTGGCAATGGCGATCGGTTTCTGGCTGGCATCACTCGGGAAGAAGTCGACACCGATGTCGCCCGCAAGGGTCTCAAGCTGCTTGATCGCCGCCGGACGGTAGACGTCCGCACTGACCACCAGCACCTTTTTCTTGCTGCGCTCCTTGAGCAGTTTGGCCAGTTTGCCGACCGTAGTGGTCTTACCGGCCCCCTGAAGACCTGCCATCAGGATAATGGCCGGCGGCTGGGCAGCCAGGTTGAGCTGTTCGTTGGCCTCCCCCATCACGGTGACCAGTTCGCCATGGACGATCTTGATGAAGGCCTGGCCCGGGCTCAGGGATTTGGCCACTTCCTGGCCCACGGCACGTTCCTTAACGCGCGCCACGAAATCGCGCACCACCGGCAGGGCGACGTCCGCCTCGAGCAACGCCATGCGGACTTCGCGCAGGGTATCCTTGATGTTCTCTTCGGTCAGGCGGCCGCGGCCGCTGACATTGCGCAGGGTGCGCGAGAGTCGTTCAGTCAAATTCTCAAACATGACGCTTTCCGGTTCTTGGCGTGACACTGGGGGCATTATACCCCGGTCAGCACTCTAGGGACGATTACTCGCCGCTTGCCGCGGCGGCCTGCCATCGAACGGGCAGGTCAACAAATGAAGGGCAGTATACCCCAGTCAACGCCGGAGGACGATTATTCGCCGCACGGTGACCATCAACGCCTACTTATATGTGGGCAGTTAGCCTCTGGCACAACTGGCGAGCATATCTTGCGCAAGGTATACTGCCCCTCTTATCCATAAAGCTTGTTTGACAACGACCTGGTTATGATCGTGATCTCTGTTCTGGCCCTGGCGTTTTACCTGCTGGCCATCATCGCTTCACTGCACCTGCTGCTCAGCGCCAAGCCCGTCGGGCAAGTATCGCTGTTCGCCTGTGTCGGCCTGGCCCTGACCGCCCATGGCATGGCGGTGGGCAGCGAAGTGCTGGCCACCCATTCCGGCCAGAATCTCAGCATGTTGAACGTGGCGTCCCTGGTCAGCCTTATCATCAGTTGCTTCATGACCTGCGTCACCCGACGCTTCAACGGCTGGATCCTGCTGCCCGTCGTCTACAGTTTTTCAGCCCTGCTGCTGGCAGCCAGCGCGCTCATTCCCGGGCGCTACATCACCCATCTGGAAGCGCACCCCCAGTTACTGCTGCACATAGGCCTCGCGCTGATGGCCTATTCGGTACTGATGATCGCCTGCTTGTTTGCCCTCCAGCTTGCCTGCCTGGACAGGCAACTGAAATCCAGAAAGATCAGCCACCTGCCAGCCATGCCACCGCTGATGACAGTGGAGAAGCGCCTGTTTCAGCTCATTTCCGCAGGTCTGCTGCTGCTGACCCTCTCCATCGCATCCGGCCTGTTCTTCCTGGAAGACATGTTTGCCCAGGGCAAGTCCCACAAGGCCATCCTCTCTATCCTGGCCTGGTGCGTCTACGCTCTGCTGCTCTGGGGTCACCATACCCGTGGCTGGCGCGGCCGCAAGGTCATCATGCTGAGCCTCATCGGCAGCTTCATCCTGACACTGGCCTATTTTGGCAGCCGCTTCGTCAAGGAAGTGCTGCTTAGCTGACGCACGAACATTCCCCAACCATCCTTACAGGAGCCCTTCTTGGACAGTATCTCAACGAGTACATTGCTGATTGTTCTCGTTATCTTGATCCTTTTGTCAGCCTTCTTCTCCAGTTCCGAAACCGGTCTGATGTCGCTCAACCGCTACAAGCTGCGGCATCTGGCCCAGACCAAGCACAAAGCTGCCCGCCGGGTCGAGAAGCTGCTGGCTAGGCCGGACCGCCTGCTTGGCCTCATTCTCATCGGCAACAATCTGGTCAACATCCTGGCCTCCGCCATCGCGACCATCGTCTGCATCCGGCTGTTCGGGGATCTCGGCGTCGCCATTGCCACCTTCGGGCTGACCCTGGTGGTACTGGTATTCGGGGAAGTCACCCCCAAGACACTGGCGGCCATGTTCCCCGAGCGGATAGCCTACCCTGCCTCCTGGATCCTCAAGGGGCTGATGGTGCCGTTCGCTCCCCTTGTCTGGCTCATCAACAGCATCACGAACCTGCTGCTGAAACTCTTGCGTCTAGAGCACAACAAGGATGACTCCCTCAATTCCGAAGAGCTGCGCACCATCGTCAACGAGGCGGGCAATCTCATTCCCAAGCACCACCAGGAGATGCTGATAAGCATCCTGGATCTCGACAAGATGACGGTGGAGAACATCATGGTCCCGCGCAGCGAGATCTCCGCCATCGACATCAATGACGACTGGAAGATCATACTGCGCCAGCTGGCCCACTGCGCCCACACCAAGATCCTGCTCTATCGCGACAACATCGATGACGTCGTCGGCTTCCTGCACTCACGGGATGCCCTGAGACTGGTCGCCCGGGATCAGTTCAGCAAGTCCAGCCTGCTGCGGGAAGTCGACCCCATCTATTTCATCCCCCAGGGAACCCCCCTCAACGTGCAGTTGGCCAAGTTCCAGCGCAACAAGGAGCGAATTGGCCTTATCGTCGACGAATATGGCGATATTCAGGGGCTGATCACCCTGGACGACATCCTGGAAGAGATTGTCGGTGACTTCACCACCTCCATGACACCGACCCCGAGTGACGAGATCCATCCCCAGCCGGACGGCTCCTTCCTGGTCGAAGGCTCCGCCAGCATCCGCGAGCTGAACAAGGAGATGGACTGGCACCTGCCCATGGACGGCCCACGGACCCTCAATGGCGCCATCCTGGAGTACCTTGAGGAGATCCCCCAACCCAACATCAGTGTCAGGCTGGCGGGCTACCCTATCGAGATTCTCGAAGTGGAGAACAACATGGTGAAGATGGCGAGGATCATGCCGCACCTGTACCGGGACGATTCAGGGTACGAGGATTGAAAAAAGGCTGCCAATGGCAGCCTTTTTGTTTCACTCGCTCTCGTCATCCGGCTCCAGCACCAGAGTGGGGATGAGCTCACCGAACACCTGCTGCAACTCGTCACGGTTTGCCAGCAAATCCTGCAGCGTATAACCATCCATCACCGCGAGGAAGGCGTTCATCGCCTCCTTCAAGGCACTCTTGAGCAGACAGACGGAGACGATATGGCAGACCGGGGAGCTGCAGTCGATCCCGTCCAGATTGCCTTCCAACGCCCGGATCACTTGTCCGATATTGATCTCGTCGGGGGAGCGCGCCATGCGGATGCCACCATTCTTGCCGCGTTGTGACTGCAGATAGCCCAGTTTTACCAACTGGTTCACCACCTTCACCATGTGGTTGCGGGATACGTCGTACAAGGCGGATACCTTGGCCACGCTCGACAGTTCCCCCTCCGGCAGGGTGGCCAGATAGAGCAGGGCTCTCAATCCAAAATCGGTATAGCTCGTTAGTCTCATAGTGCCTGTAGCGCCTAGCGCGAAGAATTGATGATTGATCCAGATCAATTAAACATTTAGGATGCAACTTAATAAGTGACATTCCAGATGTTCAATTAGAAAGGACCTCCTATGTTAGACCAAGCCACCATCGCCGTCATCAAGAGCACCATTCCTTTGCTCGAATCGGCGGGCCCTGACCTCACACGGCACTTTTATCAGCGCATGTTCAGCCACAATCCCGAGTTGAAGGATCTCTTCAACCTGGCTCACCAGCGTAGCGGGGGACAGCCCTTGGCACTGTTCAGTGCGGTGGCGGCCTATGCCAGGAACATCGACAATCTGGGGGCCCTGGCCGGAGCCGTTGAACGCATCGCCCACAAACACACGGGTTTCCTGATCCAGCCGAAACAATATCACATTGTGGGTAGTCATCTCTTGGCCACGCTCAAAGAAATGGGTGGCAACGCTGTCACGGAGGAGGTCCTTACCGCCTGGGGCAAGGCGTACGGTGTGCTGGCCGACATCTTTATCGGCCGGGAGAGCGAGCTCTATCGGGAAAAGGCAAGCCAGGACGGTGGTTGGCAGGGAACCCGCCCTTTCATCATCAAGGAGAAGCGTCAGGAGAGTGAACTCATCACCTCTTTCGTCCTGGCCCCCCTCGATGGCAACCCCGTGTTGCGTTTCAAACCGGGGCAATATCTCAGTATCAAGCTGGTTCATCCCGCCCTCGAGCATCAGGAGATCCGCCAGTACTCCCTCTCGGACGCCCCCAATGGCCGCGACTACCGCATCAGCGTCAAGCGCGAACCCAGGGGTCAGGCCTCCAACCTGTTGCATGATCATCTTCACATCGGTGACACGGTCGACATCATGCCGCCGGCCGGCGACTTCTTCCTGCAAGAGGAGATAGACACGCCCGTGGTGCTGATCTCCGCCGGGGTCGGCCTCACCCCCATGCTGAGCATGCTCAACCACTTGCTGGCCGAGGGCCCGGATATGGATATTCGCTGGCTTCACGCCTGCGAACATGGCGCCCACCACGCGTTCAGGGACGAGATCCGGGCAAAGAGCAGGCAATACGGGAAACTGGAGAGCCGGATCTGGTATCGGGAGCCGGGGGAGCAGGATGTCAAAGGAGAGGATTACGACTTCAGCGGCACTCTGGCACTGGAGCAGGTCACCGACCTCATTCCGGCCGACGCCCACTACTATTTCTGCGGCCCTGTCCCGTTCATGAAGGCAGTCAAAGCTCAGCTGGAGAATGTGGGCGTGCCTGCAGGGCGGATGCATTACGAGGTCTTCGGCCCCCATCAGGGCCTCTGATCCCTCCCCTGACCGGGAGAATGCACAAGGCCCACAAGCACAGCTTCGTGGGCCTTGTAATATCAAAGCGGGCTACCAGGACTCAGTGCATCGCCTTGGCACGAGCGATGGCATTGGCGGGCATCCGGTTGCCGAGCCGGCTGAGCAGGCTCGCCGCCTTCTGGTGCATGGCCTTGTCGCCGATGACGGCGCCGTGCAGCCAGTGATAGGCCTCCTCGTAATCCAGGGGACTCCCCATGCCCTGCAACAGCATCTCGACCCACTCCATCTGGGCCCGCAGGAAGCCGAGGCTGGCGGCCTCCCGCATCAGGGTCTCGGCCCGCGCCAGATCCTTCTGGACCAGGATGCCCTTCCAGTAATAGCGGCCGAGCTGCTCCAGTGCGGGTGCTAGCCCCTGGTTCGCCGCCTCCCACATGTATTGCACCCCGATCTGGGCGTCCGGCTTGATGCAGACGCCCCAGGCGAGCATGTCTCCCCAGAGGAACTGATAGGCGGGGATCTTCATCACCGAGGCCCGCGCCTCGATATCCTGGGTGAGCTGGCACCTGTCCTGCTTCACCCGGGCCAGATGGCGCCCCTGCTCTATCCAGTTGAGCAGTTCGTCCTGGCGATAAAGCGGCACGGCCTGCAACTCTCCCGCAGCAGCGGATGCCTGCGTCGTCGCCCTGGGCAGCGGCGCAGCTGCCGGTGCGGACGGTACAGGTGCGGATGCGGATGGCGCCTGGGCTGGCGCTGCTGACACAGGGAGGGATGGCGTGGCGACAGAAGAGGCTGGCGTCAGGGCTGGCTGGGCCGATGATGAGGCCGGTGACAAGGGTGCAAACGCCGCGGATGGCGGCGCGGCAGCAACCGCCACCGCCTGGGTGGGCGCGGCGGCCGAGGTGGGCTCCGCACCCTGCAAGGGGAAGCTGCACACACCGATAATGGCGATGAGGGTTCTTGGTTTTATCATAGGGATCTCCTGCTGCCTTCTGTTATCGGCAGCCAGGGCCATCTCCTTAGCCCACCACATTAGCCCGCCACACCCAACCCCGAAAATGACAAAGGGGAGCCTGGGCTCCCCTTGCGATAAACGCGGCGACTTATTTGACGAAGTCGACACCCAACTGGATGTCGGCCTTCAGGGTGGCCAGCATGCTGTCCATCGCTTCCTGTTCGAAGGCGCTCAGTTTGCCGTAGTCCAGCACGGTTTCGACGCCGTTCTTGCCGAGCAGCACCGGCTGCGCGAAGAAGGTGGCGTGCTCACCGTTGCCTTCCACATAGGCACACTCGATGACGTTGGCTTCCCCTTGCAGACCCTTGATGAGCGACAGACCGAAACGGCAGGCTGCCTGACCCATGGAGAGAGTGGCAGAACCGCCACCGGCCTTGGCTTCCACCACTTCGGTACCGGCATTCTGAATGCGCTTGGTCATGGCAGCCACTTCCTCAGCGGTGAAGCTGGCGCCTTCAACCTGGGAGAGCAGCGGCAGAATGGTCACGCCACTGTGACCGCCGATGACGTTGACACGTACCTTGTCAACGTTCAGGCCCTTGGCTTCGGCCACGAAGGTCTCGCCACGGATCACATCCAGGGTGGTCACGCCGAACAGACGACGCTTGTCATAGACACCGGCTTTCTTCAGCACTTCGGCGGCGATGGCGACCGTGGTATTGACCGGGTTGGTGATGATGCCGATCAGTGCTTTCGGGCAGGAAGCGGCGCACTTTTCCACCAGGTTCTTGACGATCCCGGCGTTGATGTTGAACAGGTCGGAACGGTCCATGCCGGGCTTGCGCGCCACGCCGGCAGAGATCAGCACGACATCGGCGCCGACCAGAGCCGGGCTCGGATCTTCACCGCAGAAACCTTTTACTTTCACGTCAGTCGGGATGTGGCTCAGGTCCGCCGCCACGCCCGGAGTGACCGGGGCAATGTCATACAGGCTCAGTTCGGAACCGGCAGGCAGGCGGTTTTTCAACAGCAGAGCGAGGGCTTGGCCGATGCCACCGGCGGCACCCAGAACGGCAACTTTCATGATCAACTCCATGTCTAAGCGTAGGTTTAAGGTTGTTTCTAGTTGGGTTAACGCTGATTCTTATTGTGCGCCTCACCTTAAAGGATCCCCTCCTAAAAAACAATCTGATAACAGTTGTAATCACGGGTTCTGTGAGCCAGGGAACAAGCGGCGATGAAAGCGGAGAGGAATATGCGATAAATGGGAGGAAAGACACAGATTTCCTGTGCTCCCCTCACCATTAAGAGGTAAATGTGACTGCTTCAGGACTGGAAAGCCAGTGCCCGACGCTCACACCAGCGGAAACCAATTGTTAACAATCCATTCATGGTCAGATAGAGCGCTCCGGCCACGGTGAACACCGCCAGGGTGTCATAGGTCTGGGCATTGAGACGCTGGGCCAGCCCCATGATGTCCATGATGGTGATGGTACTGGCGAGCGAACTCCCCTTGAGCACCAGGATCACCTCGTTGGAATAGGCGGGGACCAGCCGACGGGCGGCATGGCGGGTCTTCATCCACAGGGTCTGTCCGGCGGAGAAGCCGAGCGCACGGCAGGCCTCCACTTCACCGGCGGGGATGGCGTCGAGCGCCCCCTTGAACAACCGGGTGGAGTAGGCTGCTGTATTGAAACCGAGCGCCAGCACGGCGCAGAACCAGGGTTGCTTGAGCAGCGGCCAGAGCGGCCCCGCCTTGAGCCATTCAAACTGGCCAGGCCCGTAGTAAATGAGAAAGATCTGGATGAGCAGCGGCGTACCGGTAAAGACCAGTACCCAGAGCTGCACCAGCTGGGTCGCCACCGGAATGCGGCGCTCCAGCACCCAGGTCATGCCGGCCGCCATCAGCACGCCCAGCAGCAAGCTGAATGCGGTGAGCTGCAAGGTGATCGCCAGCCCTCCCAGCAGGGTCATCAGGTAATCCTGCATGATCAGCCTCCGTAACGGCGGGTATAGCGGGACGCCTGCTTCAAGCCGAATTCACTCACCAGACTGATGGCCAGATAGATGAGGGCGGCAGCGGCGTACCAGGTGAAGGGTTGATAGGTGCTGGCCGAAGCCATCTGTGCCTGACGCATCATCTCGTTCACCCCGATGAGGGAGACCAGAGCGGTGTCTTTCAACAGCACCAGCCACTGGTTGCCGAGCCCGGGCAGGGCGTGACGCCAGGCCTGGGGCAGCACGATGCGAAAGAAGGTGTGCCCCTTGCCCAGGCCGAGCGCCTGCGCCGCCAGCCGCTGCCCAGGGGGCACCGCATTGAGGGCGGCACGCAGGGTCTGGGTGGCGTAGCTCGCAAACAGCAGGGAGAGCGCCAGCACACCGCAGGCGAACGGGCTGAACTCCACATACTCCCCGGTGATGAGGAACAGCACCTGGGTCGAGCCGAAGTAGATGAAGAGCACCACCAGCAACTCGGGCAGACCACGGATCAAGGTGGTCAGGGTGGCCACGGGCCACACCAACGCACGCTGCTTGCTCAACTCAGCCGCACTGAATGCCAGTGCCAGCACCATGCCACCGACCAGGGATGCCAGGGCCAGCCCGAGGGTCATCCAGGCTGCATCCAACAACAGGCTCAACATGGCTTACTGCGCGAAGTACTTGTCATAGATCTTCTGATAGGTGCCGTTGGCCCTGATCTCGGCCAGCCCCTTGTTCAGCTGGGTCAGCAGTTCCTGGTTGCCCTTGGCCACCGCGATGCCAAAACCGGTACCGAAGTACTTGGCGTCGGTCACCGGGGTACCGACCACGGCGTATTCCTTGTGCTGCTTGAGCCAGTCGGCGGCCACCGCCGTATCGGCAAACACGCCGTCAGTGCGGCCATTCATCATGTCGAGGAAGGCGCTCTGGTAGCTGGCGTAGGGCACGGTCAGCAGACCCTTGCTCACCCAGTTGTCCACCAGATAGGACTGGTGAGAGGTGCCGTTCTGCACGCCGACTGTCTTGTCCACCAGATCGTCCGGCCCCTTGAAGGTCTCTTTCTTGGCGACGAACACCGCGGAGTTCTCGTAATAGATATCGGAGAAGTCGACCTGGGCAGCCCGCTCCGGGGTCACGTCCATGGCGGCGATGACGGCGTCATAGCGACGGAACTTGAGGCTGGGGATCAGGCTGTCGAAGGCCTGGTTGTGGAAGCTGCACTCCAGCTTGGCCTGCTCACAGACCGCGCGGGCCAGATCGATGTCAAACCCCTGGAACTCGTTCTTGTCATCCAGGTATTCGAACGGCGCATAGGTTGCCTCAGTGGCGAACTTGATCTCTTTGGCCAGCACAGAAGTGCTCAGCAGACCCATGGCGGCGATCAGCAACAGACTCTTTTTCATGACAGCTTCCTTATCGACTCAATATCAATGCATCAAGAATTCGGCAAACCGGCTGGTTTGCGGGGACTGGAAGATGGCGGCGGTGCCGGATTCGATGATCCGCCCCTTCTCCAGATAGATCACCTGACTGGCCACCTTGCGGGCGAACTCCACCTCGTGGGTCACCACCACCTGGGTGATGCCGGTCTGGCTCAGGGTGCGGATGATCTCCGCCACCTCTTTGGTAATTTCGGGATCCAGGGCAGCCGTCGGTTCGTCAAACAACAGCACCTGGGGATCCATCATCAGGGTCCGGGCAATGGCGACCCGCTGCTGCTGGCCACCGGAAAGCCGTGCGGGCCAGGCGTCCCGCTTGTCGGCCAGTTGCAGCTGGGCCAGCAGATAGGCCCCTTTCTCGATGGCCGCCTCGCGGCTCATGCCGAGCACCTTGACGGGCGCTTCAATCAGATTCTCCATCACGGTGAGGTGCGGCCACAGATTGTACTGCTGGAACACCATGCCCACCTTGCGGCGCAGCGCCTGTGCCTGACGGTTGAATTCGGCAGTAGAGAGGCTGGACGGGAAAGAAAATTCACTGTCTGCGATGCGCAACACACCGGCATCCGGCGTGTCCAGCAAGTTCATCATGCGCAGCAGAGAGCTCTTGCCTGCCCCGCTCGGGCCCAGCAATACCAAGGTCTCGCCGGGAGCAGTCCGAAAGCTCACCTGCTGCAGTACCGGCACCTTGTGCCAGGATTTTTCGATGCCGATTAATTCGATACCCATACAGCCCAATTGAATAAGTTTTCAAAATTTCGTCCTGATTCTAGCGCCAGCATAAGTTGATGCAAGCTATATTTGAATCAATATGCAGAACAAGCGCCGCTTCCTTGCCAAAACAGGCATATGAATGCAAAATAGCAGCGCTGTTCGTATCTGCCGCCTGAGCGTGACAGGCGGTCACTCCCCTCATTCGTGAGTCCAAGATGAAACATAACGACAAGCAAGAAAAACTGGCCAAGGCCTTTAAAGCCTTGCTGAAAGAGGAGCGTTTCGGCTCCCAGGCAGAGATAGTGACTGCCCTGCAAGAGATGGGCTTCGAGAACATCAACCAATCCAAGGTCTCGCGCATGCTGAGCCGCTTCGGCGCCGTTCGCACCCGCAATGCCAAGATGGAGATGGTCTACTGTCTGCCGGTGGAACTGGGCGTGCCCACCACCTCCAGCCCCCTCAAGAACCTGGTGCTGGATGTCGACCACAACGGCGCTCTGGTGGTGATCCACACCAGTCCCGGCGCAGCCCAGCTGATCGCCCGCCTGCTTGACTCCCTCGGCAAGGCCGAAGGGATCCTCGGCACCATCGCCGGTGATGACACCATCTTCATCACACCGACCAGCGATACCGACATCGAGGAACTCTACCTCTCCGCCCTAGAGCTGTTCGAGCAGACGCCCTGATCCGGTCGCCTTGAGCGATCCGCACAAAAATCCCGGCCTTGGCCGGGATTTTTTGTTTTGAGCGGTCGGCAGGCCGGGCTTATTTGCCCTCGGCCACCAGAAAATCGACGGAAGGGGCGAAGAAGGCCGCGCCGGTCACCGCCCGGGTGAAGCGCAGCAGGTGGTCGAAGTGGCTCCCCTCCCCTTTGTACATGCTGGCCAGCATGGCGTTGAAGTGCAGCGGTGTGCGGCAGCAGGAGATGAAGTAGAGCCCCTGCTCGCTCATGGTGCCCCAGGGCATGCTCTGGCGCAGGATCTCCATGGACTCCCCCTTCGGGGTCTTGAGGTTGACCCGCTTGATGTGGGAAGTGAGCGGCTTGTCGGCGGACTCGTATTCGATGTTGTCGACCTTGGTGCGGCCTATGATGTCTTCCTGCTCCTTCAGGGCCAGCTTCTCCCAGTCGCTCATGGCGTGGACCCAGCGCTGCACGTGGATGTAGGAGCCACCGGCGAACTCGCCACCGTCCAGCAACGCCACCTCGGCGCGGTGCTCATCCTGCGGGTTCTCGGTGCCGTCGACGAAACCGGTCAGATCCCGGCAATCCTGGTTGCGAAAACCGCGAACTTCCTCGGCCAATTCAACAAGCCCGGCCAGCAGGGCCATGACGCGATGACCGGCATGATGCAGCACGTCCACCCGATCAGCACGCAATTGTACGAAGAGATCGAACGGGGTATTGGGGGCCTCCTGACCGTTGGCGGATTGCGCCATGAAACTGCGGAACTGGGGCGGCCGGGCGGCAGGATAGAGATCATCCCAGGCGTCGGCCCCGACGGCGACCAGACCGCTGAAGGCCGCATCGGGGAAGTCGGCGCTCACCGCCTCCCAGAGTGCTGGCAGGCTGGCCAGGCGGGAGGTCAGGGCAGCGGCGTCACCGGTGCGATTGAACATCAGATAGAGGGCGTGCAGATTCGGCTCTGCGCAGATCCCGGCTTGGGCTTTCATGTCTCTCTCCAAGTGCGTTGGCTATGGGCGTGGCGCGATTATAAACCAGCGCGCTTCCAGTTCATTGATTTCACGACAATACCACGCACTCAGGGCAAGGGGTCAAACAACACCAGGGCATGAGGCGCCACGGTCACCCGCGCGCGCTCCCCTTCCAGGGGCTCACCGATGCTGGCTTCCAGTTGCTGGCCGCCACACTCCACCAGTACCCGGCAGTGATGGCCCAGGAACTGTTGCTCACGCACCCGGAGCTCACCGTCATCCGCCGCCGTCAGCGCCAACTGCTGGGGTCTGAGCATGAGCTGCAACCGCTCCCCCACCGCGCGGCCATGGGGCTCCTGACCGCAGATGGTTCCAAGGAGGGTCTGCACGCAGTGGCTGTCCACCACCTCGGCCGCCAGATAATTGACCCCGCCGAGAAACTCCGCCACGAAGCGGTTCCCGGGGCGGCGATAGAGCTGCTCCGGCTCCCCCACCTGCTCGATGCGACCGGCGCGAAACAGGGCCAGCCGGTCGGCGAAGGCGAAGGCCTCTTCCTTGCTGTGGCTGACGAAGATGGCACCAATGCCCTGCTGTTTGAGCAGGGTGCGGATCTCGAGGATCAGTTTCATCCGCACCTGGGTGTCGATGTTGGAGAAGGGCTCGTCCAGCAGCATCAGGCGCGGCTTGCACACCAGGGCACGGGCGATGGCCACCCGCTGCTGCTGGCCGCCGGAGAGCTGATGGGGATAGCGCTCCCCCAGCCCCTGCAGGTTGACCAGCGCCAGCGCCTCGTTCACCTGCTGCTGGCGGCGGCCGCGATCCTGCCCGGTCAGGCCGAAGCCGACGTTCTCGGCCACCGTCAGGTGAGGAAAGAGAGCGTAATCCTGGAAGATCATGCCGATATGGCGGGCCTCCGGCGGCACACTCACGCCGGGGGCATCGAGCAGGGTCTCTCCCAGCCGGATCTCCCCCTGGGCCAGGGGCAGCAGACCGGCCACCGCCTTGAGCAGCGTGGTCTTGCCACAGCCGCTGGCCCCCAGCAGACAGACAATCTCGTTGTCGGCCACCTGCAGGGAGAGCTGCTCCAGCACGGGGCGGCCATTGTAGTGACAGCTGACCTTCTCGATATTCAGGCAGGACAAGGTTCTTTTCCTCTCGCGTAGTGATGCCGGACGGGGCCGCTCAATGGCCTGGACCATCCAGGGTACGGTTGATCCACAGCAGGGGAATCAGCCCCACCAGCACGATGACGATGGCACCGAGCGCCCCCCGCTCCAGCATCTCGTCCGAGACGAACTGATAGACGTGGGTCGCCAGGGTTTCGAAGTTGAACGGCCGCAGCAGCAGGGCGGCGGGCAGCTCCTTCATGGATTCGATGAACACCAGCATGGCGCCGGCAAAGAGGCCGCGCCGTACCAGCGGCAGGTGAATGCGACGCAGCATGCCGCCCGCCCCCTGCCCCAGAGAGCGGGCCGCCATGTCGAGGCTGGGGGAGATCTTGCTCATGCTGCTCTCCACCGACCCGATGGCGATGGCCACGAAGCGCACCAGATAGCCGAACACGATGGCGGTGAGGGTGCCGGTCAGGAGCAGACCGGGGCCCGGCATCCCGAGCCACTCGGCCAGATCGTTGATGCCAAAATCCAGGGCCGTGAGCGGCACCAGCACGCCGATGGCCAGCACGGTCCCCGGCATGGCATAGCCCATGGCGGCGAGGCGCAGGGGCAGCAGGCTGCGAGTCCCCCCATCGAGGCGACGGAAGAAGCCGAGCAGCAGGGCAATGGCCATGGCCAGCAGGGCGGTCAGGGCCGAGATGGCGAGGCTGTTGCCCGCAAAGCGCACGAATTCGGGCGTCCACGACAGCGCGAAGTAACGCACCCCGTAATCGAGCAGGATGACGAACGGCAGGGCGAACCCCGCCAGCACCAGGCCCCAGCACCAGAGCCCGGCCAGCACGCCCCTCAGGCCCCCGAGGGGGTAACGCAGGGGCTGCTCGAAGCCCATGGACTTCTGGAACACCTGCTGGCGCTGGCGGGAGCGGCGCTCCAGCGCGATGAGCAGCACCACCGCCAGCAGCATCAGACAGGAGAGCTTGGCGGCGGTCGCCAGGCTGCCGTAGCCGAGCCAGGTGTCGTAGATGGCGGTGGTCAGGGTGTTGATGGCAAAGAAGTGGACGGTGGCAAAGTCCGCCAGAGTTTCCATCGCGACCAGAGATGCTCCTACCATGATGGCCGGGCGGGCCAGGGGAAGGCTCAGGCGGCGAAAGCTCTGCCAGGGGGTGCAGCCGAGCAGACGGCTGGAGTGAATGAGGCTGACCGACTGCTCCAGGAAGGAGGCCCGTGCCAGCAGATAGACATAGGGGAAGAGCACCAGCGCCAGCACCCAGGCGGCGCCCCCGAGGGAGCGAATGGCCGGGAACCAGTAGTCGGCAGGTCCCTGCCAGCCAAACAGGGCACGCAGCCCCGCCTGCAGCGGGCCCGAGTAGTCGAGCAGGTCGGTATAGACGTAGGCAACGATATAGGAGGGCATCGCCATGGGCAGCATCAGCGCCCATTGCAGGGCGCGGCGCCCCGGCACCTCGCACATGGCCACCAGCCAGGCGGTGGGCACCCCGAACAGCAGGCTGAGGCAGACCACCCCCAGCACCAGACCGGACGTGTTTCGCAGATAGTCGGGCAGTACGGTATCGGCGAGGTGGGCAAACAGTTCCCCATCAGCCGAGAAGGCGGAGAAGACCAGGGCGAGTACCGGCAAACCCAGCAGCAGGGCGGTGACCCAGCTGCCGGCAATCCATCCAAAATGTTTCATGAGTCCACAGAAGTTGATGGGGCCGTTGGCCCCATCTGATTACAAGTCGAATTTCACTTCATCCAGCAGTTGCAAGGCGTCCTTGCGGTGCTTGGCATAATCGCTGACCGGCATGGGGTCAGACTTGAACGTGCCCCAGGATTTGACCATGGCAGAAGGCTCGACCCCCGCCTTGACCGGGTACTCGGCATTCACGTCCGCATACATGTGCTGGGCGGTATCCCCGGAGAGGAACTCCATCAGCTTCTGTGCTGCGTCCTTGTTCTTGGCATACTTGGTCATGGCCACGCCGCTCACGTTGACGTGGGCACCGCGATCACCCTGGTTCGGGAAGTTGATTTCCACCGCGTCGGCCCAGGACTTCTGCGCCGGGTCCTTCAACATGGCACCCAGGTAGTAGCTGTTGCCCAGGGAGACATCACAGATGCCGTCCTTGATCGCCTTGACCTGATCACGGTCGTTGCCCTGGGGCTTGCGCGCCAGGTTGGCCTTGACCCCTTCCAGCCAGGTCTTGGTATCCGCCATGCCGTGATGGGCAATCATGGACGAAACCAGCGCCACATTGTACTCGTGCTTGCCGCTACGGGTACAAATTTTTCCTTTGAATTCAGGCTTGACCAGATCTTCGTAGCGGATGGTGTCGAGCTTGCCAAGACGCTCCTTGCTGGAGTAGATGGCACGCACCCGGGTGGTCAGGGCGAACCAGCGGTTATCCGGATCGCGATAGATGGAGGGGATGTTCTCCTGCAGCGTCTTGCTGTCCACCGGCTGCACCAGGTCCTTGTCCACCAGCTCGGTCAGACGGCTGATGTCCACGGTCAGCATCAGATCGGCCGGAGAGAGCTTGCCTTCCCGTTCCAGACGCTCGTTCAGCCCCTCTTTGGCAAACACCACATTGACCTTGATCCCGGTCTCCTTCTCGAACTGCTGGATGATGGGCTTGATCAGCTCATCCTGACGGTTCGAATAGACGTTTACCTCCTGGGCGGCGAACGCCGACTGGGCGACAAGCGTGGAGAAAGCCAGTGCCAACATCTTCATTTTCATCATCCGTTCCTTGTCTGCGTAAAGAGTGATAACCATTTTCGTTTGCATTCTGCATGAATCAGGAGGAGAGGATCAAGGCGGTTTGCTGGGTTGGAACGATCTATTTAATCAGCGGCCAAACAAAAAGACCGGATGGAATCCCATCCGGTCTTTCGACGACCACCCATTCACACTGTCGGCAGAACCTGCCCGGACCTTTGCCCGACCCGGCCGGGCAAAGGGGCGTACTCAGAGCGCCTCGTCGTCGCTCTCACCAGTACGAATACGCACCGCTTGCAGCAGGTCATAGACGAAAATCTTGCCGTCACCGATCTTGCCGGTATAGGCCGCCTTGCAGATGGCCTCGATCACCCCTTCGACGTTCTCGTCTGCGGTAGCGATCTCCAGCTTCACCTTCGGCAGAAAGTCGACCTGGTACTCGGCCCCCCGGTATAATTCGGTGTGCCCCTTCTGGCGACCAAAACCCTTCACTTCGGAGACGGTCAGGCCTTCCACCCCCAGGTTGGCGATGGCCTCGCGCACGTCGTCCAACTTGAAAGGTTTGATAATCGCAGTAATCAGCTTCATCTGGTTGCTCCCAATCCATGGTATGTCACGAATGGGTCATCAATTCTTGTGCCAAGTATTTTTATCGTTTATTTTCATATAGATAGATATGACACACTGAGCCAGAAAGGCTCAGGATCACCAAGGAAGCGCATCTCGCCCCATAATGAGGCACCAAGCTGCACCAGACTCCCTTGATGCACCAAATGAGAGCATCACCCCATGTTAGTCATCTCCAACAGCGTGATCATCCCCTGGCATGAACTGCAATTCCAGACCATGCGGGCCCAGGGCAATGGCGGCCAGCACGTCAACAAGACCGACTCCGCCGTCTGGCTGCGCTTCGATTATCGCGACTCCCCCAGCCTGCCGCCGCTCTACAAGGAGGGACTGGAGCGGCTCAGCGACAACCGGGTTCACGACGGCTTCATCCAGATCCGTGTCGAGACCCATCGCAGCCAGGACATGAATCGCAAGGAGGCCATGAGCCGCCTGACCGAGCTGCTGAAAAAAGCCGCCTGGCGCCCCAAGGCCCGCCACGCCACCAAGCCGACCCGCAGCTCCCAACGCAAGCGGGTCGATGCCAAGAAACGCAAGGGAGAGATCAAATCCACCCGCGGCAAGCCCGTGCTGGAGTGACCTGCCACAACCCCGAGGACAAGAGAATGCAGTACAGCTTTTGTGAATGTGCCAAGGGGCCCCTGCTCATCGCCATCGATGGGGCCGGGCTGCGCCACGTGGAATTCGTGCAAGGGGAGCGCCCCGTCCTGCCGCAACCGGAGTGGCAGCGGGATGATGCCGCCCTGGCCCCCTTCGTCGAGCAGTTTTCCGCCTACTTTGCCGGCCGCCTGCGGCGCTTCGATCTCCCCCTGGCCGCCACGGGCACACCATTCCAGCAGGCCGTGTGGCAGGCGTTGTGCGACATTCCCTACGGCGAGACCGTCAGCTACCTCCAGATTGCAGAGGCCATCGGCAACCCCAGGGCCGTGCGGGCAGTAGGCGCCGCCAACGGCCGCAATCCCCTCAGCATCATAGTGCCCTGCCACAGGGTCATAGGGCGCAGCGGTGAACTGACCGGCTACGGGGGAGGCATCCCCATCAAGCGCTGGTTGCTGGCACTGGAGCAGGAGACCGCAGACCACTTCGCGCTGACCCCATGAAAGGGTGCTACTCCTGTCAAATGCGGGTTGCGGGTGCAGGCACCACAGACCGCAGGCCACTCGCGCGGATCCTCTGACGAGCGGCATCTTCATCACATACGAGTTGCTGGGCCCAACAGCAGACCGCAGGCGGCGTTGCACTGCCCATGACGGACAGCATCTCCATCACATGCTGGTTGCTTGCCATCTGGCAGTATGGTTGCGTGATGTGTTGAGCCTGCACCGGGATAATCTGCCGCCGGATCCGCCCCATGGCAGGAGCATGCCCACCGCCCCGATTCATCTTTCCTTTGAGCTGTACAGCAAAATAAATCACTGATTATTTATTTTATTTCAGCATCAATTATTTAAAAATCACATTGCAGCAGCATTTTGAAAATGAACACAGTATGAAGAATCGCCTCAGAAGCGCTTCAGAGAGTATCAGGCATCATGGCTTCACACTTGGATGGGACGGCTCATCCCTCATTCAGGTGGCACCCATGTGACGCTTCCAATCTGTCTTTTCCCCGCGCCTCCCCAGAGGCGCTTTTTTTGCCTGCAAGCGGGTGCAAAAAAGCCCGCCGAAGCGGGCAATGACCGGAAGGTGCTGACTTCCAGGGTCTATCAGAGGGCGAGGAACAAGCCTGCCAGGGAGGCGCTCATCAGGTTTGCCAACACCCCCGCCAGGATGGCGCGCATGCCGTAGCGGGCGATGAAGGACTTGCGCTCCGGCACCATGGCCCCCAGGCCGCCGATGAGGATCGCCATGGAAGAGATGTTGGCGAAACCGCACAGGGCGAAGGTGACGATGGCCTTGCTCGACTCGTTCAGGGTCTGATCCTGCACCAGGGCGATGAAGGCGACGAACTCGTTGATGACGATCTTGGTGCCGATCAGGGCACCGGCCGCCTGGGCCTGATCCCAGGGGACGCCGATGAGCCAGGAGACGGGGGCAAACAGCCAGCCCAGGATGATCTGGAAGCTCAGCTCCAGCCCCACCAGGTCGCCGGCCCAGCCCAGCAGGCCGTTGAGCAGGGCGATCACGCCGAC
The DNA here is from genome assembly GCF_040908115.1 of Aeromonas sp. R7-1. NCBI lineage: Bacteria > Pseudomonadati > Pseudomonadota > Gammaproteobacteria > Aeromonadales > Aeromonadaceae > Aeromonas > Aeromonas sp. R7-1. The sequence continues at coordinate 208,852 of NZ_JBFODD010000023.1, read as the reverse complement.
GAAGGCCAGCAGGGTCGCCCCCACGGCGACGGCGATGTTGAGACCCGCCATGGCGCCATCGGCGGCCGCTTCAATGACGTTGGTGGCGCGGGGGATCTCCACGTCTTCGTGGTGATCTTCCTCTTGCGCGGCGGGCGGCACCAAGATCTTGGCCATGGCAAGCCCGGCAGGGGCGGACATGAAGGCCGCCGCAATCAGGTATTTCAGCTCGACCCCGATGCTGGCGTAGCCCACCAGGGTGCCGCCGGCTACCGAGGCCAGCCCGCAGCTCATCACCGCAAAGAACTGGGAATCGGACATCCTGGAGAGATAGGGTTTGACCACCAGCGGCGCTTCCACCATGCCGACGAAGATGTTGGCGGTGGCAGAGAGGCTCTCGGCGCGGCCGGTGCCCAGCAATTTCTGCAGGCCGCCGCCGAGCAGGGCGATCACTTTGGGCATCAGGCCGATGTGATAGAGGATGGCGATCAGCGCGGAGAAGAAGATGATCACCGGCAGCACGTTGAAGGCGAAGATGAAACCGAGTTTGAACTTGGCCAGATCCCCGAACAGGAAGGCAATCCCCTCCTGGCCGTAGCCGATGACGCTGCTGACGCTCTCGCTGACACCGTTCAAGACCTGTTGACCGGCGGGCAGCCAGAGCACCAGGGCGGCGAAGAGCACTTGCAGGCAGAGAGCAAAGCCCACTGTTCGCAACGGGATACGACGACGATTATCAGAGCAGAGTGCGGCCAGGGCCAGGATGCTCAGGATACCAAGCAGGGCAATCATGGGGGATTCCATCCAGTGAGGCTGAAGATGGGCGCGGATTCTGCTCCCCTCCCCTCACCGCCGCAACCCCGCCGGGTTACAACCCTGTTAGCAAAAACGTTTGCACGATATCGGTTGCGCCAACTGACTGATTTGACACAACTTTGAAACCGCACTCACGCCAGTGTTCTTGTATGGAAACGATTATTCCTCGGTGCCGGACAATTTCCCCCCGAGCCAGGGTGCGAGTCGCTGCGCCCAGTAGGGCCCGGGTCCGAAGCTCTCCTTGAGGAAGTCGATGAAGAGGCGGATCTTGGGATCCAGATGCTCTCGCCTGGCATAGACGGCGTGCACCGCCATCTTCTGGTTCGGTTGCCACTGGGGCAGCAGAGGGATGAGCTGACCAGATTGCAGCTCCTTGTCCAGCAGGTAGTTGGCCACATAGGCGATGCCGAGCCCGGCCAGGGCGGCGTCCCGCACCGCTTCCGCCAGATCCACCCGATAGTTGCCCGCCACCTGCACCGTCTGGCGCTCCTTGCCCTGGCGAAATGACCACTCGTGGTAGCGCCGCTCCCGGCTCTGGTAGGTGATGCAATTGTGATGGGCCAGATCCCTGGGGTGCAGTGGCGTGCCGTGACTCAGCAGATAATCCGGCGAGGCCACCAGCACGAAACCAATGTCTGCCAGTCGCTGCCCTACCAGGGACTCGGGTTTGTCCTCGTAGGTGGTGATCCAGAGATCCAGCCCCTCATCCACCAGATTGGTGCGGTGATCGAACAGGGACACCTCCAGCTCCAGATCCGGATAACGTGCCTGAAACGCCTTGAGGCGCGGGATCACGTGCAATCGCCCGAAGGATTGACCAACCCCCAGATGGAGCACGCCGCTCACCTTGCCACGGCGCTCCGCCACCATGGATTCCGCCTCCAGCGCCACCGCCACCAGAGCGCGGCAGTGGCGGGCATACTCCTGACCCAGTTCGGTGAGCCCGAAACGGCGGGTAGTGCGCTGTACCAGCTGGGCGCCGAGCGCGGTTTCCAGCAGGGCGAGCTGCTTGCTGATGTGGGATTTGGAGACCCCGAGGCGGCGCGCAGCCGCCGAGATGCCCTGTTCACGAACCAGGGCATCGAAGATCACCATTTGGGGAAGACGTTGCAGCACGGTGTCACCGGAGTGGATGGCGGGGCCGCATTATTCCAGAGTGGCCCGCCATGGGGTAGGGTCAGTGCCCCAGGGCATCGATGATCTGCTGTTTGAGAGGATCATCCGACGGATTCTGGTTGGCGCCATAGCTCGCAATCAGCTTGCCGTCCCGCCCGACCAGGTACTTGTGGAAGTTCCAGTTGGGCGCATCACCGTCGGCAGCCGCGGCCAGCCCCTTGAACAGCGGCACTGCATCCGAACCCCGCACCGCCACCCGGTTGAACATGGGGAAGGTCACCCCGTAGTCCCGGCGGCACACCTCGGCGGTTTTGTTTTCGTTGCCCGCCTCCTGCCAGAAATCGTTGGAGGGGAAGCCCAGCACCATCAGTCCCTTCTCCTTGTAGCCCTGATAGAGGGCTTCCAGATCCCGGAACTGACCGCTGTAACCGCAGTAGGAGGCGGTGTTGACCACCAGCACCACCTTGCCCTCGGTCAACTGGCAGAGGTTGTGGCGCTGGGTGCTGTTGAGCTCCCGCATCTCCACGTTGAAGTAATCGGGGCAGGCGGCGGAGACCGCGCCCGAGCCGAGCATCAGCAGCAGGGTGAACCATTTCATCGACGTGACTCCCATTGTTTTGTCCATCATACGCAAGACCCCGGAATCTGGTTCAGGGATCAGTGCAGGGGGATCCCGGTCAGCCAGCCGTGTCCCCAGAAGATAAGCAGAGCCGTGAGGGCCAGCCCCGCCCCCAGACTGATCCCCGTCCCCTGCCAGGTGGCGGCGGCACGGGGGTGACGGCCCCACTCCCGCATCGAAATCCAGACGATGCTGATGAGTGCCCAGAGACCGAGCCCGCCAAACAGCACCAGAGAACGCGCCTCGCTGTTCACCGCCAGATGGGCCCCCGACCAGAGCATCACCCCGAGCAGCTGGGGATGCACCAGCCAACGGCGGAAATGGTTCGCCCCCTGCCCCGCACACAGCAGGACAAGGGCGATCGGCATGATCCCCATCACCAGGGTGGGGCCCCAGACAGGCAGAAAATAGAGGGGCATGGGGCTGGCACTGCGCCAGCCTGCGAGGATGCAGCCGATGGCGACGAACACCAGCAGCGAGAAGAGCCCCTTGTAGCGGTTCTCCCCCAGCCGCTCCCGCAGACGGGCGCGGTGCTGTGCCGCGAAACAGGGGTAAAGATGAGTCAGGGTGAACAACACCACCCCCAGGGTCAGCAGGATCATGGCTCGCTCCTCGCATATTGCCCCCCGGAATGGGAAGCCCTCCCTCAGGCGGGCCTTGTTTCTCGTGGCTCCCTCACTGTCGGGAGATCACTATGCCGCAAAGCCCCTTCTCAGAATACAAAAACCATATGAAAGACAGCAGGATAACAAAAAAAGCCGACCCAAGGATCGGCAAGTGCGTCAGAGGTGCCACGCCGGGCCGCTCACTCTGCTGCACGGGGCAGGGTCAGGCCGATGCACCGCATCGGCCAGGAGAGAGGGTCATTTGCGCAGCAGGTAGAGAGCCGCCACGTTGCGAGCCGTGAGCTGCAGGTTGGTGGTGGCGGTGGCCAGCGCCTCCGGCAGGGACATGGCCCGATTGACCACGGCGAACACCGCATCCAGCCCGTGCTCATGCACCACGCCGCAGTCATCGGTGAGGCATCCGGCGATGCCGATCACCGGCTTGCCGAACTGCTTGGCACAGCGAGCCACCCCGATGGGCGTCTTGCCGTGGATGGTCTGGCTGTCGATGCGGCCCTCGCCGGTGATGACCAGATCCGCATCGGCCACCGCCTCGGCCAGGTTCAGCGCCTCTATGACGATCCGGATGCCGGGTTTGAGCTCGGCGCCGAGCAGCCCCACCAGGGCTGCCCCCATGCCGCCTGCGGCCCCCGTTCCCGGGATCTCCTTCACCTGCTTGCCAAGCGCCTGCTCGATGCAGTCCGCGTAACGGGCCAGATTGGCATCCAGCTCGGCCACCATCTCGGGAGTTGCCCCCTTCTGCGGACCGAACACGGCGGACGCCCCTTTGGGGCCGCACAGCGGATTGTCCACGTCGCAGGCCACCTCGATGGTGAGTCCGCTCAGACGGGGATCCAGCCCGCTCAGGTCGATGGTGGCCAGCTCGGCAAGACCGGCACCGCCCGGCGCAATGGGGGTACCATCTGCTTTCAGGAGCTTGCCGCCGAGTGCCTGGATCATGCCGGCACCGCCGTCATTGGTGGCGCTGCCGCCGATGCCGAGGATGAGGTGGTTCACCCCCATCTCCAGCGCGGCCAGGATCAGCTCCCCGGTGCCGACACTGGAGGTGAGCCGCGGATTGCGCAGCTCGGGCGCCACCAGATGGAGGCCGGAGGCCGCCGCCATCTCGATGACGGCGCGCTTGCCATCCCCCAGCAGGCCCACGAAGCCCTGCACCCTGTTGCCGAGGGGGGCGGTCACCTCGACCGGCAGGATGCGACCACCGGTGGCATCCACCAGAGACTGCACCGTCCCCTCGCCGCCATCGGCCATGGGCAGCTTGACGTAGGTGGCATCCGGCAGCACCTGCTTGAAACCGGCCTCAATGGCATCGGCCACCGCCATGGCGCTCAGGCTCTCCTTGAATGAATCGGGGGCGATCACAATTTTCATATCAGTTCCTTAGGCGAGGCCAAACACGCCAAACATCAGGGTGGAGACAACGGCGATGGTCAGACCGACCGCGGTTTCGTATGGGATGAGCTTGAGCCGCTCGCCGACGCCCATGTGGACGCTGCCGCCGGTGGCATGGAAGAAGGAGCCGTGGGGCATATGGTCAAACACGGTGGCGCCGGCGTGGATCATGGCGGCCCCTGCCAGGCTGCTGATCCCCAGTTCAATCAGAGTGGCGCTGAACACGTTGGAGGCCACCACGGTCCCGGCCGTGGTCGAGGCGGTCGCCAGCGACATCAGGGCACCGGAGATGGGGGCCAGCAGATAGGAGGGCAGACCAGAGGCGGTCAGGCCGCTGATGAGCACATCTTTCAGGCCGGAGTTGGCGATGATGCCCGCCAGGGTACCCGTCCCCAGCAGCATGATGGCCACCGGCGCCATGCGGGCCAGGCCCGAGACGGCAAACTGGTTCACCTTGCCGAACTTGCCCATCATCAGGGCCCCCACCAGGCCGCCGAGGGGCAGCGCAATGAGCGGGTCCACCACGATGCCGGCGATGGGACGCAGGGCCAGCAGCAGGATGGCGACCAGGGGCGCACTGATGGCGGCGGCAAAGCCGGGCAACTTGGCACCGTCAAAGCTCACCACCTCATCGGCGGCCACCTTGCTGCCCCGGTTGTTGAGGCGCTTGGCGAGCCAGTAGGCCATCACCAGACCGAACAGGCCGGGAATGATGCCCGCCGCCATCACCGAGGTGAGAGGCAGGTGGAAGGCATCGGCTGCCGCGATGGCGTTGGGGTTGGGAGACATGACGTTGCCCGCCTTGCCACCGCCTATCATCGCCAGCAGGATGGCCGCCTTGGAGAGATCGGCACGGCGGGCGATGGCCAGCGCAATGGGGGCGACCGTGATGACGGCCACGTCCACGAAGACGCCGACCGCTGTCAGGATCAGGGTGGCCAGCGCCAGGGCCAGCAGGGCGCGGGTTTCGCCGAGTTTCTTGACGATGGTCTCGGCGATGGTGGTGGCGGCGCCCGATTCGATGAGCACCCCGGCCAGCACACCCGCCGCCAGGATCCGCATCACCGCCGTGGTGATCCCCTGGGCGCCGCCGATCATCAGGGCGACGGTCTGGGTCAGGTCGGCGCCACCGATCAGGCCACCGGCCAGGGCACCGACAATCATGCCGTAAGCGGGCGGCACCTTCTTCAGGATGAGGAAGATGGCGATGGAAAGCGCGGCGAGCGCGCCGAGCGCGGAGACTGGGATCATGACGGGCACCTTGTTGTTGTAATGAGTGGCGCCATTATGGGGATCCCCGCCTGGAATGCTTTGGCCATAAAACCAAAAAAAGCATTTACCGGCCTTGTATTTTTGTTGGAAAAGACAAATCAGCTATCGAGACTGAGCCCGAGATAGAGCAGAAACTTGTCATCTAACTTGTTGAAATTCAAGCCGGTTATCTGCTCTATCCGGGTCAGTCGATAACGCAGGGTGTTGGGGTGAATGAACAGGGCTTCGGCACAGGGATGCAGATCACAATCCTGCAAGAAATATTGGCGCAGCGTCTTTTGCAGCGTTCCCTTTGTGTCCTCCTGCGCCAGCTTTTGCAGCGGAGCCCGTAGCTGATCCGCCTGCCAGGAGTCCGCCAGGGTGCCGAGCAGCACTGAAAGCCGGTAATCCTCGAAGAAATAGACCTGCTTGCGGGGCGACTGGCGCATGCCACGGCGCAAGGTGTCTCGCGCCGTCTGGTAGGAGAGCGCCAGCCCGGGGATGCCGGCGAAGTAATCACCCACACCGATGCGAACCTTGAAATGGGGAATACGGGAGAGCAGCTGCCGGATCCGGCTGCGCTCCTGCGCCGACTGCCAGACGCCGTCGCTGAGCTGGGCGGGTTTGAGCACCACTATCTCGTCCAGGCCGTTGATGGCCACCAGGTTGTCCCGCTCCGGGTTTTCCAGCAGGTGAACCAGCTCCCTCACCTGGGCGGGCTCGGCCTCCTCCAGCGCCAGCACGGCCACCACCCGGGGCTGGGCGAGATCCAGCTCGAGGAAGCGGGCCACCTGTTGCAGTTGATCGGCCCGCCCTTCGCCGCGAATGAGCTGCAACACCAGCTCCTCCTTGTGGCGCTTGTCCCACTGCAACTGCTCGGTGAGTGCCGCCTGTTCCAGGATGAGCTCGGCGGTCATGCGCACCAGCTCGGCGTAAGCACGCACGATGTCCGGATCCCCCGAGATGCCGATGACGCCGAGCAGCTCCCCCTGATAGGCGATGGGCAGGTTGATGCCAGGCCTCACTCCCTTGAGCTCCCGGGCGGTGGCCTCGCTTATCTCCACCACCCGGTTCTCGGTCAGGGCCAGCACGGCCCCCTCGTGGCGCTGGTGCAGCCGCTCCGGATTGCCGGACGCAATGATGAGTCCCCGCTCATCCATGACGTTGACCGAGAACGAGAGGATCTTCATCGCCCGGCTGACTATCTGATGCGCGAGCGCGTCGTTGAGCTGCATTGCCTCTCCATACCATTCGTTGACAGGGTCCCCGGCGTGCGCCATCACCGGGATCACCCGTTAAAGATCCCACATCATCAAGACAAGCGCGGGGGGGATCGCTAGAATAGGCCACTTTACGCTATCAGTGCCCCACCATGGATCAAGGATCCGGCATCATGCCGCTTTGCGCCGTGGTGGTTTCACCCTCCGATATGGACTCCGCTATGGATTATGAATTTCGCCGCGACCCGTTCGGTGGCTATCGCGCCCGGTTCTCCATGGGCCATGAAGCCATCGGCCAGTGGTTGATCGACGAGGTAGGCAAGGACGAGGAGAAGCTCGACGAGCTGTTCGCCATCATCGACCAGCTCTCCAGCCGGGCCCGCACCGAATACCGGCTGCTGGGGGGCGACTACTCCCTGCTGCTGACCCACGAGGAAGCCGAGGTGAAGGCCAATGTCCTCAATATCGAGCAGGACGAGGATCTCGACGATCTCGCCTACTACGATGATGAACAGCTGGCCATGTGCGGGCTGGAAGATTTTGCCCAGGTACTCGGCTCCTGGCGCGCCTTTATCCGCAACGAGGATATGGGCTGATTACCCCCATTCGGGCGAGCATGCCCCTTGCAACCCAACAGGATTGACTATGTCCATTTACGATTTTGATGACGAACTGCCGGAAGACGAGCTGGATCAACCGAAGAAACCCGCCCAGCCCAAGAAGAAGGGCAAGCAGGTGCTGAACACCCAGGTCAACCTGAGCCCGCGCGATGCCAGCCGCCTGAACGGCATGCACGTCGAGGCCATCACCACTCTGGATGACGTCAGTCTGCCGAAGAACGTCATCTTCAAGGCCGGTCTCATCGCCCTGGGCGAGCTGGAAGCCAGCAAACGCGCCGACATCATCGCCCGGGTCATCGCCGAGTCCGGTCGCTGATACGGGAAGGCCATCGCCTCTCTCGGTGACATCTTGCCGCCGCCCAAGCCGGAGCCCAGCTCCGGCTTTTCATTGCGCGTCTTCTGCCGGCCAGTCCCTTTTCCTTGAACCAGACCATGGGGATCGTTAAGGTGCGCCCTTCATTCATACAAGGAGACTCGATGTTACCACACCCCGATATCCTCATCTGGCTCGTCCTGGGGCTCGCCGTACTCTGCTGCCTCGCCCGCCGGACCAGGCCCGGCATGCTCCTGCTGGGACTTGCCCTGCTCACCGCCCTCTGGCTTGAGCGACTCGCGCCCCTCGCCGCTCTTGTCAGCCTCGCCGGTCTGCTGCTGGCCTGGCGCACCCCCACCCTGCCCCCACCCTGGCGCGGCGTCGCACTGACGCTGATCCTGCTGTGGTCCCTCGCCCTGACGCTGCATCTGGTGCCCGGCTTTGACAATCTCAGGGTGCTCGACAAGGTACAGGCGGGCCCGGCCAGCGTGCCCTTCACCCTCTACCTCAATCTGGACAAGCCGCTCATTTTCTTCGCCCTGCTGCTGGCCATCCCCGGCCTGCTCGGCCCGGGTGGAACGATGCGCTGGCGGCCGCTGGCCCTGCTCATCCTGCCGCTCGCGGCCCTGCTCATCACCGCCTGGCAACTGGGCGCCCTCAAACCCGAAGCGGGACTGCCCCACTGGTGGTGGCTGTTCGCGTTCAACAACCTGCTGTTCACCTGTGTGGCGGAAGAAGCGCTGTTCCGGGGATGCATCCAGCAAGGGGTGGCAAGCCGAAGCACGCCCTGGGCAGGTCTCCTGGTCGCCAGCCTGCTGTTCGGCGCAGCCCATCTTGCCGGTGGCCCGTTGCTGGTGTTGTTCGCCGCGCTGGCGGGGGCCTGCTATGGCCTGGCGTTCCAGCTGAGCGGGCGCCTCAGTATCGCCATCCTGCTCCACTTCCTGTTCAACTTCGCCCACCTGGCCCTGTTTACCTATCCCCTGGCCAGCCACTGACGTCGAGCACAGGTTCACCGGGCAAAAAAATGCCCCGCCCCCGTGGGGGCAGGGCATCTGCATTCACCCTGCAATCTAGTCGACGTAGAAGGTCTGCTGGAAGGTCAGCGTCTGCTGCTGCCCCTCCCCCATGATCTTCAGGGTGAACTGGTAGGTGTCCTCATTGCGATAGGGCAGCACTGCCAGGTAATAGATGGCATTCCCCTCTTTCACCTCCTGAAAATTCAGGGTGCGAAGGGTGCCGGTCAGATTGCGGGCTTCGCCGCTGATCCCCACCGCCTGTGCCACCCCCTGCTTGTTCTGCACCGCGATATTGACGATGCCGTTATAGCGGCTGCGCTCCAGGCCATAGGTCCTGGCTACCTCGGGGGTGAGGAAGCTGGAGTTGAACGCGCTGTAGTGCACTTTCCAGGGGCCCAGCTCCTGCATCTGCTCAGCCCGCAGCGGCAGCGTCATCAGGAGTGCCAGCAGGCAACTCATCCAGGCTGTTTTCATGATGTCATCCCTCTCGTATCAACCCTGATTATCGAGCAGAGCGGCAATCTCGGCGGGGATCTGCTTTGGCGCGTCGATGGCGACCGTCTTGTGCCGACCCAGCTCCCCCCGCAGGATGCGAACCTGCCCCTTGGCCACCTTGCACTGCTTGGCCAGGTACTTGATCAGGTGACTGTTGGCCTGACCATCCACCGGCGGTGCCGTGATGGCCACTTTCAACTCGTCACCGTGCAATCCGATGATCTGATCCCGGCTCGCCTTGGGCTGGATCATCAGATGCAACACCAGCTCGTCCCCTTCCAGCAGGACGGCGGGCATCAGATCATCCACCACAACTGGCCGAACAGATCCCCCATCAGGTAGTTGATGGCCTGCAGCGCGATGAAGGCGACCAGCACGGAGAGATCCAGCCCGCCCAATGCAGGCAGGATGCGGCGAATGGGGGCCAGGAAGGGTTCAGTGAGCTGGTGCATCACGTATTCAATGGGGTTGCGACCCTGGCTGACCCAGCTCAGGATGGCGCGGATAAGCAGGATCCAGAAGATCATGGAACCCGCCTTCTTCAGCACGGTGAGCGTCGCAAACAGACAGAGAGTGAGCCAGTCCGCCTGCAGCACATTCATGCTCTTGAGCAGGACCAATTTGCCAAAGGCGATCAGCAGCGCCAGCAGCACAGAGGCCATGTCCAGCCCGCCAAAACCCGGGATGACGCGGCGCAGGGGCACCACCAGCGGGTTGGTCAGCTTGACCACCATCTGGCTCATGGGGTTGTAGAAGTCGGCCCGCGCCCACTGCAGCCAGACCCGCAGCAGCACCACCATGAGGTAGAGATCAAAGACAGTGTTAATCAAAAAGTAAGCCGTGTTCATCCGGGCTCCTTGCTAAAAGGGATTCAGAAAAGGGTTTCCATTTCGCCGGCCCGGGTAACGGCCGCCTGCATGGCTCTTGCGGTCAGCGGCATCAGCCCCTGCTCCTGGAATGTCTTGACGGCCTCGGCCGTGGTCCCGCCCTTGCTGGTCACCTGCTCGCGCAGGGTCTGCAGCGACAGCTCGGGATTCTGCTCCACCATGGCGGCCGCCCCCAGGGCGGTTTGCTGCACCAGCAGGCGGGCCTGCTCCGGCGTAAAGCCCATGGCCTCGGCCTCCTCGGCAATCGCCTGCATGAACAGGAAGAAGTAGGCCGGTGCACTGCCCGCCGCCGCAATGACGCCGTTGATGCCGGCCTCCTGCTCCACCCAGAGGGTCTTGCCCACGGATTGCATCATCTGTTCGGCCACCGCCCGATCGGCCTGCCCGATGGCGGGCTGTGCATAGAGCCCGGTCATCCCCAGCCCCAGCAAGGAGGGGGTGTTGGGCATGGTGCGAATGATGCGATCGTGACCGCCTGCCATCTCCTGCAAGCGTGCGACGCGAATGCCGGCAGCGATGGAGATGAGCAACTTGCCATCCAGCGAGCCAAGCTCGGCCACCAGCGCCGTCAGCATGCCCGCCATCAGCTGGGGCTTGACCGCCAGCACGATCACCTCGGCCTCCCGGGCCGCCTCGGCGTTGTCCTGAGTGATACGGATGCCGAACTGGCTGGCCAGTTCGTCCAGCTTGGGGCGGCTGGGATTGGCGGCGATGATACGCTCTGCCGGGTAACCCGCCTGGATGAGGCCGGCAATGATACTGCGGCTCATGTTGCCTGCCCCGATGAAGGCGAGGGTTCTCTGCTGCATCAAACACTCCTGTTACTGACATCGCAGCGGATGCCGACCCAGCCTGTGCGGGCTGACAGCATCACACGCGCCTGTTTACCTGAAAAAAAGCACGACCGGGATGTTTCTCGCCCCAGCTCTTGCTCATGAATAGTCACGGGCCCCGAAGATGGCGGTCCCGACCCGCACCATGGTGCTGCCGTGGGCAATGGCAGGCTCAAGATCCTCGGTCATCCCCATCGAAAGGGTGTCGACGTTCGGGTATTGTTGCGCAAGTTCGGTGAACAGAGCCTGCATGCGCGCCATCTGGGCCGCGAGCACCCCCTCGTCGCGGGTATGCTCGGGGATGGCCATCAGGCCGCGCAGCCGCAGCCGCTCGCTCTGGGCCACCAGGGAGGCCAGGCGGAAAATCTCTTGCTCCGACGTACCGGATTTGCTGCTCTCTCCGCTAATATTGATTTGCAGACAGATATTTAGCGGCGCGAGCCCACTCGGTCTCTGGTTGTTGAGGCGTTCGATGAGCTTGTCGCGATCGACACTTTGAACCCAGTCGAACCGCTCCGCCACCAGCTTGGACTTGTTCGATTGCAGCGGGCCGATAAAGTGCCACTCTATGTCTGTACAGGCGTTCTGCTCGCGCAAGGCATCAATCTTGAGCGCGGCCTCCTGGGCGTAGGATTCGCCAAAGCGCCGCTGGCCGGCGGCATAGGCAGCCTGAATGTCCCCCAGCGGCTTGGTTTTGCTGACAGCAAGCAACTGGATGTGATCTGGGCTGCGGCCAACACGCCGGGCAGCCTCTACAATACGTTCCTTTACCTGAAGCAGGTGCTGGGCAATCTGGCTCATATTTCGTTCGTAATCTTGTGATGGGAGAATAACAAATCTATGGATATCACAGAGTTATTGGCATTCAGTGTAAAGCATAAGGCCTCGGATCTACACCTCTCGGCCGGGGTCCCCCCGATGATCAGGGTTGATGGGGAGGTTCGCAAGATCAATTTGCCCGCCCTGGATCACCGGGAAGTCCATGCCCTCATTTACGACATCATGAATGACCACCAGCGCAAGGAGCTGGAGGAGAACTTCGAGGTGGACTTCTCCTTCGAAGTACCCGGCATGGCACGCTTTCGGGTCAATGCCTTCCAGCAGGCGCGCGGCTCGGGCGCGGTGTTTCGTACCATCCCGAGCACTGTTCTGACCCTGGACGATCTGGGGGCGCCGGAGATATTTCGCAAGATAGCGGAGTACCCTCGCGGCCTGGTACTGGTGACTGGGCCCACCGGCTCGGGCAAATCCACCACCCTGGCCGCCATGGTCGATTACATCAATGACAACTTCCACCACCACATCCTCACCATCGAGGACCCCATCGAATTCGTGCACGAGAACAAGCGCTGCCTGGTGAACCAGCGGGAAGTACACCGCGACACCAAGAGCTTCAGCAACGCCCTGCGCTCGGCCCTGCGGGAAGACCCGGATATCATCCTGGTAGGTGAAATGCGGGACCTCGAAACCATCCGTCTCGCCATGACCGCCGCCGAAACCGGTCACCTGGTGTTTGGCACCCTGCACACCTCCTCGGCCGCCAAGACCATCGACCGTATCATCGACGTCTTCCCCGGCTCGGAGAAGGACATGGTGCGATCCATGCTCTCCGAATCCCTGCGGGCGGTCATCTCCCAGACCCTGCTCAAGCGTATCGGTGGCGGCCGGGTGGCGGCCCACGAGATCATGCTGGGGATCCCGGCGGTGCGAAACCTCATCCGGGAAGACAAGGTGGCCCAGCTCTATTCCGTCATCCAGACCGGGATGACCCACGGCATGCAGACCATGGACCAGAGCCTCAAGCAGCTGGTCAACCGGGGGGTCGTCGCCTCCCTCGATGCCAAGGCCAAGGCGGTCGATCCCAATACCATTTAAGCTCGCACACCCAAGGAGTCGCCATGAACATGGATGTTCTGCTCGCCGCACTGGTTGAACAAAAGGGCTCGGATCTCTTCATCACGGTCGATGCCCCCCCGACCCTCAAGGTCAACGGGCGTCTGGTGTCGCTCAGGCCGGCTCCCCTCGACAAGACGACGGCGCTGGCGTTGATCAGGGAGAGCCTGGACGAGACCCACTTCGAGCGCTTCCTGCACACCCGCGAGGCCAACTACGCCATCCAGCGAGGCTCGCTGGGGCGCTTTCGGGTCAGCGCCTTCTGGCAACAGGATATGCCGGGCATGGTGCTGCGCCGCATCGAGACCCGCATCCCCACCTTTGACGAGCTGGTGCTGCCCCCCATCCTGCAGGAGGTCGCCATGGCCAAACGCGGGCTGGTGCTCTTCGTCGGCGCCACTGGCGCCGGCAAGTCCACCACCCAGGCGGCCATGATCGGCTTTCGCAACCAGCACGGTGACGGCCACATCCTGACGGTGGAGGATCCGGTGGAGTTCGTCCATCAGCACGATCGCTGTCTGGTGACCCAGCGGGAGGTGGGGATCGACACCGCATCCTTCGATGTCGCCCTCAAAAACTCCCTGCGCCAGGCCCCGGATGTCATCCTCATCGGTGAAATCCGCTCCCAGGAGACCATGGAGTTCGCCATCCAGTTCGCCGAGACGGGGCACCTCTGCCTCGCCACCTTGCACGCCAACAATGCCAACCAGGCGCTGGATCGCATCCTGCATCTGGTCCCCCAGGAGAAGCACCGCCAGTTCCTGTTCGATCTCTCCTTCAACCTGCGCGCCATCGTCGCCCAGCAGCTGCTCCCCTCCGCTCACGGGCAGCGCCGGGTCGCCGCCTTCGAGATCCTGCTCAACACCCCGCTCGTCACCGACATCATCCGCAAGGGAGAGATGCACAGACTCAAGGAGGTGATGACCAAATCCGGCGAGCTCGGCATGCAGACCTTCGATCAGGCGCTGTTCACCCTGTTCTGCGCCGGCCAAATTGGCTACAGTGAGGCCCTTGCCCATGCCGACTCCGCCAACGACCTGCGACTGCTCATCAAGCTGTCGGGTCGCGAGCAGCTGGGCGCAGGCACTCTCGACAACGTGACCCTGGATGAATGAGGGGCGTGCGTCACCGCTAGTAAAGGACCGTTATGCTGATTGTGGTTTCCCCGGCCAAGACGCTGGATTACGAGTCACCCCTGGTGACCTCCCGTTTCACCCAACCCGAACTGCTGGACCACTCCGCAGCACTGATCACCCGGGCTCGTCAACTGAGCCCGGACCAGATCGCCAGCCTGATGAAGATCAGCGACAAGCTCGCCGGCCTCAACGCCGCCCGCTTTGCCGAGTGGCAGCCTGACTTCACGCCGGCCAACGCCCGCCAGGCGCTGCTGGCCTTCAAGGGGGACGTCTACACCGGTCTGGCCGTAGAAGATTTCAGCGAGGCCGACCTCGACTTCGCCCAGACCCACCTGCGCATGCTCTCCGGCCTTTATGGCGTGCTGCGGCCGCTTGACCTCATGATGCCCTACCGCCTGGAGATGGGGATTAGGCTGGAGAACCCGCGCGGCAAGGACCTCTACCAGTTCTGGGGCGACATCATCACAGCGCACCTGAACAAGGCGCTGGCAGCCCAGGGGGACGACGTGCTGATCAACCTCGCCTCCGACGAGTATTTCAAGTCGGTGCGCCCGAAAGCCCTGCAGGGGCGCATCATCACCCCGGTCTTCAAGGACGAGAAGAACGGCCAGTTCAAGATCATCAGCTTCTACGCCAAGAAGGCCCGCGGCATGATGGCACGCCACATCATCAAGCATCGGCTCACCCGGGTGGAACAGCTGACCGGTTTCAATGCCGACGGCTACTACTTCGTACCGGAAGAGTCCGACGCCAATACCCTGATGTTCAAGCGCGCTGAAAATTAATTACACATTCAAGGGAACCAAGTCGGAGATCCTCGGGTCTGACTCTGTGAATCCTCTGTTGTAAGCACTTTTTGTTGGCCGACGTCCTTGCGTCGGCTTTTTTCTGCGCCTCTCTCAGGCCACTCCCCAGGCAGCAGACAGCAAAACGGCCATCCTGGGATGGCCGTTTCAACTGTGCTCGAGGGCATTACTTCTTTTTCTTCTTTGCCGACTTCTTGGCATCCTTCGGCTTTTTCTTCTTCACCGGCACCCGCGCTTCCTTGTGTCTGGGGCGCAGCTCATCGATCACCCGGCGCTTGAGGCGCTCCTCGGTGTAGCGTTCGATCTTGGCGACCATGGCCATGTCGTGGGCTTCCACCAGGCTGATGGCGCAGCCACGGTTGCCGGCACGACCGGTACGACCGATGCGGTGCACATAGACATCCGCGCCGTAGGGCATGTCGTAGTTGATGACATGGCTGACGTTCGGCAGGTCGATACCGCGGGCGGCCACGTCAGTGGCGATGAGGAAGGGCACCTCCCCTTCATGGAACTTGCGGATAGACTCGATGCGCTTGGCCTGCTCCATCTCGCCACGGATCCAGGCACAGGGCACGCCTGCCGCCTGCAACTGGCCGGAAAGCTCCGCCAGTCGCTCACGGGTCTTGACGAAGATGATGGCCTTCTGGGTCTCCGGGTTTTTCAGGATGTGCACCAGCAGAGCCAGCTTGTGGGCGGCATCATCGGCCAGGTGGATCCACTGGGTGATGGGGCGGCGCTCGCTGCGGGGCGGCTCGGCGTGCAGCTCAACCGGGTCTTTGAGGATCTCGCTCGCAAACTTCTCGAGGCCGGCCCCTTCCAGGGTGGCGGAGAAGAGCATGGTGTGCTTGCGGTAGCGCGCCTCTTCCACGATGCGGTTCACGTCCTTGATGAAGCCCATGTCCAGCATCCGGTCCGCTTCATCCAGCACCAGCACCTCGATGTCGTGGCTCTCGAACTCCTCTTTCTCGATGTACTCGAGCAGACGGCCCGGGGTGGCCACCACGATGTCGGTGGTCTTGGTCAGGGCAGGCAGCTGCTCTTCATGGCTGACACCACCGATGATGGTCTCGATGCTGAGATGGGTGTGCACCGCCAGGGCCTTGGCGTGAGCACTCACCTGCAGCGCGAGCTCGCGGGTCGGAGTCAGGATCAGCATGCGGCACGGACCCGGCTTGCGGCGCGGGAAGTCCAGCAGGTGCTGCATCGCGGGCAGCAGGAAGGCGGCGGTCTTGCCGGTTCCGGTCGGCGCAGAGGCCAGAATATCGCGGCCGTCCAGGGCTGGCTCCAGCACCATCTGCTGGATGGTGGTGGGGCGGGTGAAACCCATCTCGGCCAAGGCCCGACTGAGGGCTGGATTCAGGTCGAAATCATCAAAGGACTGGCTCATGGCAATACTCGGTCATTAAGGAAGCGGCAGATTATAGGCGATTATGCCGCCGGCTCCTATGGTGACTGTGGCTTAGCCGCTATAATCGCCGGCCATTTTCCGCGGGCAGGCACAGGAGGAGGGCCGAATGGGGCGCAACAACGGTTTCACGTTCAAGCAATTTCACATCGATCACGACCGCTGCGCCATGAAGGTCGGTACGGACGGCATTCTGCTGGGAGCCTGGGCGCCGGTCGACAGCGCCCGCCGGGTGCTGGACATCGGCACCGGCAGCGGCCTCATCGCCCTGATGCTGGCCCAGCGCAGCACGAACGACTGCCACATAGACGGGGTGGAACTGGATATGGATGCAGCCATGCAGGCCCAGGAGAATGTGGCGGCCTCCCCCTGGCGTGAGCGGGTCACCATCATAGAGAGCGCCATTCAGGATCACCTCGCCCCCCCTTACGATCTCATCGTCTCCAACCCGCCCTATTTCCCGGCAGGCCAGACACTCCGCGATCCGGCCAGGGCTCTGGCCCGTCATACCGGGGGGCTCGACCCCAGGGGATTGCTGGCCGCCAGCGATCGCCTGCTGAGCCGTACCGGGCAACTGGCCCTGGTGCTGCCCACGGCGATGGCGGATGAAATTTTATGCATTTCGTCGAGTTATGATCTGTATGAGCGTTGTTATCTGGCTGTTACCACCAGAGAGGGGAAAGAGGCAAATCGTGTTTTATTGCTGCTTGGCAGAGGATTAAACAAGTGTGAGAGGGGTGAAATTGTGATCCATTCTGCCACAGGAGGCTATTCCGACAGATATATCCAACTAACCAGCCCCTTCTATTTGAAGATGTAAATTTTGCCTTGAACTATTTTTTCACATCATTATGCTGACTGCTAAATGAGCGCCCGCTCAAGACCAGTTCAAACCACTGGTCGCGATGAAAAAACCAGCGGGGCTCTTTTTTTTACCCCCGGAAAGTGCCGGTCACTGACAAATAAAAAACTATAACAAGCAATAGTTTACAAGACAGACGAGGTTGAACTTGACGAAATCACTCACATTGTCCGATGTACTCGGATTGGGCTTCATGACCTTTGCGTTCTATCTGGGCGCAGGCAACATCATCTTCCCGCCCCTGGCCGGCTTCATGGCGGGTGAGCACCTCTCCCTGGCCATGCTGGGCTTCCTGGTCACCGCCGTGGGCCTGCCCCTCATCACCATCATCGCCGTCGCCAAGGCTGGCAACGGCTGGGCCGGCATGACCAAGCTGCTGCCGGTCGGCGTGGCCACCGCACTGGCCGTCGCCATCTACATCATCATCGGCCCGGCCTTCGCCGCCCCCCGTACCGGCCTAGTGGCCTACGAGATGGGCCTCAAGCCCTTCCTTGGCGACATGGGACCATCCGGTCTGGCTGCCTACACAGTACTGTTCTTCGGCGTGGCCATCCTGGTCTCACTCAACCAGGGCAAGCTGATGGATGCCATCGGCAAGTACCTGACCCCGCTGCTGATGCTGCTGCTGCTGACCCTGGCCATCGGTGTCTTCGTCGCACCGCAAGGAAGCATGCCTGCCGCATCCGGTGACTACCAGAGCACCCCCTTCGTGAAGGGCATTCTGGAAGGCTACAACACCATGGACACCCTGGCGTCCCTGATGTTCGGCGCCCTGATCGTCGACCTGCTGCGCCAGAAAGGCATCCATGACTACCAGAGCCAGTTCAAGTACCTTGCCATCGCGGGCATCATCTCCGCCATCGGTCTCTCCGTGGTCTATGTCTCCCTGTTCCAACTGGGCAACACCGCTGCCGGCGTCGCCACCGACGTGAGCAACGGCGGTGCCATCGTCAACGCCTACGTGCTGAGCCTGTTCGGCCAACCGGGTCAGTTCATCCTGGCTGCCATCATCACCCTGGCCTGCTTCACCACGGCCGTCGGCCTCATCTCCGCCTGCTCCGACTTCTTCCACAACCTGACCGGCATGAGCTACAAGAAGCTGGTCGTGCTGCTGGGTGTCATCTGCGGCGTCGTGGCCAACGTGGGCCTGAGCCAGCTCATCAGCCTCTCCATTCCGGTGCTGGTCGCCATCTACCCGGTTGCCGTGGCGCTGGTGCTGGTCACCTTCCTGAAGGGTTACTTCGGTCGCCCCCGCCTGGTGTTCCGCTCCGTGCTGCTGGTCGCCTTCCTGTTCGGCTGCCTGGACGGCCTGGGCGCCGCCGGCATGAAGATGGATGCGTTCGCCTTCCTGCCGCTGTTTGACAAGGGCCTGGCCTGGTTGCTGCCGACCCTGCTGGCCTGTGGCCTCGGTGTCATGGTGCGTGGCAATGGCAAGCTGGCAGCAGAAGCAGCCTGATAACAGATCTTGACCCAATAAAGAGGCCAGCATTCGCTGGCCTCTTTTTTGTTGGTGCAATCTGATCCATCCGTTGTGGAGAGCGCTCGTCAGAGTACGGTTGCTGGCTTGGGTTTGCCTGCAAGACCGTACCAGTGATGCTCAAACCGGCCCGCATGCCAGCGCAGGGTGCCCCAGGGCTGGTCAGCCTGCCAGCGCGGGAAGTTGATCTCCACGCGGTTGTCTTCGTACTTGTAGAGAGAGGTGCTGATCTCGATATCCGACAGGATAAGCAGCACCACCCCACCGATGACACTCCATTTCAGCATCTTCCACATGGCGATTACTCGAAGCAGATCTCGATGGTGGCACGGCCATACTCCGATTCGAACGGCATCATGATCTTGGCGCCGTCGGCCCGGTGAGTGATGGTGTGATTGGGACCGGAGACGATGACCGGGGTCGCCATGTCGAACTCATAGCCCTTCTCCCCCAGCATGCGTTTGGCGCCGCCCGTCACCATGTTGGTGATCTCGCCCACCATGTCGGTCACTTCCTCGTTGATGGTGGCCGGCGCCTCCCCCAGCATGCGACGCATGATCTCCAGTGCCAGCCCCTTCTCGAAGCTGATGGAGAGGGAACCCCGGGTCTGCGGACCCACCATGCCAATCAGGCCGGAGACATCTCCCCGAGCCAGCTCGTCCGTCTTGCGCTTGGGCGCGCCCGGTTTGAGTTCCAGCTGTGCCATGGTGGAGAGCACGTTGAGCAGGGAGAGCAGGAACGGGTTTACAAAATCAGCCTTCATCTTGACTTCCTACGGTAGCGGAACAGCGGGCACATTGACCATGGGCTTCTATGGTCTTGTTGGTAATAGTAAAACCATGCTGATGAGCCTGCTCGGAAAAGGCGCCGTCGATGGCGGGATCGTGCAGCTCCACTACCTCACCGCAACGATCGCAGATCAGCAGTTGCATCGGGTGGGCATGGTCGAAGTGGCAGCAGAAGATGAAGGCGTTGAGCGACTCCACCTTGTGGGCAAAGCCCTGTTCGAGCAGGAAGTCGAGCGCCCGATAGACGGTAGGTGGTTTGGCATGAGCCTCGGTCTGCTGCAACTGGGCCAGCAAATCATAGGCACTGATGGCATTGCCGTGGGCGGCAAGCAGCCGGAGCACCTGGCGCCGTGTCGGGGTGAAACGGATCCCGCGCTGCTCGCAGAGGCGTTCCGCTCGTTGTAGAAGTTGGTCTTGATTCATGTTCACGCAGATACCCTGTCAATTAGCCGGATACTATCACAGGGCCCCCAGTGCGCGGCGACAAAATTCATTTTCTGGGGCTGTCTCACGTTGTGATAGAATCCCGCCCCTTGTTTGGCCAACCCGGATGATTTTTATGCAGGCGCAGCGCTTTTCCATCGCCCCCATGCTGGACTGGACCGATCGGCATTGCCGTTATTTCCACCGTCTGATGACCCGCCAGACCCTGCTCTATACCGAGATGGTGACCACGGGCGCCATCATCCACGGCAAGGGCGACTATCTGGGCTACAGCGAGCAGGAACACCCTCTCGCCCTGCAACTGGGTGGCAGCAACCCGGCAGACCTGGCCCGCTGCGCCAGGCTCGCCGAGGAGCGCGGCTATGACGAGATCAACCTCAACGTCGGCTGCCCCTCCGATCGGGTGCAAAACGGCCGCTTCGGCGCCTGCCTCATGGGTGAACCCGCACTGGTGGCCGATTGCGTCAAGGCGATGCGCGACGTGGTCAACATTCCGGTCACCGTGAAGACCCGTATCGGCATCGACGATCAAGACTCCTACGAGTTCTTGCAGGCCTTCATCGAGCAGGTAAGGGACGCCGGTTGCGATACCTTCATCGTCCATGCCCGCAAGGCCTGGCTGAGCGGTCTGAGTCCGAAAGAGAACCGCGAGATCCCGCCCCTCGATTATCCTCGCGTCTACCGGGTCAAGCAGGATTACCCGGATCTGACCATTGCCATCAACGGCGGGGTGACCAGTCTGGAGCAGACTCTTGAACATCTGCAGCACCTCGACGGGGTCATGATGGGCCGCGAAGCCTACCAGAACCCCTACATTCTGGCCCAGGTGGACAATCTGGTGTTCGGCGAGAACCGTGCCGTGCCGAGCCGCCACGAGGTGGTGCGGATGATGCTGCCTTACATCGAACAAGAACTGGCCAAGGGCAACTACCTCTCCCACATGACCCGCCACATGCTGGGGTTGTTCCAGAACATGCAGGGCGCGCGTGCCTGGCGTCGCCATCTGAGCGAGAATGCCTGCAAGCCGGGGGCCGACATTCAAGTGGTGCTGGACGCCATGGCCAAGGTGCCGGAGTTCGTGCCAGCCGACGCGGTGGAGTGATCATGTACCGCTTCACCGGCTCCTGGCTGCACAAGGCCGTGGTGCGTCTGTGCGCCGGCCTGCTCACCATTCTCGGCATCAAGCTCAGCGCCTTCTATTTCATCGGGCTGCTGATCGTGCTGGGGCTGCACCGGGACCAACTCCTGGGCTGAACGCCACCTCTCCCGAACAAGAAAAAGCCGGCGCCCCTGCGCCGGCTTTTTTGTCACCACGGAGGTGACCCGACAGTCTAGCTTACTCCTCCTGAACCATGAACTGGAGTTCAGGGGGAGAAGAGGTCAGCACATCGGCGCAGTAATCCCAGGTCGAGATGCGGTAGTGCTGCAAATCTTCATCCAGGTGCAGTCCATCGGATTCCTGATGGAACCAGCTGGCAAAACGGGACGGGGTGATGAGCTGGATCTGCTCCTCGATGACGTGGCTATCACGCCCCTCCGCCAGATCGCAGTCCTCCATCACCCGCACCGCGAAGATGTGGCGAAAACTCACCCGGCACAGGGGCAACGGAGGCAGATCGATGCTGCGAGCACGCCCCAGCATGACGGTCAGGGTGTCGCTCCAGATATCCTGATGCAGTTCGGCCACGACCAGGCCGGGAGGGAGTTGACGAGAGGGAGCCCAGGGGACGGCTACCTGCCGAATGGCATTTTTCTGTTCCATATCCACCTCGCTACAGCGCATGCCATATCCTGAGTGTATCTGAAACAAATTTTGACGAAGATGGCAAGAAAAAACCCGGCACAAGCCGGGTTTCATTTGATTACAAGACGACCTTATTTGACGGCGTCTTTCAGCGCCTTGCCAGCCACAAAGGACGGCACATTGGCAGCTGCAATCTGGATCTCTTTACCGGTTTGCGGGTTGCGACCGGTACGGCCCGCGCGATGGTTGACCTTGAAGGTACCAAAACCCACCAACTGAACGGCATCGCCCTCTTTCAGGCTCTGGGTAATACCATTGATGATCTCTTCCAGAGCGACTTTGGCCTGAGCTTTGCTCAGGTCTGCTTTGGCGGCAATTGCATCGACAAGTTGAGCTTTGTTCATAACATTTCCTTTATGATCGGGCATTTAGCACCGGGCCACTCTATTCAAAAAAAAACACTCAGGCAAAGGCTTTATCAGCCGGATTGGCTTGAATGCTGGGGTTTTCATCAAGATCTGCGGAAATAGTCACATATATCGCCCCCTTGTCCCCTGGATGGGCGACAGGATGCGAAGTACCGGTGGGGAGAGGCATGCAAATCCCCGCCTGATGTAACAATATCCCTACACTCCTATTGACGGTCAACTGGATTTTCCCTAGTTATAGGAGTGTCGTCAGTCGATGAGAATGACCGGAGGCATGCGACCCGAGAGCCGCATGTCATGCCCATGGAGGGACTATGTTAACTGAACTGGAAAAAACCAAGCGCGCACTGGCAGGCAAGCACAGAGCAATAGATGACTGGCTGGATGCCAGACAGGCGTTGCTGGTCGAGTACATGCGACTGGCAGGCCTCATGCCCGCCAAGTGCAAGCAACGCACCCTCCCAGGCCATGTAGAACTGCAACGTTTTTGCGAACAACTGGTCGACTACGTCAGCGCAGGCCATTTCGAGATCTACAACCACGTCGTCACCGCCTTTGAGCAAGCCAGCGGCGACAAACTGGAGCTGGCCAAGCGCATCTACCCCCATATCCGTGCCTGTACCGAATTCGCGTTGGAGTTCAACGACAAGTACAGCAACGCCGACGAAGCCCAGTTGCTGCAACTGGACGAGGATCTGAACCAACTCGGCCCCGTGCTGGAAGACAGGTTCAAACAGGAGGATCGGCTGGTCAAGGCGCTGCAGGTGGTGGAATCCCTCAGCCATCAGCAGGTCTGATATTCAATATCGGAGCCAGTTCAATATCCTGGCGTGCCAGCTGGATTACACTCTGCAACATGAAGGATGAGCATCTTGCTCGCACGCAGACCGGAGACGACCATGGCCGAGCGCCGCCACTTTACTCGTATTTTCTATTTGACCGCCGCCAAGCTCACCCAGGGTGAACACCAGTGGCGCACCCAGCTGGTCGATGTCTCCCTGCAGGGAGCCCTGCTGCTCAGACCCGAGGATTGGGTCGCCAGCGAGGACAAGGAGTACGAGATCTGCTTCGTGCTCGGGGGCAGCGACATCGAGATCAAGATGCAGGTCGAGCTGACCCACGAAGCCAGCAAGAAGCTGGGGTTTTACTGCCACCACATCGACATCGACAGCGCCACTCACCTCAAGCGGATGATCGAGCTGAACATCGGAGAGGAGCAACTGCTCCATCGCGAGCTGGAGCAGTTGCTGCAAGAGCACCGAGACCACGTCCCCCCCGAATCCTGAGCGGGCGGGCAGAAAAACAAAGGAGCGTTCATACGCTCCTTTTTCATGGTTGGTTACAGGGCCTCGAGGGCATCGGAGAGTTTCTTCACCGGCACCACCTCCATCCCCTCGATGGGATGTTTGGGCGCATTGGCATGCGGGACGATGGCTCGGCGGAAACCGTGCTTGGCCGCCTCCTGCAGTCGCTCCTGACCCGAGGGCACGGGCCGTATCTCGCCGGAGAGTCCCACCTCGCCAAAGACCACCAGATCCTTGGGCAGGGCCTGATCCCGGAAGCTCGACACCATGGCCAGCAGCAGCGCCAGATCCGCGCTGGTCTCCTCGACTTTGACGCCACCCACCACGTTGATGAACACATCCTGATCCGCCATCTGCAACCCGCCGTGACGATGCAGCACCGCCAGCAGCATGGCGAGACGGTTGTGGTCCATCCCCACCGCCACCCGGCGCGGATTGGAGAGCTGGGAGTAATCCACCAGCGCCTGCAACTCCACCAGCAGGGGGCGCGTGCCTTCCCAGATCACCATGACGATGGAGCCCGGAGCCTGCTCCTCCCCGCGGCTGAGGAAAATCGCGGAAGGGTTGCTCACCTCCTTCATTCCCTGCCCGGTCATGGCGAAGACCCCCAGTTCGTTGACCGCACCGAAGCGGTTCTTGTGGGAGCGCAGGGTGCGAAAACGCGAGTCGTGCCCGCCATCCAGCAGCACGGAGCAGTCGATACAGTGCTCCAGCACCTTGGGGCCCGCCAGGGTGCCGTCCTTGGTGACGTGGCCCACCATGAAGATGGCCACATGATTCTGCTTGGCATAGCGTGTCAGCAGCGCCGCCGACTCCCGCACCTGGGAGACGGACCCCGGCGCAGACTGCACATCCGCCACGTGCATCACCTGGATGGAGTCGATGACCATGATCTGAGGTTGCTCCTGCTGGGCGATGAGGCAGATCTGCTCTACGCTGGTCTCGGACAACATGCGCAGCTTGTCCGTGGGCAGACCCAGCCGACCGGCCCGCATCGCCACCTGTTGCAGTGATTCCTCACCGGTCACATAGAGGGTCTTCATGCGCTGCGCCAGGCCGCACATGGTCTGCAACAACAGGGTCGACTTGCCGGCCCCGGGGTTGCCGCCGATGAGAATGGCCGAACCGGGGACCACGCCGCCACCGAGTACACGGTCCAGCTCCTTGAAGCCCGAGCTGAAACGGGGGATCTCCGTGGTGGCGATCTCTGCCAGGGTCTGCACCTGGCTGCCGACGGCGCCCGCATAACCGGTATAGCGAGCACTCTTGCCGGGTATCGTCACCCCCAGTCGCACCTCGGTGATGGTGTTCCACTCCTTGCACTCGCTGCACTGGCCTTGCCAGCGGGTGAAGTCGGCTCCACATTCGGAACAAACATAGGCGGTTTTGTTTTTGGCCATGGATAACTCGGGGACAGGATGAATTCCTGCTTGATATACTTGTTTGCGACCGGCAGATCAAACCCAGAATCGGAAAAGTGACTTTCCGCGGCAGGAATACATGGATTCAGAACAACCACTACATCTGATAGAACAACTTGTCCCCCTGCTCCGGGAAAAGGACTTCGACGAAATCTTCAACCGTCTGACCCAGAACGAAAATACCAACAGCCGGTTCCTGCTGAAGATGGAACTCAAGCGCAAGTGCACCCCCTGCCGGCGCGTCATCGACATGCGCAACGAGCTGGGCGCCCTCTGTCAGGTGCATGAGTTCGACGGGGTGACCCACTTCATGCCCGCCGAGGCCATCGAGCTGTTTCAATCCCAGTGCTACCTCTACCGGGACAGCTACACCCTGGGGGTCTACGAGGCGCTGCAAGCCTGGTACAAACTCAACCAGGGGCGCAGCGACAATCTGGCGCTGCCCATCAGCCCGTTTCGCCCGTTCGATGTCAGCGCCATCCCCTTCGCCAGCCATTACGGGCGACAGGAAGAGCGCATGCACTTCAGCTCTCCCATGGAGCTCCAGCTCGCCAACGGCGAGAAGATCCTCGCCAAGAGCTCCGACATCTCCCTCGGCGGCATCCGGGTATCCGTGCCCTATCTGCCCGACTACCAGACAGGCGACCTGATAGCCGTCTTCTTCACCGGACTGGAACGCGATCATCCCCATCCCCTGCTGCGTGACCCGGTCAGCTACCAGATCCTGGGGGAGGAGAGAAAAGAGGACAAATTCTGGCTCAGGCTGCTCAAGAACGGCGAGCATCCGGTGTTTGACGAGTTCCTGCGCGATTTCATCGAGCGCAACCGCAGCCGCTATCGCGTCAGCGTCGACTACCTGCTCTCCGCCGCCGTCATCAAGGGGTATGAGCAGTTCTATCTGCCGCGCATGACCGGCATGCCCCTCTATTTCGGCAAGGGCAGCGTCCCCGCCCTCGAGATCGCCCTGCGCACCGAGAACAACCAGCACATTCTCGAATACTGGCGCGACGCCAAGAACCGCGACATGCTCGCCAGCCTCTTCACTGCGGCCCGCATGCCCTCGTTGCTCCCGGGCAAGGAGGGGCTGCGCGAGACGCTGATCTACTGCTTTACCCATGCGGTACGCAGCCACCTCTACTTCTTCTCCGCGACCCGGGAGGAGCTGGAACAGAGCGGACTGACCGCGCTCTTCTTCCAGATCGGCGCCCGCCGCCCCAGCTGGCGGGTATACAAGTTCAGCATGGAAGCCTGCACCCTGCGGGAGGCCGACCTCGACAACCCCCAGGGCGGGGCGAGCCCGTTGCAGGACAGGCTGCTGCGCGAGCGCCTGGCCCAGCTCGGATACGTGGGCATGCTGCAGGAGATAAACCTGGACAACCAGCGTGACGAGTTCCAGCGAGAGACGGGTCAGGATCCGCTCAACGCCAACGCCTTGCAGCGCTTTGGCCATGACATCCATGCCGCCCCCTTCGAGATAGAGACGCTGCACTATGTGCAACTGCGCAAGGAGGCGCGCTACATGCACAAGACGGCCATCGTCTTGCATCACAAGGAGCGATCCTGGGTCGGCTGGACCCGAGACATCTCGGCCCACGGCATGCAAATCGAGCTGGAGGAGCCGTTCGACGGGGAGAAGGGAGACATCATCACGGTGGCTCTGCCCCGCTTGCAGGAGCTCGCCAGGAACATGGACCTGCAACGCCTGCCCTATCGGCTGGTCAGCCTCAACCTGAGCAGAACCGTGCTGCATCTGTGCATCGAGGGGACGGCCGAGCGCCATACCGGCCACCAGTTCTTCAGCCTGCTGATCGAAAGCAACCAGAACAAGCTCAAGACCACCCGGGAGTTCAATCGCTATCGCGGCATGGCCAGGGCGCTGCGCAACCTCTACACCCACCACCTGTTCAACACCCCCGTCTATGTGAACAAACTCAAGGCCGCCCCGAAACTGGCCGCGGCCGGCCTCTCGCCACAACCACGCAGCCTTTCCCGTCTTCTGCGCATCTGTGCCGAGCAGGATCAGCAGTTGAACCTGTATCCCCTGTTCCAGGGGGCGCTGCTCAAGGCCCTGCTGCTCAATCCCCTGCGCGCCATCGAGCGGGAAGACAAGCCGGAAGAGGAGGAGGTCTACATCGCCGCCCTCCATTCCCAGGGGGGAACCCCCCTGTTTCGCAGCCACCTGGCCAGCAGCTTCAGCTCACCGGATCAAAAGCGCCGCTTCATCGAGCTGGCCCGGCAACAGGGCGAGTTCTATTCGGTACTGGTGGGTATTTCGCGCACCGGCCGCCCGGACACCAGCTTCATCGCGGGTGAACTGGACTACATCGCCAAGTTCGCCATTCACAAGGCCAAGAAGCTGGAAGAGGAGCTCTGGAGTGTCGTGGGCGTGGGTGAACTGACCGATACCACCGAGGCGACCCTGTTCCGCCTTGGCATACCATCCGGGCCCCGCTAGCCAGCAGGGCCGGGAGACAACAAAAAACGGGCACGCAAGTGCCCGTTTTTTTGTCTATCAGGCAGCCTGGGGGTTGCGCAGCCAGGCGAGGATGTCGGGGAAGTGATCCTCCTGTGCCTGGGGCGCCGTCAGCATGTTGATGTGGTCGTAATCGAGCCGGTTGCCGTTGTCCCGCCCAAGGCGGGTGTGGCGGGCAGCCGAGCCCATCTCGTCGCTGAAGCGGCGCACGTCGACGGGGTGGCCAAGTACCTTGTCCGCCTTGGCGGAGATCATCCAAAGCGGGGGCCAGTTGACCCGGCTCGCCGCCTCGTCATAGGCGAAGCCGTCAAAGGGGTCCAACCAGGGCCCGCACTTGACCCAGGGGATGGTCTCCTGCAAGTAGCGCAGGGGCTCATCATCGGCCCCTATCTTCAACCGGCGGGCGGCCAGAAACCCCCGGCGGCGCGCCAGCCAGGGGGCGAGCCGGTTCCAGATCAGATCCACCTTCAACCAGCGCTCCGGGTTCTGCACCGAGACCCCCCGCTTGGTGCCGAAGAACACCAGGCTGGCAACCTGCTCCGCCAGCTCGGGGAAGCGCACCAGGGTCGAGGCCATGATGACGCCGCCCCAGGAGTGGGCCATCCAGTGCACCCGGGCACCGGCATGGCGGGCCGATACCCAGCGCTGCAGAGCGGGCAGATCCTCGGTGATCAGCTCATGCTGGCCGTGGCCGGCCCGCTCGGCGATGGTCGGTGTGCTCAGACCCCGACCACGCAGATCCGCCACATAGACCTGATACCCGTGGCGAGCCAGAAAGCAGGCCAGCCCCTTGCCCGATTCGGTGTAGAAGATGCGGCCGTTCTCGATGGCCCCGTGCACCATCAGGATGGGGTCGGCATGCACCGCGACACCGGGCTGGATATGGCGCACATGGAGTCGATGCTCACCGCAGGGGACAAACAGGGATTGCTGTAACAGTTCCATCTCGTGATCGACTCCTCCTTGAGCGGGATCAGCACCAGCGTCGGTCGCGACAAGCCAGGGCGCCGAGCAGGCAGAGCACCCCTTCCAGATCGTGGTGATTGAGGGTCGCCGCCGCCTGGGCACGAACCAGGGGTTTGGCATGAATGGCAATGCCAAGCCCCGCCACCCCCATCATCTTGAGATCGTTGGCACCATCGCCGACCGCGACCGTCTGGGATGCAACCACCCCGTACTCCGAGGCCAGCTGTTGCAGCGCCTCGGCCTTGGCGGCGGCATCGACGATGGGGCCGCTCACCTTGCCGGTCAGCAGGCCCCCTTCCACCGCCAGCTCGTTGGCGAAAATGGCATCCAGACCCAGAGCACGCTGCAACTCGCCGGCAAAGCGGGTGAAGCCACCGGAGGCGATCGCCACCTTCCAGCCAGCCTGCTTGAGGGCATCGACCATGAGTGGCAGGCCCGGCATCCAGGGCATGTCGGCCGCCACCTCGTCGAGGATGGTGACCGGCGCCCCTTCCAGCAGCGCCACCCGGGCACGCAGACTGTCGGCAAACTCCAGCTTGCCCTGCATGGCTGCCGCGGTAACGGCCGCCACCTGCTCACCGACCCCGGCCAGCCGCGCGATTTCGTCGATGCACTCTATCCTGATCGCGGTGGAATCCATGTCCATCACCAGCAGACCGGGCTCACTCAGGGTGGGCAGGGCGGCCAGATGACACAGGTCGATGTCCCACTCCTGGGCTTTGAGCGCCTGCACCAGCTCGGGGGAGAAGCGGTTGGTGCCAAGCAGCAGCAGCGGAATACCGGCCTGCTCCCCTGCGGGATAGAGGCTGGCCTCGAGCCCCAGGGCATCCAGCTGCTGGGCCAGGCGGGCCAGATGACCGGCCTCCAGCCCCTTGCCAAACAGGACAATCCAGGCGCTGTCGTGGGCGTTGGTCGCGGGCAGCAGGGCTTCGTTGGTGAGCTGCCAGCAGGGGGCACAGCTCAGGGCCCCGGACAAGTCGTGCAGGGAGCGGGGAAGTTGGGACAACAACATAAGAGAGACGCCTTCCTTGGAAATCATGGGGTTCATCATGCGGGCCCAGAGTAGCGTATTGCTTTTTGTACAGGCAAGCGCCAAGATCCCGCCTGCGGTGCGGGCAGACATGGAAACAGACCACCCTGTTTCCCGCTTCGCGGCACCGGGGCACCAGCCAGCCCCGCTCATCCATTACCAGAGGCCCGGTTCTGTGCGTCATCTTCCCATCAAACGTGTTGTCAGCCTGGCGGCGGGAGTCCTGCTCGGTCTCTGGGTGCTGGTGCTGCTCATTCACATGCAGGGAGAGAGCCAGGCCGCCCTGCACGCGGCGGCACGGGACAGGGCACAGGCGCTGGTCGCCTATGCCGCCCGGGACATGCGCCGCTGGATCAAGGAGGACAAGGAGAGCGAACTGGAGAGACTGGCGCAGGATCTGGCCGCCGAGCCTGACATTCTGGATGTCACCCTCTACGACGCCCGCGGCATTCCCCTCGCCCAGTCGGACAACGCCCTGCCGCTGGACAGCCTGCTGCCCATCGGCAGCGACAACAAATCCCTGCCGGAGCAGGGCAAGGGGCGCATCCAGTTCGTCCAGGAGATCCAGGACGGAAACCTGACCCTGGGCTATCTGAGGATCACCCTGGAAGAGCAGAAACTGCTGGCCGCACAGGATACCCATCTCAAGGTCAACCAGGAGAAACAGCGCCTGATGCTGCTGGTGATGCTGCTGGCCGGCCTGCTCATCTCCTACGGAGTCCGTCGCAACTACATGCGGGTGCGCAAGCACAAGAAACAGAGCAAACCCGCCGCTCCGCAATAAGCAGGGGGTGGATCCCATCCTCCGGCTTGTATATAACACTGGCAAGATCACTGGCAGGAGAGCCACATGATTGCCCCCCCCTTGCCGCGGGATGAACACAGTCGACTGGAACGACTGCGCATCCTCGGCCTGCTCGACCACGAGCCCATCGATCAGCTTGATCGCCTCACCCGGCTCATCACCCGCCATTTCGCACTCCCCATCGCCATGGTCTCCCTGACCGACGTGAACAGGCAGTGGTTTCTCGCCCGCACCGGGGTCGATATGTGCGAGATCAACCGGGAGCACTCCTTCTGCGGTCATGCCATTTTGCGCCCCGAGATCATGCAGGTACCGGATGCCAGACGGGATCTCCGCTTTGCCGACAATCCGCTGGTGACCGATGATCCCGGCGTGGTCTTCTACGCCGGTCGACCCCTGCGCGCCCTCGATGGCGTGGTGCTCGGCACCCTCTGCCTGGTGGACCATGTGCCACGCCATCTCGACGAAGATGCCTGCCGGGATCTCGACGACTTCGGCCGCCTGGTGGAGAACACCCTGCACGATCTGGAGCGGCGCCACCAGGTGCGCACCCTCAACCAGGTGCTGGAAGACAAGGAGCATCTCTTCACCCTCACCTTCAACCAGTCGTCGGTGGGCATGGCCCTCTCCTCCCTCGAGGGGAAATGGCTGAGAGCCAACCCGGGGCTGGAGCGGCTGCTCGGTTACAGCGAGCACGAGATGCTGAGCCGGACCTGGCTCGCCATGACCCATCCCGAAGATCTGCAGCGGGAGCAGCCCTTGTTCGATGCCCTGATCGCGGGGCAACGGCAGGATTACCGGCTGGAGAAGCGGATGATCCGGGCCGATGGCACCCAGTGCTGGGTCCAGCTCAGCGTGACCCTCTGCCAGAGCCGTACCATGGCCCCCCACATGATCGCCGTGTTTGCCGACCTCACCGAGCGCAAACAGGCCGAAGCCGAACTCGTGCGGCTGCAGCAAGGGCTCGAGCAGCAGGTGCAGTCACGGACCAGTGAGCTCTCCCGCACGGTGGAGCAGTTGCATCAGGAGATGCGCGAGCGCGGCGCCATGCAGCAACAGCTGTGGCAGGAGCAGCGCCGTCTGCAGCACATGCTGGAGCACACCAGCAATGCCTTCCTCGAGCTCGATGCCGATTTCATCATCACAGGCTGGAACCCGGCCTCCACCACCCTGCTCGGCTGGCACGCCGACGAGATGCTGGGCCGTCCCCTCTTCGGGCTGCTCGGCGCCGATCACCCCCTGCTGAGCCTGTCAGGCAACCCGCAGAGTCCGCCACGGCGGCTGGAGTGCGACATCGGCACCCGCACAGGCCGGCACATCCCGGTCGAGGTGATCGCCGAGCGCTACCAGTTCGACGGCAAGGTGCGCCTCGCCCTCTTCCTGCACGACATCTCCGCCCGCCGCCAGGTGCTCGCGGAGATCGAGCGTGGCCGGGCCCGGCTGCGGGCCATCACCGATGGCCTGCCGGTCACCATCAGCATGGTGTCACCCGAGGGGCGTTACCTCTTCGCCAACCAGGCCTATTGCCGCTACTTCGGCCTCGATACCGAACAGATGCGGGAGATGAGCGTGCGGGACGTCATCGGCGAGGAGGCCCACGACAGGGCCATGGCCTATGTGGCAAAGGCCCTCGCTGGTGAGCAGGTGAGTTTCGAGCGCCGCTTCGATCTGCCCATAGGTCAGCGTGACCTCAGGATCACCATGATCCCGAGCCGGGGCGACGAGCCCGGGGTCTACATCCTTGGCAGCGACATCACCGAGTTCAAGGCGCTGCAAAGCCAGCTGGAACACGAGGCGGCTCACGACCCCCTCACCGGCCTGCCCAACCGGCGCGCCTTCACCCTGCGCCTCTCCCGGGAACTGGAGCGGGTACGCCAGAATGCCGAACCCCTGGGGCTGCTGTTCCTCGATCTCGACGGCTTCAAGGGGATCAACGACAGGCTGGGCCACCATGTCGGCGATGCCCTGTTGCAACGCTTCGCCCAGGTGCTGAGTGCCGAGGTGCGCCCGGGGGACATGGTGGCGCGCCTGGCCGGTGACGAGTTCACCATCATACTGCCTGCCCTGCGCCAACCCGCGCAGGAGCTGCCTGCCCTGTGCGAGCGGCTGCTGGCGGCCATGGCGGTTCCTGGAGACGTGGCCGGTCATCGGCTGCCCCTTGCCGGCAGCATAGGGGGCGCCCTCTGCCACTCGGGCCAGTATTGTCACATCGACGATCTGCTGCACCGGGCCGATGCCGCCATGTACCAGGCCAAACAGGCGGGCAAGGGGCGCTTCGCCCTCGATCTCTGACCGTGCTTCGCAAAAATGCAAAACGGCGGCCCGAGGGCCACCGTTTTTTTATGCGCGAGGGGGATCAGTTGTCACCCAGCAGGACGGAGTCCAGCGCGATTTCGATCATGTCGTTGAAGGTCAGCTGACGCTCTTCGGAGGTGGTCTGCTCACCAGTACGGATATGGTCGGAGACGGTGCAGATGGTCAGCGCCTTGGCACCGTACTCGGCGGCCACGCCATAGATACCAGCGGCTTCCATCTCGACACCCAGGATGCCGTATTTTTCCATGACGTCGAACATGGAGGGGTCCGGGGTGTAGAACAGATCGGCGGAGAAGATGTTGCCCACGCGCACGGCCACGCCCTTGTTCTTGGCGGCCTGAACGGCATTGGCCACCAGGTCGAAGTCGGCGATGGCGGCGAAGTCGTGATCCTTGAAGCGCAGACGGTTCACTTTGGAGTCGGTGCATGCACCCATGCCGATCACCACGTCACGCAGTTTCACGTCTTCACGCACGGCACCGCAGGAGCCCACGCGGATCAGGGTCTTCACGCCGTAGTCGGTGATCAGCTCTTTTGCGTAGATGGAGCAGGACGGGATGCCCATGCCGTGACCCATGACGGAGATGCGACGACCCTTGTAGGTGCCGGTGAAACCGAACATGTTGCGCACGTCGCACACCTGCTCGACGTTCTCCAGGAAGGTTTCGGCGATGTACTTGGCACGCAGGGGGTCGCCCGGCATCAGCACGGTATCAGCAAAGGCGCCATCTTTCGCATTGATATGAGGAGTTGCCATTCTCTTTATTCCTTCACACTAGGTTGAGTTTTATTGTCTTTATGGATTGTCCGCTGCCTGCACGGCGGCGGTACATTACAGGAAACCGGGGCCCTGTGGCACCCCGGGCAGGCGAACCGGCCCGGGGTCACCATCACAGGAAGCTGGTACCGTATTGCAGCTTGGGCAGGCCGTGGTAGGCCGCGATGCTCTGGCCGATGTCGGCGAAGGTCTCGCGACGACCGACGGAGCCCGCCTTGACCGGCTTGCCGTAGAACAGTACCGGAATGTATTCGCGGGTGTGGTCGGTACCGCTCCAGGTCGGGTCACAGCCGTGGTCGGCGGTCAGCACCACCACGTCGCCATCCTGCAGCAGGTCGAACAGCTCCGGCAGGCGGGAGTCGAAGTACTCCAGCGCATCGGCGTAGCCCTTGACATCACGGCGGTGACCGTAGGAGGAGTCGAAGTCCACGAAGTTCGTGAAGACGATGGTCTGGTCACCGGCCGCTTTCACCTCTTCCAGAGTCCTGTCCCACAGCTCGGTCAGACCGGTCCCCTTCACCTGCTTGGTGATGCCCTGCTGGGCATAGATGTCGGCGATCTTGCCGATGGAGACCACCTGGCCACCCGCTTCCTTCATGTAGTCCAGCACGGTCGGCGCCGGCGGCAGCACGGAGTAGTCGTGGCGGTTGCCGGTGCGCTTGAAGTTGCCCTTGCCGCTGCCCACGAACGGACGCGCGATGACGCGGCCGATGTTGTAGGGCTCCAGCAGCTCGCGCACGATGTGGCACAGCTCATAGAGCTTCTCGAGGCCATAGGTCTCTTCGTGGCAGGCAATCTGGAACACGGAGTCGGCAGAGGTGTAGAGGATCGGCTTGCCGGTGCGCATGTGCTCTTCGCCCAGATCGTCCAGCACCTGGGTACCGGAGGCGTGGCAGTTGCCCAGATACCCGGGCAGACCGGCCTTCTCGACGATGGCATCCAGCAGCTCCTGCGGGAAGCTATTGTGATGGTCGTGGAAATAACCCCACTCGAACAAGACGGGCACGCCGGCAATCTCCCAGTGACCGGACGGGGTGTCCTTGCCGGAGGAGAGCTCCTGGGCAAAGCCGTAGGCACCGATCACCTCGACATCCTTGTTCAGTCCGGCCGGGAAGGTGCCGCTGGCGAGTTCGCCCGCGTGGCCCAGACCCAGCTTGCTGAGGTTTGGCAGGTTGAGAGCGCCACGGCCCTCGATCTCACCGGCGGCGCACGCCTTGGCGATATGGCCAAGGGTATTGGCACCCACGTCGCCGAACTTGTCGGCATCGGCGGCAGCACCAATACCGAAAGAGTCCATCATCAGAATAAAGGTACGTTTCATGGGACTTCCCCTTGTTACAAATCAGCCAGACCGATGCGACGGTAAACCTCGGGCAGCGCCTCTGGTCGGGTGTCGCCGATCTTCACGGCAGCCTGCACCATGCGGGCAGCCTCGGCAAATTGAGCTTCTGTCTGAGCGTGGATCAGGGCGAGCGGCTTGTCAGCATCGACGCTCTGACCCAGGCGGATAAAGTCGGTCAGACCGACGGCATAATCGAGTTTGTCGGCGGCGGCGCGGCGACCGCCCCCCATGGCGACCACCGCCAGGCCTAGTTCACGGGTATCCATCGCGGTGACGAATCCGCTGTGGGCCGCGTAGACGGGGCGCACGATGGCGGCTTTGGGCAGGTAGGCGTCATAACGCTCCATGAAGTCCGCCGGGCCACCGAGGCCGGTCACCATGCGACCGAAGATCTCGGCGGCCTTGCCGTTGTCGAGCACCGCCTGCAACCTGGTGCGGGCATCGCCGTCATCGCTGGCAAGACCGGCGGAGATCAGCATCTCGGCACACAGGGCCATGGTCACTTCATGGATGCGCGGGTTGCGATACTCACCGGTCAGGTAGCGCACCGCTTCGCGCACTTCCACGGCGTTGCCGGCGCTGGAGGCCAGCACCTGGTTCATGTCGGTCAGGAGTGCAGAGGTGCGGCAGCCGGCACCGTTGGCCACGGCGACGATGCTCCTGGCCAGTTCCTCGGAGGCTTCAAAGGTCGGCATAAAGGCGCCGGAGCCCACCTTCACGTCCATCACCAGGGCTTCGAGCCCGGAGGCAAGCTTCTTGGAGAGGATGGAGCCGGTGATCATGGCAATGGACTCGACGGTGGCGGTGATATCCCGTACTGCATAGATACGCTTGTCCGCCGGGGCGAGATCGCCGGTCTGGCCGATGATGGCGACCCCCGCCTCTTTCACCACTTTCAGGAAGCGGTCGTTGTCGACCGAGGTCTGGTAGCCGGGAATGGCGTCCAGCTTGTCCAGGGTACCGCCGGTGTGACCGAGACCACGGCCGGAGATCATGGGCACGAAACCGCCGCACGCAGCGACCATGGGGCCCAGCATCAGGGAGACCACGTCACCCACACCGCCGGTGGAGTGCTTGTCGACGATGGGGCCGCCCAGATTGAGGTGATCCCAGGTCAGCACCATGCCGGAGTCGCGCATGGCGCAGGTCAGGGCGACCCGCTCATCCATGGTCATGTCCTTGAAGTAGACCGCCATGGCCAGGGCCGCGATCTGCCCCTCGCCGATGGTGTTGTTGGTAATGCCCTGGACGAAGAATTGAATCTCTTGGGTACTGAGCGCTTCACCGTTGCGCTTCTTGCGAATAATTTCTTGAGGCAAAAACATCTTTCATTCCCTCCGTGCATCACGCACGAACACAGACCGAACCAGATCCGAAAGGGGGCGGCGCACCGCCCCCTGCCGCCGCTTAGTAACCGCTGGTATTGGCAGGCTTGTCGCCATGCCCCAGGGTCGCCAGCAGGCTGGCCAGCAGACTGGAGGCACCGAAACGGAAGGTGCGGGCGGATACCCAGTCCTTGCCCAGGATCTCTTCGGCCATGGCCAGATACTGACCCGCCACGGCGGCGTCTTTCACGCCACCAGCCGGCTTGAAGCCCACTTTCGGGTTCTTGGCCTTGATCACTTCCATCATGATGCGGGCCGCTTCAGGGGTCGCGTTCACCGGCACCTTGCCGGTGGAGGTCTTGATGAAATCGGCACCGGCGTCGATGGAGATCTCGGAGGCGCGACGGATCAGCGCCTCTTCCTTCAACTCGCCGGTCTCGATGATCACTTTCAGCAGTACCTTGGCGCCGCAGGCTTCCTTACATGCTTTGACCAGATCGAAGCCGACCTGTTCATTGCCGGCCATGAAGGCGCGGTACGGGAAGACCACGTCCACCTCGTCGGCACCGTAGGCCACGGCGGCACGGGTCTCGGCCACGGCGATCTCGATGTCGTCGTTGCCGTGGGGGAAGTTGGTCACGGTCGCGATGCGCACGTCGGCGGCGCCGATGTCACGCAGGGTCTTGCGCGCGATGGGGATGAAACGGGGGTAGATGCAGACGGCGGCGGTCAGGCCGGCCGGAGACTTGGCCTTGTGGCACAGGTCGATCACCTTCTGATCGGTGTCGTCATCGTTCAGGGTGGTCAGGTCCATCAGGTTCAGGGCGCGTTGGGCGGCCACTTTCAGATCAGTCATGCTATGTCTCCAAAGTCTTGTTAAGCCCCATCACCCGCGATCGGCTTCACCGAACACCAAGGGTCGGCAGAGACGTTCCCGGAGCAACGGGATATGGAATTGCAGCGCAAATGCACAGGCAATACGGCTGCAAATAAGGCAAGAGCCCTGTCACTTTCTTACAAAAGTGCGGACTTGGTTCCATGAAGACTTGAGAAAGGCCGACTACGCAGACCCGACTTCCCAATCAATTCCATTTGACCGCCAACACCCGGATTCACCGGGCATTAGTCAATGCCAGCACCCTGCTGGCATCGCCTATTTCAGCCGAGATACCCCGTGTTTGCAAGCCGGATTTGCCAATTTCAGAGGTACCTCACACCCGGCAAATCCAGCGCTGGAAGGCGCTTAAGAGAAGAAGCGGGTCAGGATCCAGGAGTAGGCAATGCCCCCCAGATAAACCCCCACGATCCCCATGACGCCGGAGAGGACGGGCGGCGCCGGTATCGGCAACTTGAGGAAAGAAAACAACACCCCAACGATAAAGCCGGCCGCCATAGCCAGTAGCACTTCATTCATAGAACCTCCGATTTGACTCACTTTATTATTAGTCTTGACAGGAAAACGGTTGTCACCACCCCAAACGAGAACGCCACAGCAAATCGCTGTGGCGTTCGTCTTTATCCTGTCAGTCAGGCGATGTTACATGCCGGACAGCGCCAGGAAGAAGCCTGCGATGGTCGCAGACATCAGGTTGGACAGGGAACCTGCCAGCACGGCCTTCAGACCGAACTTGGCGATGGTGCCGCGACGGTTCGGTGCCATGGAGCCCAGACCACCCAGCAGGATGGCGACGGAGGACAGGTTGGCGAAGCCGCACAGGGCGAAGGAGATGATCGCCTTGGTGTGCTCGGACATGGCCACACCGTTGATCAGCACTTCATCCTTCAGGTAGGGAGCGAAGTTCAGGTAGGCCACGAACTCGTTGACCACCAGCTTCTGACCGATGAAGGAACCGGCCACGACCGCTTCGCTCCAGGGCACGCCGATCAGGAAGGCCAGCGGGGAGAACAGCCAGCCCAGCAGCAGCTCCAGGGAGAGTTGCGGGTAACCGAACCAGCCGCCCACACCGGAGAAGATGCCGTTGATCATGGCGATGAGGCCGATGAAGGCCAGCAGCATGGCACCCACGTTCAGGGCCAGTTGCAGACCGGCGGAGGCACCGGCGGCAGCGGCGTCGATCACGTTGGCAGGCTTGTCGTCCAGCTCACCTTCTGCGGTGTTCTCGTCGTAGCTCGGGGTCTCGGTTTCCGGTACCAGCAGCTTGGCGAACAGCAGACCACCCGGGGCAGCCATGAAGGAGGCGGCGATCAGGTATTCCATCTTGACACCCATGGAGGCGTAACCGGCCAGTACGGAGCCGGCAACGGAAGCCAGACCACCACACATGACGGCGAACAGCTCGGAGTCGGTCATCTTGGAGATGAAGGGACGTACCACCAGCGGGGCTTCGGTCTGACCGACGAAGATGTTGGCAGTGGCGGAGAGGGATTCGGTACGAGAGGTGCCCAGCACCTTCTGCAGACCGCCGCCCAGCAGCTTGATCACCCACTGCATGATGCCGAGGTAGTAGAGTACCGCGATCAGGGAAGAGAAGAAGATGATGACGGGCAGGACGCGGAAGGCGAAGACGAAGCCACCGCCACCGAACACTTCGAACATCTTGTTGCCAACCAGACCACCGAACAGGAATTCGATGCCGTTCTGGCCATAACCGATGACGCTGGAGACGGCGTCGGACACGCCTACCAGGATGTCACGACCGACCGGCACGTAGAGCACGAAGGCCCCCAGACCGGCCTGGATGGCAAAGGCGCCACCTACGGTACGAATTTTGATTGCCTTGCGGTTGCTGGAGAACAGCACCGCAATCAGGACGAGCGTCGCCATCCCTACCAGACCCATTATCAGATTCATTATTAACACTTCCTCTTTAGTAGCACCTGCCAGCTTGTTAACGATTTGTGTATTGAAGCCGCTAATCAAGGGTGCGCATTATACTAATTACGGTGCGACAAAATAGAATACTGGTCACATTTTATAAGCCACAAATGGCCTGAACATCGTTTAATTAGACCGCAAACGATTTTTATGGGCCCTGTTTTTTATCACTCGGTCATCATTTGATAATCAAATGTTAATTTCATGATTTCCTGGGGGGAACAGCCGCCGGGTGGAGTCATGTAACACCGAAATAACATCCTCCAGCGGTTGCTGCCGCAATTGTGCCAACAAGCGGGCTATGGTCGGCAGGCTGGCTGGCGTGTTCACCTCCCCCTGCTGGCCTTGCAGCGGCATGTCGGGAGCGTCAGTTTCCAGCAGCAAGGCCTCCAGCGGCATCTGGCGTATCGCCTCCCGGGTCTTGTTGGCCCGCTCATAGCTGATGACCCCCCCGATCCCCAGCCTGAAACCCAGTTGCCAGAACACCTCCGCCTGATGCAGGGAGCCGCTGAAGGCGTGAATGACCCCCCCTTGTGGCGGAGTGAAGCGCCGCAGGATCTTGGCGACCGTGTCGTTGGCACGCACCGAGTGGACGATGAGGGGCAGCTCATGCGCCATGGCCAGTCGCACCTGCGCCTCGAACATCTCGACCTGCCCCTCCTGCGGCACATGGGAGCGCAGATCCAGCCCGCACTCCCCCACGGCCACCAGCCCACGGGGCCGACTCGCCAGCAGGGTCTCCAGCCGGGTCAGTGCATCCCGGGGCTGCTTGCCCACATACCAGGGATGGATCCCCAGGCCATAGCGGATCTCGTCGTGGCGTCCGGCCAGCGCCATCACCCGCCCCCAGTTTTCCTCTCCCACGGCGGGGATGATATACTCGCCCACCCCCAGCTGGCGCCACCGGGTCAGCAGCGCCTCCCTATCGGCGTCAAAGACCGGAAAATCGAGGTGGCAGTGGGTGTCTATCAATTCCATGTCGCGCTTACCTGTCTGTCGTACTCAATGGGTTCATTCCATGCCAACACACGTTTCCCGAGGCTTTACCCTGATAGAACTGGTGCTGGTCATCATCGTGCTGGGGATCCTGGCCGTGACCGCCCTGCCCCGCTTCATCAACATCCAGGACGACGGGCTCAAGAGCAGCGTCTCGGCCACGGCGGGCAGCTTTGCCAGTGCCGCCCGGCTCGCCCACGCCGGCTGGGCGGTCAAGGTTAAGGGGGAGCCTCTGGCACTCTACAACTTTAGCGGCATGGGCAGGCAGGATCTCGACATCAACAGCCATGGCTGGCCGGTTGGCACCAAGGAGGACCAGGGAGGTCAGGGGCCCGATACCGTCTTCCCCGGTGGCGACAGCGATCAGATCTCCGTCAGCAGCCGGGACGACTGCGAGAGCCTGTTTGGCGCCCTGCTCGATACCGATCTGACGGTGGCCGATGAGTTGCACCAGGATTCAGACAGTGACTACATCTCCCGGCTCATCCCGGCAGACGCTCAGGCTGACGGCGCCCTTCGTCACGACAACTGCCGCTATACCCTGCGCAGCTCCGTTGGCCGCTTCCCGGCATACCCCGACGGGCTCTCGTTCGACTACAACAGCGTCACTGGCGCCGTGACCCGCCAGTTCCAGTGAGGTCGTCGCCCTTCTCCGGGCGCTTCTCGTCTTCATCATGGCGTACCGGCGCGCAGCAGCGCCGGTTCTCCGGTGTGAGTCCCCACTCCTGGCACCAGGCATCGTAGCGAGCCAGCCAACGCAGCAATATCCCCTTCATGGGCGCCTCCTTGTCTTGATGGTTTCCCCACAAGCCTGCCCCAATCCAACTCCCCAGACCAGCATCTCGGGGCTAGCGGCGTCATGGCCTGTCCAGCGGCAGCAGCAGCCCCATGGAAATCTCGTCCACATAGCCCTCGTCCAGCCGATAGGCCTGCCGTCTCACCCCTTCCTCCACGAACCCGCACTTGCGATACAAGGCGTGGGCCACCTCGTTGTGGGCCATCACTCCCAGCTCCAGCCGGTGGATACCGAGATCCCTCGCGGTCGCGATCAGGGTACGCAGCAACCGTTCCCCCCATCCCTGCCCACGCGCCCCCGAACGCAGCCCCATCACCACCAGGGCGCAGTGGCGGTTGCGTGCCAGGCCGCCACCAAGGAGCGCGGCAAACCCTTGCACCTCCCCCGCCAGCTCCAGCAGCCACATGGCCTGATTGGGGGCCGCGACCATGGCCTCGAGCCGCCTGCGCTGCCCCTCAATGTCCGAGGGGCGCTCTCCCGCTTCATACAGCATGAAGCGGGTCTCCCTGTCCAGTTGCCCGAAGAAGCGATCCAGCACCGCCGCATCCTCCACCCCTGCCATACGAATCATCACGCCGACCTCCCTGCCTGGTGGTTCTGCCGACCACGACCATAAAAAAAACGACTCCCTCAGGAGTCGTTTTTATCAGAGCCATCTGGCTAACGCCACGCCCTCGGCCCGATCAGGCTTTCGCTGGCAGGCTCAGGCGAGCAACTGCTTCGACGTGCATGGAGTGCGGGAACATATCGACCGGCTGCACCTCGTCCAGCACGAAGCCCTGCTTGACCAGCCAGGCGAGATCGCGGGCCAGGGTCTGGGGGTTGCAGGAGACATAGACCAGACGGCGCGGCGCCATGGCCACCAGCGTCTGCAATACCGCCTTGTCACAGCCTTTGCGCGGCGGATCCATCACCACCACATCGGCGCTCACCCCTTCGGCGTGCAGGGCAGGCATCAGCTGCTCCGCCTTGCCCACGTGGAACTCGGTCTGCTCGATGCCGTTGAGGGCCGCATTGCGACGGGCGTCGCTGATGGCGCTCTCCACCGACTCGATCCCCACCACCTTGGCGGCCTTGCCTGCCAGGAACAGGGAGATGGTGCCGATGCCGCAATAGATGTCGAACACCGTCTCGCTGCCGGTCAGCTCGCAATACTCCAGCGCCTTGGAGTAGAGCACGTCGGTCTGGCTCGGGTTGTTCTGGAAGAAGGAGAGGGGCGAGATCTCGAATTCGAGCTCGTGGATCTTGTCGCGGATCACCCCGCTGCCCAGCAGCACCCGGTTCTTGTCACCCAGGATGCGGTTGGTGCGCGCCTCGTTGATGTTCTGCACCAGGGTGGTGACCGGCAGATCCGCCAGGGCCGCCAGCAGCTCGGCTTCGAACGGCAGCGCTTCGCCCAGGGTCACCAGCACCACCATCAGCTCGCCGCTCTTGAAGCCCTTGCGGGTCATCAGGTTGCGCACGCAGCCGGTGTGGGCCACCTCGTCATAGGCCGCGATGTCGTGCTCGCGCATCCAGTTGCGTACCCGGGCATTGAGCTCCACGTGCAGCGAGTCCTGCACCGCGCAATCATCGGCGGTGATGAGGTCATGGGAGTGCTTGCGGTAGAAGCCGATCTCGGCGCCCGCCTCGCTGCCACGCACCGCGTACTGGGCCTTGTTGCGATAGGCAAACGGCGTCTCCATGCCGAGGATGGGGTTGACCACGGCCTCACCCAGCCCGACCTGCTCCAGTGCGCTCTGCACCAGGCTCTGCTTGAGGGCAAGCTGGGCCGGATAGGCCAGCGGGCGCACCTGGCAGCCACCGCACTCGGTGTTGGGGCAAAAATCGGCCACCCGATCGACGGAGGGCTGGGTCAGCTCGACCAGCTTGCCGTGCAGGTAGTTCGGTTTGACCTCGGTCAACTCGACCAGCGCCTGCTCACCGGGCAGCAGACCCTCGACAAACAGGGGGCGATCGAACAGGCGACCCTTGCCATCCCCCTTGTCGGTCAGTTCCAGAATATCGATCTGATGTTGGTGTCCCACTAACGGCATGAGCGGCTCCGAAGGCATGAAAGAGAGGGTGACGACGGGGCAGACCCGACGACCCCGAATAAAGGGTGGCAGAGTTTAGCGGAGATCCGCCCAAAATGCAGGCATAAAAGACCCTGCAAACACAAATAGCGACCCCGGCCACCAGCGGCCCGGTCCGGGCAGCCTGGCCAGCCCGCCCCAATAAAAAAACCGCCGGACGGGGCCGGCGGTATGACATTCATGGCAGCAGGATCAATGGCTGTAGGCTTTCTCGCCGTGACTGGTCACGTCCAGCCCTTCGCGCTCGGCATCTTCCTTCACCCGCAGACCGATCAGCAGGTCCACCAGCTTGTAGGCCACGGCCGAGACCAGGGCGGTCCAGACCACGGTCACCCCCACGCCGATGACCTGTACCTTGACCTGGGCCAGGATGGAGTATCCCTCGGCCACCTGGTTGGTCACATAGTCCCACACCCCGGTGCCACCCAGATCCGGGCTGGCGAACACCCCGGTCAGCACGGCCCCCAGGATCCCGCACACCCCGTGCAGGCCGAACACGTCCAGGCTGTCATCGGCCCCCAGCAGACGCTTGAGACCGTGCACGCCCCACAGACCGGCCACCCCGCTGAGCAGGCCGATGATGAGGGCGCCCCCCACACCGACGAAACCGGCGGCAGGGGTGATGGCGACCAGACCCGCCACCGCACCGGAGACAGCGCCAAGCAGGGAGGGACGGCCCTTCATCGCCCACTCGGCGAAGGTCCAG
Organism: Aeromonas sp. R7-1; assembly: GCF_040908115.1. Taxonomy (NCBI): domain Bacteria; kingdom Pseudomonadati; phylum Pseudomonadota; class Gammaproteobacteria; order Aeromonadales; family Aeromonadaceae; genus Aeromonas; species Aeromonas sp. R7-1. The sequence continues at coordinate 165,517 of NZ_JBFODD010000023.1, read as the reverse complement.
GAGAGGGCGGCAGCGGCCGGTGCGATCCAGGTGTTGGCGAAGGCCAGGGCCGCCGTGCCGTTGGCTTCGAGGGAGGAGCCTGCGTTGAAGCCGAACCAGCCGAACCAGAGCAGGGCGGCCCCGATCATGGTCATGGTCAGGCTGTGGGGGGTCATGGGGTCACGGCCATAGCCAACCCGTTTGCCCACCATGAAGGCCCCAACCAGACCGGCCACCGCGGCGTTGATGTGCACCACGGTGCCGCCGGCGAAGTCCAGAGCGCCGTGCTGGAACAGATAGCCTGCGGTGGCACCGGCCGCTTCGGCGGCGGCCGCATCCGTGTAGGCATCCGGACCCGCCCAGTACCACACCATGTGCGCCATCGGGATATAGGCGAAGGTGAACCAGATCACCGCGAACAGCAGCACCGCCGAGAACTTCATCCGCTCGGCAAAGCCGCCGACGATGAGCCCGCAGGTGATGGCGGCAAAGGCACCCTGGAACACCACGTAGATGAACTCGCTGATCCCGACCCCCTTGCTGAAGGTGGCGGCGATGGAATCCGGCGTCACCCCCATCAACAGCACCTTGTCGAAGGAGCCGTAGAAGGCGCCGCCCTCGGTGAAGGCCAGGGAGTAGCCGTAGACCACCCAGAGGACGGTGATGAGGCAGAACAGGGTGAACACCTGCATCAGCACGCTCAGCATGTTCTTGGCGCGCACCAGGCCGCCGTAAAAGAGGGCGAGGCCCGGCACGGACATCAGGATCACCAGGGCCGCTGCCACCATCAGCCAGGTATTGTCCCCCTTGTTGATGGTCACGGTCGCGGCCGCCTGTACCACATCGGCCTGCGCGGCCACCTCTTCGGCCCAGCCCGGGGCGGCCATGGTGGCGGCCAGCGCCAGCAGGCCAGTCATTACGAGTCTCTTGAACATACAGCCCTCTCCTTGTCGTCCCGGCATCCGGGTCCATTTCCTGATATGCATTTCCAACCTGGCCACCTGCCCACCGTACCTGTGTGGCTCACGGAGACATCATGGCGACATGACATGGGGAAAGCATAAAGCAGGCCAAGAAAAATAATCCTTTTATTTCATGGCGTTATGTTTTTATCACATTCAACACGCACCATCTTGGCGCACGATGCCCGGTTACAGAGGGAAAATCGCACTTTGGCTGTGCATTGCCGGGAAAATGCACCAGGATGACCCAACCACCTCACAATGACGGGGCGAACCCGTGGTGATGTCACCCTGGCAGGCTTATCTATCCCGCTAAGGTATTTATGAAATAAATGAAATGGGCCATACCATGGTGAAATCAAATGAGGCTGACGGCCAATATCCCCCCACCCGAGGGGCACAAGCACGATAAGAGTGCAAACTCGCGCCATTCGTCTGGCCTGCCCCGAAATGCCCGGTCATACTGGCAAGCCATCTTCCCCTGTTCCCAGCGCCGCGAGGAGCCCATGCCCAATCTCAACGTGACCGAAATCAAGGCCTTCGTGCCTGCCCGGGATTTCACACTGTCAAAACAGTTCTATCAGGATCTCGGCTTTACCCTGGCCTCCGATGGCGACGGCGTGGCCTATTTTCATCTCGGCAACGCAAGCTTCCTGCTGCAGGATGGCAACCCCCCGGGGCTGGCCGAGCAGCTCATGATGCACCTCCTGGTGGAGGACGTGGCCGCCTGGCAGGCCCAAGTGGAGGCGAGCCAGGTCGCCGCCCGCTATGGCGTCAGGGTCACGGAGCTCGTCACCCAGCCGTGGCGCATGAAGGAGTTCTGTCTGTACGACCCCTCAGGCGTGCTGTGGCGCATCGCGCAGAATATCGACTGAGGAGATGGCAGTCCGAGAGGTTGATGGCCTGACAGCCTGTGGGTCTGAAGGTCTGAAGGTCTGAAGGTCTGAGGGTCTGAGGGTCTGAGGGTCTGTGGGTCTGTGGGTCTGTGGGTCTGTGGGTCTGTGGGTCTGTGGGTTTGTGGGTCTGTGGGTCTGTGGGTACACCTCTTCGCACCGCCCGGAAAAACAAAAGGCCATCCGCGAGGATGGCCTTTTGTCATGGAATCTGATGGTGCCCGGGGTCGGACTCGAACCGACACGTATTGCTACGGCGGATTTTGAATCCGCTGCGTCTACCGATTTCGCCACCCGGGCAGCTGCGAGGGATTATACGAATGGCGCTTGGCCATGCAAGGTGTTTTTCTTGCGCCCACCGTTGTTTGCTCATTTATTCAACGCCTTGCCGATGCCAGGCCAGTTACATAGAATGCCCGCATCATATTAATGGAATAATCATCATGGCCAAGCGCAAGACCCCCTCCCCTCTCCAGCCTGCTCCCCGGCATCCGTCTGCCGGTCTGCTGCGCCGTCTCGGCGCCCTGCTCTATGACTATCTGGTGGTGATTGCCCTGCTGATCATCGCCGGCTTCATCGGCATGGGTGTGGCCCACCTGCTGCTGGCCACCGGCATGGCGCACGTTCCCGAGGGCAAGGATGCCGCCTGGCTGCTCACCAGCCCCCTCTACAGCGCCTGGCTGGCCTTCGTCATCTGCGGTTTCTACACCTGGTTCTGGGTCCGCGCCGGCCAGACCATCGGCATGCGGGCCTGGCGCCTGCGCATCCAGAACCTGGACGGCAGCAACATTCGCGTCACCCAGGCCCTGATCCGGCTCGCCACCTCGGCCTTTGGCCTGGGCAACCTGCTGTGTGTGTTCAATCGCGCCCGCCCCCGCGCCTTCCAGGACATCTGGGCCGAGTGCGAGGTGGTGGTGCTTGGCAAGACGGAAAACCTGGAGCAGCTCAATCGCTGATCCCAAGACGGCAACGAAAAAGGGCACCCAGAGGTGCCCTTTTTGTTGACCAGAACTGACGGCTTGCAGCCCAGAACCTTGACGGAAACGGTGCATCGAGAGCAATGGCCGCCTGTTGTCAGCAGCCCGCCGTCCTTCAGGCCGCTACTGCTTGCGGCTCAGGATATAGAAGGAGATGCCGCCAAACAGCAGGCTGGGTGCGATGGCCGCGAGGATGGGCGGGACCGCATAGACCAGGCTGACCGGGCCGAACACCCTGTCGCTCACATAGACCGCGAAGCCGGTCATGATCCCCATCAGCATCCGCGCCCCCATGCTCACCGAGCGCAGCGGGCCGAAGATGAAGGAGGAGGCGAGCAGTATCATGGCCACCACGGAGAGCGGTGAGAGCAGCTTGCGCCACATCTCCAGCTTGTAGCGTCCGGCATCCTGCTTGTTGGCATCCAGATAACCGATGTAGTCCCGCAGCCCCGAGATGGGCAGGTTCTCGGGATCGATGCTGACCACCCCGAGCTGCTTGGGGGTCAGCTCGGATTGCCAGGCCATCTGGGCATGCTCTTCGTCCTGGATCCGGGTGGGATCGTCAAACCGGGTGATGTGCACCTGTTTCAGCAGCCAGTGGTGATCCTCGAACACCCCCTCCTTCGCCTGCACCACGTCGATCAGGTTGCGGGACGGAGTGAAGCGGTAGAGGGTGATGCCGGTCAGGGCGCCATCGTTGCGCACCCCGTTGATATTGACGAAGTTGTTGCCATCCCGTGCCCAGACCCCGTAGGCCGAGACGGTCAGCCGCCCTTCCGACATGGCCCCCGCCTTGATGTCATCCGCCATCCGCTTGGCGGCCGGTGCGACGTACTCGCCCATCAGCCCCACCAGCAGCATCAGGGGAATGGCGGTCTTGAGCGCCGCCATGACGATGCTGATCTTGGAGCGACCCGCCGCCTGCATCACCACCAGCTCGGAGCTGGTCGCGAGCTGGCCCAGACCGATGAGGCCACCGAGCAGGGCCGCCAGGGGGAAGAAGAGCACCGCCTCCTTGGGCATGGAGAGCAGCACGTAGTAGAGGGCGTTGAGCATGTCGTAGTTGCCTTCCCCGACCGCCTTCAACTGCTCCACGTACTTGATGAGCGCGGCCAGCCCGACCAGGGTCAGCTCGCACAGCAGGATCGACATGAAGATGACCCTGCCTATGTATCTATCGAGAATGCCGAACATCAGCAGAGACTCCCAGGTTGCAGCATCATGCTGACTTTCTCTTGAACAATTGCCCTTTGACCCCGTTCCACCAGCTGGTGCCCTGCAGGTTGAGAGGCAACCCTATCAGCAGCAGATAGACCAGGGGCACCAGGAACATCCCGGGCCAGTGGGGCAGACGCCCGCTGTCGATGGCCGACCGGGCGGCGCTGAGCAGCAGGAAATAGGAGAGATAGAGCAGGATGGCCGGCAGCAGCTTGGCGTAACGCCCCTGACGGGGATTGACCCGCGCCATCGGCACCACCAGGAAGGTGAGCACCAGTATGGAGAGGGGCAGCGACAGGCGCCACTGCAATTCGGCCATCAGCTGGTTGTCCTGGGTACCGAGCAATGCCAGGGTCGGCTTGGCCGCCGCCTTGCGGTTGGATCGCTCCATCTCCTGCTGGCGGATCACCAGGCTGTATTCACGGAACTCCGAGACCTGGAACTGCTTGCCGGTGAAATGCCCCTCGTAGCGCGAGCCATCCTTCAGGGTCAGCCACTGCAAGCCGTTGCTGTCGGCAGTCACCTGCCCCTCGTTGGCCACCACCACTGACGGGGGTGAGCCCCCCTCGGCCCGTTGCAGCACGAAGATTTTCTGCAACTCCGACCCCTTGTCGTTCAGATCCTGGATGTAGGCCACCAGGCGCCCCTTGTCGAGCTCCATGAAGCGGCCGGCCTGCAGGAAAGAGATACCGGGATCGGCCTTGAACTCGTCGATCACCTGGTACTCCCGCTCCTTGGCCTGGGGGGCGACCCACCCGGTGTTGAACGCCGCGACGGCGGCGGTCAGCAGGGCCAGCACCAGGGCGCTGCCCATGATGAAACGGTGACTGAAACCCACCGCGTGCATCACCGTCATCTCGCTTTCAGCGTACAAACGGCCGTGAGCAAACAGAATGGCTAAAAACAGACTGATAGGCAGCATCAACAACGCCATATTCGGCAGGTTGAGCAGCAGGAGGGTGGATACCAGGCGCGTCGGCACCTCACCATCGGCGGCATCGCCAATGATCTGGATAAATTGCTGGCTGACGAAGATAAGCAGCAGCACGAACAGCACCGCCAGCTGGGTTTTCAGGGTCTCCCTGAACAAATATCGGAAAACGATCACAGTCATTCCCAAGTAAACTTGTGTTTTTAGTCGAATGCCTGAAAAATAGGGCCCTATATTGGATTTTTACCAGTTTGAACTGCGGAGCCTGTGACTGTTCGCTCCGCCTCTGATACCCCAACAAGCACCGCATTATTCAATAAATGGTGCCTTTTGTCTTTAGGATGTAGGAGATTCCATGGAGTTCAGTGTAAAGAGTGGCAGTCCTGAGAAGCAACGCAGTGCCTGCGTCGTGGTCGGCGTTTTTGAGCCCCGCCGCCTCTCTCCGGTTGCCGAACAGCTGGACAAGATCAGCGACGGCTACCTCAGCTCGCTGCTGCGCCGTGGCGACCTGGAAGGGAAACCGGGCCAGATGCTGCTGCTGCATCAAGTACCGGGCGTGCTCAGCGAGCGCGTACTGCTGGTCGGGTGCGGCAAGGAGCGCGAACTCGACGAGCGCCAGTACAAGCAGATCATCAACAAGACCATCACCACCCTGAACGAAACCGGCTCCATGGAAGCGGTCTGCTTCCTGACCGAGCTGCACGTCAAGGGTCGGGATACCTACTGGAAGGTGCGTCAGGCGGTGGAAACCACCAAGGCGGGCCTCTACAGCTTCGATCAGTTCAAGACCAACAAGGCCGAGCCACGTCGTCCGCTGCGCAAGCTGGTCTTCAACGTGCCGACGCGTCGGGAACTGACCATAGGCGAGCGCGCCATCAACCACGGCCTGGCCGTGGCGAAAGGGGTGCGCATCTGCCGCGACGTGGCGAACATGCCGCCCAACGTCTGCAATCCCGCCTACCTCGCCTCCCAGGCCCGCCGTCTGGCGGATGCCTATGACAACATCACCACCAGGGTGGTGGGGGAGCAGGAGATGGCCGAGCTCGGCATGAACTCCTACCTCGCAGTGGCCCGCGGCTCCGAGAACGAAGCCATGATGGCCATCATCGAGTACAAGGGCAACGCCGACGCCAAGCCCATCGTGCTGGTGGGCAAGGGGCTGACCTTCGACTCCGGCGGCATCTCCATCAAGCCGGCAGACGGCATGGACGAGATGAAGTACGACATGGGTGGCGCCGCCTCCGTGCTCGGCACCATGCACGCCCTGGCCCAGTTGCAGCTGCCCATCAACGTCATCGGCGTGCTGGCGGGCTGCGAGAACATGCCGGGGGGCAACGCCTACCGCCCCGGTGACATCCTCACTACCATGTCCGGCCAGACCGTCGAGGTGCTCAACACCGACGCCGAAGGCCGCCTGGTGCTGTGCGATGCCCTCACCTATGTGGACCGCTACGATCCCGAGACCGTGATCGACGTGGCGACCCTGACCGGTGCCTGCATCATCGCCCTGGGCCACCATACCTCTGGCCTCTTGGCGAACCACAACCCCCTGGCCCACGAGCTGCTCAACGCCTCCGAACAGGCCGGCGATCGCGCCTGGCGCCTGCCCCTGTTCGACGAGTATCAGGAGCAGCTGGAAAGCCCGTTCGCGGACATGGCCAACATCGGTGGCCGTCCGGCCGGTACCATCACCGCCGCCGCCTTCCTGTCGCGCTTCACCAAGAAGTACAACTGGGCCCACCTGGATATCGCAGGAACCGCCTGGAAGAGCGGCAAGGAGAAGGGCTCCACCGGCCGTCCTGTGCCCCTGCTGACCCAGTTCCTGCTCAACCGGGCCGGCGTGGCGGACGTCGAAGACAAGGAGTGATCCCCTTCCCCATCGACTCGAAGAGCGATGCGAGAAGGCGTTACCCTGTATCACAAGGAAGAGGCCTGCCTCTTCCTTGTTTCATTGAGAGAATCCGGGAAGTCCGTGCCAGACGCGGCTCCCGAAGACGGCCAATCGCTGTCCGTCACAGCCAAACGGGACCGACCTGATGAGCCAAGTGACCTTTTACCTGATGAGCCAGCCCGATGATGCGGATGCCTCCGCCGTCGAGCGCCTCGCCTGCCAACTTGCGGCCGATGGCTGGAGCGCAGGCCACCTCTATCTGCTGTGCGAGGACGAGGCCCAGGCCCTGCGTCTGGACGAGCTGTTGTGGCAGTTGCCGCCGGATCGCTTCGTGCCGCACCAGTTGCAGGGGGAGAGCGGTCAGGCTCCGGTGGAGATAGGCCATCAGCCGCCACGGCGGCGCTATGCCTGCCTCATCAACCTGGCCCGGCAGACACCTTTGTTTGCAGGACACTTCGCTCAAGTGGTAGATTTTGTCCCCACTGACGAAACGCAAAAGCAGCAAGCCCGCGAGCGCTACAAGCACTATCGCCAGGCGGGCCATACCCTCGAGATGAGGGATCAGCCCGTCCTTGCCGCACCGGATCCGGCGCAGCCCTGACTGTGCCACCCTCGATCCACGACGAATCAACACCAGAATCCATCCATCCAGAATACGGCGAGACCATGGAAAAGACTTTTAATCACAACGCCATCGAACAGGCGCTCTATCAGCACTGGGAAGCCCAGGGTTACTTCAAGCCCCACGGCGACACCAGCAAAGACTCCTTCTGCATCATGATCCCGCCGCCGAACGTCACCGGCAGCCTGCACATGGGTCACGCCTTCCAGCAAACCCTGATGGATACCCTGATCCGCTACAACCGCATGCAGGGCAAGAACACCCTGTGGCAGGCGGGTACCGACCACGCCGGTATCGCCACTCAGATGGTGGTTGAACGCAAGATCGCTGCAGAAGAGGGCAAGACCCGCCACGATTACGGCCGGGAAGCCTTCATCGACAAGATCTGGCAGTGGAAGGAAGAGTCCGGCGGCACCATCACCCGCCAGATGCGCCGTCTGGGTGACTCCGTGGATTGGGAGCGCGAGCGCTTCACCATGGATGAAGGCCTCTCCGCCGCCGTACAGGAAGTGTTTGTCCGTCTCTACGAAGATGGCCTGATGTACCGTGGCAAGCGTCTGGTGAACTGGGATCCCAAGCTCAACACCGCCATCTCCGACCTGGAAGTGGAAAACCGCGAGATCAAGGGCCACATGTGGCACCTGCGCTACCCGCTGGCCAACGGCGCCAAGACCGCCGAAGGCCAGGATCACCTGATCGTCGCCACCACCCGTCCGGAGACCATGCTGGGTGATACCGCCGTCGCGGTAAACCCGGAAGACCCGCGCTACAAGGCGCTGATCGGTCAGCACATTCTGCTGCCGCTGGTGAACCGTCTGATCCCCATCGTTGCCGACGAACACGCCGACATGGAGAAGGGCACCGGCTGCGTGAAGATCACTCCGGCCCACGACTTCAACGACAACGAAGTGGGCAAGCGCCACAACCTGCCGATGATCAACATCTTCACCCTGGACGCCCACGTGCGTGCCGAGGCCGAAGTGGTCGATACCAATGGCAACCCGAGCACCGCCTATGACGCCGCCCTGCCGACCGAGTTCGCCGGGATGGAGCGCTTCGCCGCCCGCAAGGCCATCGTCGCCAAGCTGGACGAGCTGGGCCTCCTGGCCGAGATCAAGGATCATGTGCTGCAACAGCCTTACGGCGATCGCGGCGGCGTGCCCATCGAGCCCATGCTGACCGACCAGTGGTACGTGCGCGTGGCCCCCATGGCCAAGACCGCCATCGAGGCGGTGGAAGATGGCCGCATCCAGTTCGTGCCGAAGCAGTACGAAAACATGTACTTCTCCTGGATGCGCGACATTCAGGACTGGTGCGTCTCCCGTCAGCTGTGGTGGGGTCACCGCATCCCGGCCTGGTATGACGATGCCGGCAACGTCTACGTGGGCCGCAACGAAGAGGAAGTGCGCGCCAAGCACAGCATCCCGTCCGTGACCGTGCTGCGTCAGGACGAAGACGTGCTCGACACCTGGTTCAGCTCCGCCCTGTGGACCTTCTCCACCCTGGGCTGGCCGAACAACACCGAGGCACTCAAGACCTTCCACCCGACCGACGTGCTGATGAGCGGCTTCGACATCATCTTCTTCTGGATTGCCCGGATGATCATGATGACCATGCACTTCATCAAGGACGAGAACGGCCAGCCGCAAGTCCCGTTCAAGACCGTCTACATCACCGGCCTCATCCGTGACGAAGAAGGCCAGAAGATGTCCAAGTCCAAGGGCAACGTGCTGGACCCCCTCGACATGATCGACGGCATCTCCCTGGAAGACCTGCTGGAGAAGCGCACCGGCAACATGATGCAGCCGCAGATGGCCGAGAAGATCGCCAAGCGCACCGCCAAGCAGTTCCCGGAAGGGATCAATGCCCACGGCACCGACGCCCTGCGCTTCACCCTGGCGGCGCTGGCCTCCACCGGTCGTGACATCAACTGGGACATGAAGCGCCTGGATGGCTACAACAACTTCTGCAACAAGCTGTGGAACGCCTCCCGCTATGTGCTGATGAACACCGAAGATCAGGATTGCGGCTTTGCCGGTGGCGAGATGCAGTTCAGCCTGGCGGATCGCTGGATCCAGTCCCAGCTGCAAGTGGCCATCCGTGACTTCCGCACCGCCCTCGATACCTACCGCTTCGACATCGCTGCAGGCGTCTTGTACGAATTTATCTGGAACCAGTTCTGTGACTGGTATCTGGAGCTGACCAAGCCGGTACTGACCAAGGGCTCCGAGGCCGAGCAGCGCGCTGCCCGCCACACCCTCGTCAGTGTCCTCGAGACCCTGCTGCGCCTGGCACACCCGATCATCCCGTTCATCACCGAAACCATCTGGAAATCGGTCGCCCCGCTGGCCGGCGTGCACGCCGACACCATCATGATTCAGGCTTTCCCGGAATTCGACGCCGCCAAGGTGGACGACGCCGCGATGGCGGATCAGGAGTGGGTGAAGGAGTTCATCGTCAGCATACGCAACATCCGCGCCGAGATGAACGTGGCGCCGAGCGTGCCCCTCAACGTGCTGCTCCAGTGCGATGCCAAGGATACCCAGCGCGCCCAGGGCAACGAGGCCTTCCTCAAATCCCTGGCCCGTCTGGAATCCATTCGCGTGCTTGGCGCAGGTGAAACCGCCCCGTTGTCGGTGAAGAAGCTGATCGGCGCTACCGAGCTGATGATCCCGATGGCTGGTCTCATCGACAAGGAAGCCGAGCTGGCCCGTCTGGCCAAAGAGGTGGCCCGTCTGGTGGGCGAGTGCGGCCGCATCGAAGGCAAGCTCGGCAACGAGGCCTTCGTCGCCAAGGCGCCGGAAGCGGTCATCATCAAGGAGCGCGAGAAGCTGGAAGATTACCGTCTCCAGCTGACCAAGCTGGAAGCCCAGCAGGCCGAGATCGCAGCGCTCTAAGCCACAGCGCAACATGACAAGCCCCCGTTTATCGGGGGCTTTTTCATGTCATGGGTTCAGTTCTCCCTCTCCTGCCCCGCAGTTTTATCCCTCCCGCCGGGGCGATATTCAAAAATTCACGAGCCAAATCACCTCCTTTCACAAGCGCAGAGCCCGCAAATTCATTACACTGCCAGCGGTCTTTTCTATCGGGAGTGCTGCTGCAGTATGGAAATATTGATCCTGTTTGGATTGATTTTGCTCAATGGCGTCTTCGCCATGTCGGAAATCGCCATCGTGACGGCACGCAAGGCACGCCTCGCCAAAATGGCAAGCGAAGGGAGCCGCTCCGCCGCCATCGCCCTCAAGCTCGGGGAAGATCCGACCCATTTCCTCTCCGCCGTGCAGATCGGCATCACCAGCATCGGCCTGCTCAACGGTATCTATGGCGAGTCCCTGCTGGCCCAGCCCTTCGCTCTCTGGCTGCAGGAGTGGGGGCTCTCTCCCAAGAGCAGCAGCCTGCTCGCCACCGTCATCGTGGTCGTGCTGGTCACCTATCTCTCCATCGTGGTAGGGGAGCTCGTGCCCAAACGCCTCGGACAACTCAGCGCCGAGCGCATCGCCTGTCTGGTAGCCCGCCCCATGCTCTGGCTGGCGACCCTGACCCGTCCCTTCGTCTGGTTGCTCTCCGCCTCCACCAACGCCAGCCTGCGGCTGCTGCGGGTCGATCAGCGCAGCAGCAACAACGTCACTCAGGAGGAGATCCACGCCATGCTGGTGGAGGGCTCCGAAGCGGGGGTGATCGAGGACCATGAGCACACTATGTTGCGCAACGTGTTCCGCCTCGACGAACGCAGCCTGGCCTCCCTGATGGTGCCGCGCAGCGACATCCGCTATCTGGACCTGTCACTGCCGCTGGAAGTGAACCTCCAACGTCTGGTGGAGTATCGCCACAGCTTCTTCCCTGTCTGTGACGGCAGCCTGTCGGATCTCGTCGGCATCCTCAACGTCAGCAAGGTGCTGCACGCCTACATCAAGGGAGAGCCCATCGATCTGGCGGCGCTGACCCAGGACGGCAGCCTGCTGCCGGAGACCCTCAACGGCCTGGAGCTGCTCAACCACTTCCGTACCCACTCCGAGCACATGGTGCTGGTGGTGGACGAGTATGGCGAACTGCAGGGGCTGGTCACCCAGCAGGATCTGCTGGAAACCCTGGCCGGCGACTTCCAGCAGGAAGATGGGGAAGACAACTGGGCCTTCCAGCGCGCCGACGGCAGCTGGCTGCTCGACGGCCTCATTCCGCTGCCAGAATTGAAGGACTGTCTGGAGCTGGTTCGTCTGCCGGAAGAAGAAAAACATCACTATCACACCCTTGGAGGGCTTATCATGCTGCTCCTTGGCCGCCTTCCCCAGACCGGAGACCTGGTCACCCTGGAACAGTGGCAACTGGAAATCGTGGATATGGACGGCCTGCGCATCGACAAGGTGCTTGCCATGCCCTTGACCGACCAACCCAGCTAACCTGCGGAGTTTGCATGTATGGAGCAGTTTTACCACCTGGCTCACGCCTTTATGCATCAGGATCTGGCGACACTCTCTGATCCCAAGATGGTCTTCATGGTCTATGTCGTCCTGCTGACCTTCCTGGTGCTCGAGAATGGCTTTATCCCCACCGCCTTCCTGCCAGGGGATACCCTGCTGATCCTGACCGGCGTGCTGATCTATCAGGGGGTGTTGCCGATGGCAGTGGTCCCGCTGCTGATCATGGCGACCTTCGTCGGTACCTGGCTTGGCTACATGCAGGGGCGTTTCCTCGGCCACACCCGGATGTATCACAGGCTGATGTCCCATCTCGATGACAAGCACAAGGAGAAGGTGCACTACCTGCTCAACAAGTACGGCATCATCACCCTGATCACCGCCCGCTACATCGCCTTCGTGCGTACCGCCTACCCCTACATCGTCGGTGCCAACGAGATCCCCCAGGGGCGCTTCCTGGTGGTCAACCTGATCAGCTCCATCATGTGGATCTGCCCCCTGGTCGGGCTGGGTTACTACCTGAGCCACACCAAGCTGGCCGCGCAGTATGAGTCCCAATTTCTCAGCGTCATTATCTACCTGCCGGTCGTGCTGCTGGTGGGCGGCCTCATCGCTCTGGTCTGGCGCTGGTGGAGCAGACGCAAGCCCGGCGTCTCCAGAGAGTGAGACAAACCACAGGGTCGCCCACAGGCGGCCCTTTTTTATGGAAAATAGTGGAGAATTCCCCCTGCTCGCTCTTGTAAAGCAGGGGCAAAAATGAGTGAATCTAGCGCCTTTTTTCGCTGTGGATGGAGTTGGTTGTATGGGGTGTTGGATTCGCGCAATCGCGCTGGTAGGTGGATTGATGGGACTGCTGGGTTCGCAGACAGCCCTGGCGACCCCCGACCCGGCCAAGCTGCAGCTCAAATCGGGCAGTGCCCTGGTGATGGACGTCAACACCGGCAAGACCCTGTATCAGAAAAACCCCACCCGGGTGCGCCCCATCGCCTCCCTCACCAAGCTGATGACGGCGCTGGTGGTGCTGGATGCCCGCCAGAACCTCAATCAGACCCTGACCATCGATCAGAACGACAGGGACAACATCAAGCACACCTATTCACGGGTGCGCATGGGCACCCAGGTCAGCCGCCGCGACGCCCTGCATCTGGCGCTGATGTCCTCCGAGAACCGCATGGCCTCGGCGCTTGCCCGCCACTACCCGGGGGGTCGCCAGGCCTTCATCCGCGCCATGAACAACAAGGCCCGACAGCTCGGCATGCGCAACACCCGCTACTATGACTCCACCGGTCTCTCCACCCGCAACGTCTCCACCGCCCAGGATCTGGCCAAGCTCCTCTCTGCGGCCTATCGACAGCCGCTGATCCGTGAATTCACCCAGGACACCAGCAGGGAGATGCGCTTTCGCAAGCCGGCCTACAGCCTGATGTTCAACAATACCAACCCGCTGGTGAAGAACCCGGACTGGGATGTACGCCTCTCCAAGACAGGCTATACCGACGAGGCGGGCCGCTGCCTGCTGATGCGTGCCAAACCGGATCGTCAGGAGCTCGCCATCGTACTGCTCAACTCGGTGGGCAAACGCACCCCTGTCGGGGATGCCAACCGCATCCGCAAGTGGCTGAAAAGCTGATTCTCTCCACGAAGATATGAAAGGATGCCGCGGCATCCTTTTTTATTGCCCGCCAAATGCCTCAGCAGGCCGCCAGAGGGCGCCAGCCCCGCACAGCATAGTGCGTTATGGTAAGGGCACCCAGGTCCACAGGCACGGCCACGGGATGCGTCAGCAGCCTGCCACGCAAGATACGTCGAGAATGGTTACCCAGGGGCACGTGCAGCCAGGGGGAACCGTCCCCCGTGGGAGCGTCAGGGAGAAGGACACGAGAGAGGCAACCCCATGATGGGGAGGAGGAAATCGCCCATAAAAAAACAGCCCCGACTGACGTCGAGGCTGTCTGTATGGTGCGCCCGAGAGGATTCGAACCTCTGACCACCTGGTTCGTAGCCAGGTACTCTATCCAGCTGAGCTACGGGCGCTCACAACTTGTTGCACTGCTTGAAATATGGTGCGCCCGAGAGGATTCGAACCTCTGACCACCTGGTTCGTAGCCAGGTACTCTATCCAGCTGAGCTACGGGCGCTCATAAATTGTTGCACTGCTTTAAAAATGGTGCGCCCGAGAGGATTCGAACCTCTGACCACCTGGTTCGTAGCCAGGTACTCTATCCAGCTGAGCTACGGGCGCTCATAAATCATTGTATTGCTTGAAATGGTGCGCCCGAGAGGATTCGAACCTCTGACCACCTGGTTCGTAGCCAGGTACTCTATCCAGCTGAGCTACGGGCGCCCTGTTTTCAAACGATAAAAAAAGCTTACTCAACAGTAAGCCTTCTTTAGTGCCGACTTGCTGATGGTCAACACATGACTCCAAGAGTCAAATATGGTGCGCCCGAGAGGATTCGAACCTCTGACCACCTGGTTCGTAGCCAGGTACTCTATCCAGCTGAGCTACGGGCGCAAAATGGCGGAGAAGGGGGGATTCGAACCCCCGATGCGGGTATAAGCCGCATACTCCCTTAGCAGGGGAGCGCCTTCAGCCTCTCGGCCACCTCTCCGTTTGCGGGGCTGATAATACTTCACAGGGATTTTTAGTCAAACACTTTTTTGGAGAAAACAGAGCGTTCGCTCAGCATTTGGCCAAAGAGTGGAATATTCAAGCAATATCGACACTTACCCAGTAGTTACGCGCTCTGCAGGCCGATTTGCAGGCCCCTGAAAAACAAAAGGCGACATCCGGGATGTCGCCTTCAGGCAGCCATGAAATGGCTTAGAAATTCGGTTGGCCCGGGACTTTCTCGGCCTGTATCCGCATGTAGATCTCTTCGCGGTGTACGGAAACCTCTTTCGGTGCATTCACACCGATACGAACCTGGTTCCCTTTTACGCCCAGTACGGTAACGGTTACTTCGTCACCAATCATCAGGGTTTCCCCTACACGACGAGTCAAAATAAGCATTCGCTTGCTCCTGTATCCTGTTTTGTATTTATATCGATATGCGCCATTATCTTACAAAGATACCGATATGGTAAATGGTTGAAACTAAATCAATCAGGGATTGTTTCCCAAGGGCTGCTCATGAGGCTCTTGATCCAACCCGAACGCCGAGTGCAACGAACGCACGGCCAGCTCCAGGTACTTCTCGTCAATCACCACGGATATCTTGATTTCAGAGGTGGAGATCAGCTGCATGTTGATCCCTTCCTCACCCAATACCTTGAACATGGTGCGCGCTACACCAGGATGATTCCACATGCCGACCCCGACGATGGAGACCTTGGCGATCTCTCCGTTGCCCTGCACGCAGGCGGCCCCCAGCTCGCTGGCGGTCTCCTCCAGCAAGGCGCGGGCCCGGCGATAATCATCGCGATTCACCGTGAAGGTGAAGTCGGCGGTACCATCCCCCATGGTGTTCTGCACTATCATGTCGACATCTATGTTGGCGTCGCTGATCGGATTCAGGATCTGCGCGGCCACGGTCGGCCTGTCCGGCACACCCAGAATGGTCAGGCTGGCCTCGTTGCGATTGAACGCAATGCCGGATACCAGGGGTGCTTCCATCCTCTCACCTCCATATGTGATTAAGGTTCCCTCTCCGTCGACGAAACTCGACAGCACCCTTAGCGGCACGCGGTACTTGCCCGCGAACTCGACCGAACGGATCTGCAACACCTTGGCTCCGAGACTCGCCATCTCGAGCATCTCCTCGAAGGTGATGGTATCGAGGCGACGCGCCTTGGGTTCGATGCGCGGATCCGTGGTATACACCCCGTCCACATCGGTAAAGATCTGGCACTCATCGGCCTTGATGGCCGCAGCCACGGCCACCGCGGTGGTATCCGAACCCCCTCGGCCCAGGGTAGTGATGGCATTGTGCTCATCGCGCCCCTGGAAACCGGCAATCACCACCACCTTGCCGGCCCCGAGTGCGGCTTCCACCTGCTCGGTGTCGATACGGGTGATGCGCGCCTTGCCATAGGCGGAGTCGGTATGGATGCGGACCTGATCACCGGTCATCGAGACTGCGGGGCAACCGCGCTTGTTGAGCGCAATCGCCAGCAGTGCAATGGTGACCTGCTCACCGGTGGAGATCAGCACATCCATCTCACGCCGATTGGCATCCTGGTCCAGCTGCTGGGCCATGCCCAGCAACCGGTTGGTTTCGCCCGACATGGCGGAGACCACCACCACCACATCATGTCCCTGGGCACGGGTCAGTTGAACCCGCTCAGCAACTGCCTCGATCCGCTCCAGCGTGCCGACCGAGGTGCCACCGTACTTCTGTACATAGAGTGCCACAGATCACCTCGCCCGCTTACAGGCGCTCTTCCAGCCAGGAGTGAACGGATTGCAGCGCCGCCGGCACCGCCTCAGGCTGGGTACCACCCGCCTGTGCCATGTCGGGACGACCACCGCCCTTGCCACCCACCTGCTGGGCCACCAGATTGACCAGCTCACCAGCTTTGACCTTGCCGGTCAGGTCATTGGTCACGCCCGCGATCAGGTTGACCTTGCCATCACTGCTGGTTGCCAGCAGCACGACACCGGATTTCATCTGGTTCTTCAGCTCGTCCAGCATGCCGCGCAGGGATTTGGGGTCGACCCCTTCCAGGGCGGCAACCAGCACCTTCTGGCCATTGATGTCGATGACCTGACTCAGCAGGTCGTTACCCGCCTGCGCCGCCAGCTTGGCCTTGAGCTGTTCCAGCTCGCGCTCCATCATCTTGGCCTTGTCCAGTACCTGGCGAACCTTGTCGGCGATGGAGAACTGATCGCCCTTCACCAGCGCGGCGGCCTCTTCGATCTGTTCACCCAGCTGGTGCATCAGATCGATGGCGCTCTTGCCGGTGACCGCTTCGATACGGCGCACGCCAGCCGCGATGCCGCTCTCGGCGATGATCTTGAAGAAGCCGATATCACCGGTGCGCTTGGCGTGAGTACCGCCACACAGCTCGGTGGAGTAGTCGCCCATGCGTACCACGCGCACATCGTCTTCATATTTCTCGCCAAACAGCGCCATGGCACCGGCTGACTTGGCCTCTTCCAGCCCCATCAGCTGGGTGGCCACCTCGTGGTTGGCACGGATCTGGGCGTTGACGAGCTCCTCGATCCGGCGAATGGTCGCCATGGTCAGCCCTTCGAAGTGGGAGAAGTCGAAGCGCATGCGCTCGGCGCCCACCAGGGATCCTTTCTGGGTCACATGCTCACCCAGCGCCTGGCGCAAGGCCGCGTGCAGCAGGTGAGTCACGGAGTGGTTAAGGGCGATGGCCTGACGACGGTCGCCATCGACCACGGCCTCGACCTCGGCTCCCTTCTCCAGGGTACCCAGTTCCAGATAGCCCTTGTGGATGATCGCCTTGCCCGCTTTCTGGGTGTCGGTGACGGCGAAGATGCCGTCATCCACCTTGAGGATGCCGCTGTCACCCACCTGACCGCCGGACTCCGCATAGAAGGGGGTCTCCGCCAGCACGATCACTGCCTCTTCACCGGCGATGAGGCCATTGACCTCGACACCATCCTTGTAGATACCGACCACCTGGGTGTTCTGGCTCAGCTGCTTGTAACCGGTAAAGGGGGTCTCGAAATCGAGCTTCAGCACGTCGTTGTAGTTCACGCCGAAACTGGAAGCCTCTTTCGCGCGGGCGCGCTGCTTCTCCATCTCGGCCTTGAAGCCCTCTTCGTCGATGCCGATCTCGCGCTCGCGCACCACGTCGGCGGTCAGGTCGGCCGGGAAGCCGTAAGTGTCATAGAGCTTGAACACCACTTCACCCGGGATAACCTTGGCATCACCGAGGTTGGCCAGGACGTCTTCCAGCAGCAGCAGACCTCTGTCCAACGTGCGGACGAATTGCTCCTCCTCGATGCGCAACACTCGCTCGACCAGCGGCAGCTGGGCGATCAGTTCTGCCGCCACATCCTTCATCTGCACGGCCAGCTCGGCAGCCAGCTTGTAGAAGAAGACGTCGGTAGCACCCAGCTTGCGGCCGTGACGCACGGCGCGGCGGATGATGCGGCGCAGCACGTAGCCGCGACCTTCATTGGAGGGCATGACACCGTCAGCCACCAGGAAGGCGCAGGAACGGATGTGGTCCGCGATGACGCGCAGGGACTGGTTGCTCAGATCCGTGGTGCCGACAATCTCGGCCGCCTTCTTGATCAACGCCTGGAAGATGTCGATCTCATAGTTGGAGTGCACCCCCTGCATGATGGCGGAGATACGCTCCAGACCCATGCCGGTATCCACGGACGGACGGGGCAGCGGCTCCATGGTGCCGTCAGCCTGACGGTTGAACTGCATGAAAACCACGTTCCAGATCTCGATGAAGCGGTCGCCATCCTCTTCCGGTGAACCGGGAGGGCCACCCCATATGTGATCGCCGTGGTCGTAGAAGATCTCGGTGCAGGGACCACATGGGCCGGTATCGCCCATGGCCCAGAAGTTGTCGGATGCATAAGGAGCACCCTTGTTGTCACCGATGCGCACGATGCGATCGGCCGGCACGCCGACCTCTTTTTCCCAGATGTCGAAGGCTTCGTCGTCAGTCGCGTAGACGGTCACCAGCAGGCGCTCTTTGGGCAGCTTGAGGGTACCGGTCAGGAATTCCCATGCAAACCGGATGGCGTCCTGTTTGAAGTAGTCACCGAAGCTGAAGTTGCCCAGCATCTCGAAGAAGGTATGGTGACGGGCGGTATAGCCGACGTTTTCCAGGTCATTGTGCTTGCCGCCAGCCCGCACGCAACGCTGGGCCGTGGTGGCACGGTGATAGGCACGCTTGTCGGCGCCAAGGAACACGTCCTTGAACTGGTTCATCCCTGCGTTGGTGAACAGCAGGGTCGGATCGTTGTGCGGTACCAGCGAGCTGGAAGAGACAACCTGGTGCCCCTGGGTGCGGAAATACTCGAGAAACGCAGCGCGAATCTCTGACGTGGACATGTACATGGAAAATCCTGCTTGATTCGAATACGGACTTTTAACCGCATTAATGTAAGTTTTCTGCAAGGTAAAGTAAAACGTGGGGACCCTTGGCGGGTGAAATAGCCCCCAAGGGGCCAGCGCTTGGCAGCAGCACCCGCAAGGACGTCACAACAGGGCGGCTTCAGGATGCCTCGCTCGACCACAGGGCCGCCATCGACAGACCCGGCGAAGGGCTGATATTCCCCACCAGCCGCACCGCACGCCAGTTGCTATAGGTGTTCAACCTCGGCGCGCCACTATTGCTCACCTTGCATGGCTGAGAGGGCGTAACGGGCTTGTTCCTGGGTAAAACCACGCCCCATCAGATATTTGAGCCACTTCATGCGCAGTTTGAAGTCGGCAAGGTCGGTCGCCTTTGCCCGACGCGACAACAACGCAAGCGCCAGTTCGAACCAATCAAGCTCGGGTTGATCCAGGGCCGCCTCGATCTGGGTGTCATCCAGCCCCTTGCGGCGCAGGTCGAAGCGGATCCTGAGCGGACCATGGCCTTTGGCCGCACCAGCACGCACCGCCATGGCACCGTAACGATCGTCATTGACCCAGCCATAGCCACGGCAATGGTCGAGTACAACGGCGACCACCTCCTCCTCGAATCCCTTCTGACGCAGGCGTCTGGCCAGCTCGGACTCCGCACTTTCGCGGCGAGCAAGACTGCGCATGGCAAAGGCGCGGGCGGCGGCGACCAGCTCTTCAAAGGTCAATTCGACGGGCTCGCCCGTTTCGTTCACTGATTCATCCACCATAAACAACAAGGCCGGGTATCAACCCGGCCTTTCCTCATTCCTTATTCGAACTCTTGTTCGTTTTCGGCTTCAAACTCGTCGTATTCTGCAGCCGTGGCCTTCTCTTCCACCGGCGCGGCGCCGGAGAGCAGCAGCTCGCGCAGCTTCACTTCCACCTCGGCAGCCAGTGCCTTGTTTTCGGAGAAGAGCTTCATCACGTTGGCTTTGCCCTGGCCGATCTTTTCGCCGTTGTAGCTGTACCAGGCCCCCGCCTTGTCGATCAGCTTGTGCTTGACGCCGAGATCCACCAGCTCGCCCTCCTTGGAGATACCGGCACCATAGAAGATCTGGAACTCAGCCTGCTTGAAGGGTGGCGCCACCTTGTTCTTGACGACCTTGACGCGGGTTTCGTTGCCGACCACCTCGTCCCCTTCCTTGATGGCGCCGGTACGACGGATGTCAAGGCGCACGGAGGCGTAAAACTTCAGAGCGTTACCACCGGTGGTGGTCTCCGGGCTGCCGAACATGACACCAATCTTCATCCGGATCTGGTTGATGAAGATGCACAGGCAGTTGGCGTTCTTGATGTTGGCGGTCAATTTACGCAGCGCCTGGGACATCAGACGAGCCTGCAGGCCGACGTGGGAGTCACCCATTTCGCCTTCGATTTCCGCTTTCGGGGTCAGGGCCGCCACGGAGTCGACGATGATGACGTCGACGGCATTGGAGCGCACCAGCATGTCGCAAATCTCCAGTGCCTGTTCACCGGTATCCGGCTGGGAGATGAGCAGGTCGTCAACGTTGACGCCCAGCTTGGCGGCATAGATAGGATCCAGTGCGTGCTCCGCATCGACGAAGGCACAGGTCTTGCCCTTCTTCTGGGCTTCGGCGATCACCTGCAGGGTCAGCGTGGTTTTACCGGAGGATTCCGGACCGTAGATCTCGACGATACGACCGCACGGCAGACCACCGATCCCCAGCGCCACGTCCAGAGAGAGAGAGCCGGTGGAGATGGCTTCGATATCCATGGTCTTGCTGTCGCCCAGACGCATGATGGAGCCTTTGCCAAACTGCTTTTCGATCTGGCCCAGCGCAGCCGCCAGTGCCTTCTGTTTGTTCTGATCCATGCCAATCTCCGCTGGGAATCGTGAGTAAGAAGTGAAGTTGGGCTAAGTATACTGTTTATGCATACAGTATCAAGCCCAATTTATTTGAGCAGTGCCAGGAGTCCGGACAAGGCCTGTCTGACCGCCTGCTGGCGCACCTGATGGCGATCCCCATCGAAACGGGCAAGCAGGGAGTGGTGACGACCGGTACGATCTGCCCAGGCAAACCAGACAGTGCCGACCGGTTTCTCCTCGCTGCCACCACCAGGCCCGGCGATACCGCTGATGGCCACGCAGATACCCGCATCGGAGCGGGCCAGGCAGCCCCGGGTCATCTCCAGCACCACGGGTTCGCTGACGGCGCCGTGGCGCAACAGGCTGTCGATGCTGACGCCGAGCATCTGCTGTTTGGCTTCGTTGGTGTAGGTCACGAAACCGCGATCGAACCAGGCAGAGCTGCCGGCAGTATCCGTGATGGCAGTGGCAACCCCGCCGCCGGTGCAGGATTCCGCCGTGGCGGCCAGCCAGCCTCTGGTCAGCAGTGCCTCGCCCAATTCCCGGGATAAGCGGGAGATCTCTGCTTCAAGTCCCATCATCGCGTCCTCTTCCGGCCTCTTCCAGGCGAAATATGGCGCTCATTATGCAGTTGCCCCGCTCCTCGGGCAACCGACCCCGGGGCCACTGCGTCAGCAAGTTGTCGTCGCTTAAGCTCCAGTACATGGCTGCTCGTTATCATGTTCCAACACCGCCATGCATGCGGTTTCCATCCCATCAGACCAAGGAGAAAGCCGGATGAAGCATCCGTTCAACGTCGCCATGACAGCCCTCGCAATGTGTATCGCCACCCATGCCTTTGCCACCGAGGGTACCGCCGAGCTGCAGAGCGAGACCACCCTGGCCCAGGAGCTGAACCTCTCCAGCGCCCAGGTGGAGCAGATCAAGGGGCTGCGCGAGCAGGCCACCAGGGAGCTGGGCTCAATCAAGCTCGACGCAATCGGCCAGGACGTCATCGTCAACATGATCAAGTCCGGCAAATGGGATGAAGTGGCGGCGAGAAAGCAGTTGCAGACCATCAGCGACGTACAGGCCGAGGCCCGCTACCATCGCGCCCACTACCTGTTCGAGGTGAGCCGGGTGCTGACGCCCGAGCAGAAAGCCAAACTGCACGAGATGCTGAGCGGCGACGAAGCCATGTACTGAGAGCGACACTCTCCCCGTCTCTCCCATCCCCGCATCCGTGCGGGGATGCTATTTCTCCTCCCCCATGCCTCTTCTCGGCCAGGCTCCCCCCAGGCCACTCTGGTCAGCATCAGCCGGATGCACAGATCCGCGACGGGACGCCGGCTTTGCCCCCAAGACGGAGATTCCTCCTCACCATCTTGCCTCGAGCATGTAGAATGGCCCCCAGATTCAGACCCATGACGGCAGACGTTTGCCCGCAAGAGCACCTTCTGGAATAGCACATGACAGCACAATACCAAGCGCCAGGCGCCAACTTGAGCGCCCACACCCCCATGATGCAGCAGTATCTGACCCTCAAGGCCGAGAACCCGGAGATCCTGCTGTTTTATCGCATGGGCGACTTCTACGAGCTCTTCTACGACGACGCCCGCAAGGCCTCCCAGCTGCTCGACATCTCCCTGACCAAGCGCGGCCAGTCGGCCGGCAGCCCCATCCCGATGGCCGGGGTGCCCTATCACGCCATCGAGGGGTATCTCGCCAAGCTGGTACAGCTCGGCGAATCGGCCGCCATCTGCGAGCAGGTGGGGGATCCCGCCACCAGCAAGGGGCCGGTGGAACGCAAGGTCATTCGCATCATCACCCCGGGTACCGTCTCCGACGAGGCGCTGCTCAGCGAGCGGCAGGACAACCTGATCGCCGCCGTCTACCACGATGGCCGCCGCTTCGGTTACGGCACCATGGACATCGGCTCCGGACGCTTCTTCATCAACCAGTTCGAGAAAGAAGAGACCCTGCTGGCGGAGCTGCAACGCACCAATCCGGCGGAGCTGCTCTACCCCGAATCGTTCGCCTTCCTGCACCATGTCGAGGGTCGCCGCGGTCTGCGCCGCCGCCCGGAGTGGGAGTTCGAGCTCGGCACCGCCCGCAAGCTCTTGTGCCAGCAGTTCGGCACCCAGGATCTGGTGGGCTTTGGGGTCGAGCAGAGCGAGACCGCCCTGTGCGCCGCCGGCTGCCTGATGCAGTACGTGAAAGACACCCAGCGCACCGCCCTGCCCCACATTCGCAGCGTGCGCCTGGAGCAGCCCGACCATGCGGTCATCATGGATGCCGCCACCCGCCGCAATCTGGAGCTGACCCAGAATCTGGCCGGCGGTCACGACAATACCCTCTCCGCCGTGCTCGATTGCACCGCCACGCCGATGGGCAGCCGCCTGCTCAAGCGCTGGATCCACCAGCCGATCCGCGATCGGGTGATCCTCAAAGGTCGCCAGAGCACCATCAAGGAGCTCATCGAGCAGAACCTCTATGACGAGCTGGGCGGATTGCTGCGCCAGGTCGGCGATGTGGAGCGGGTGCTGGCCCGCCTCGCCCTGCGCTCGGCCCGCCCGCGCGATCTGACCCGATTGCGGCAGGCTTTTGCTCAGCTGCCCGAGTTGCAGCGTCTGCTGGCGGAGAGCGAGCACGAGGCGGTGCAGCAGCTGCGCGAGCGGGCGAGCACCTTCCCCGAGCTGTTCGACCTGCTGGAGCGTGCCGTGATGGAGGTGCCGCCGGTGCTCATCCGCGATGGCGGCGTCATCCGTGAAGGGTTCAATCAGGAGCTGGACGAGCTGCGGGATCTGGCCAATGGCGCCACCGCCAGCCTGGCCCGCATTGAGGAGCGGGAGAAGGCGCTCACCGGCATCAACACCCTCAAGGTGGGCTACAACAAGGTGCACGGCTTCTATATCGAGGTGAGCCGCGCCAACAGCCACCTGGTGCCGGCCCACTACATCCGCCGCCAGACGCTGAAAAACAACGAGCGCTACATCATCGATGAGCTGAAGAAGTACGAGGACAAGGTGCTCACCGCCCAGGCACAGGCGCTGGCGCTGGAAAAACGTCTCTACGAAGAGCTGCTCGACGCCCTGCTGCCCCACCTCGGCGATCTGCAGGAGTCTGCTGCCGCACTGGCGGAGCTGGACGTGCTGGCCAACCTGGCCGAGCGGGCAGAGACCCTCGACTATCGCTGCCCCACCCTCATCAACGAGGATCAGATCATCATCGAGGCGGGCCGCCATCCGGTGGTGGAGCAGGTGATGACCGACCCCTTTATCGCCAACCCGATACGGCTGGAGCGGGAGCGGCGGATGCTGATCATCACCGGCCCCAACATGGGCGGTAAATCCACTTACATGCGCCAGACCGCACTCATCGTGCTGCTGGCCCATATCGGCGCATTCGTGCCCGCCGACAGCGCCCGCATCGGCCCCATCGACCGCATCTTCACCCGCATCGGAGCGTCGGATGATCTCGCCTCCGGCCGCTCCACCTTTATGGTGGAGATGACCGAAACCGCCAATATCCTCAACAACGCCACCGCCCGCAGTCTGGTGCTGATGGACGAGATTGGCCGCGGCACCAGCACCTACGACGGCCTCTCCCTGGCCTGGGCCTGCGCCGAGCAGCTGGCGAGCAAGATTGGCGCCTACACCCTGTTTGCCACCCACTACTTCGAGCTGACCCGCCTACCCGAGCTGATGAGCGGGCTGGCCAACGTCCACCTGGATGCGGTGGAGCACGGCGACACCATCGCCTTCATGCACGCGGTGCAGGAAGGTGCGGCCAGCCGCTCCTACGGCCTGCAGGTAGCGGCGCTGGCCGGGGTGCCGAAATCGGTGATCCACCAGGCCCGCCACAAGCTGCACGAGCTGGAGAGTGCCACTCCGGTGGCCGCCGGCGAAAGCCGTCCGGCTCCGGTCACTCTCGCCCCGCAACCCCATCCTGTGGTGGAGGAGCTGGCAGCAGTACGCCCGGACGAGCTGACCCCGCGACAGGCCCTTGACCTGCTCTATCGACTCAAGCAGATGCTGTAGCTAACGACCGCCGAACAGGCATGAAAAAGGGGAACCGCGAGGTTCCCCTTTCGTTTGACCGAACCTGTCATCAGCCCGGACCGATGCGATCCATCAGGCTCAGATTGACCGACCCCGGATGGCGCTTGAGCTTCTGCCTGTATTCGAACTGGTGCTGGCTCTCCTGTTTCAGCCCCTGCATCAGGGAGTAGCACATGGCCAGCATGATGACCGAGAAGGGCAGCGCGGCGATGATGCTGGCGGCCTGCAGGGCGGCAAGTCCGCCGGAGACCAGCAGAATGGCCGCGACCAGCCCCTGGCCCAGCCCCCAGATGGCGCGGTGCAGCACCGGGGGATCCTGATCGCCGATGGAGAGCAGCGTCGTAATCACGAGCGTGCCCGAGTCGCTGGAGGTGATGAAGTAGGTGCAGATAAGCAGGGTCAGCACCCCCTTGGCAATCCAGCCGAAGGTCTCCCAGTGCAGCAGTTCCACCGTCTTGTAGAGCGCCATGGTGACATCCTGATTGACCGCTTCCACTACGCCGCCGCCACCGAACAGCTCCAGGTTCATGGCAGTCCCGCCAAACACGGTGAGCCAGAGCATGCCGAGCAGGGAGGGCACCAGCAGGACACCGAGCACGAATTCACGGATCGTGCGCCCCTTGGAGATGCGGGCGATGAACATGCCGACAAAGGGGGCCCACGCAATCCACCAGCCCCAGTAGAACGCGGTCCAGCTGGACTGCCAGGCCGAGGTACCGTTGGCTTCGGTATTGGTCCAGAAGCTCAGCTTGACGATGTTCTGCAGGTAATCACCGATGTTCTGCACATAGGCGTTGAGGATGTAGGTGGTCGGCCCCAGCACCAGGAAGAGGCCCAGCACGAACACGCTCAACCAGATATTGAGTTCGGAGAGGATCTTCACCCCGCGCCCGACACCGGAGATGGCCGACAGGGTGGCAATCAGGCTGATGCCACCGATGAGCCAGAGCTGGTTCGCTTGTGACACGCCCATGCCGAACATCTGGTTGAGGCCGGTGTTCATCTGGGAGACCCCCAGCCCAAGGGAGGTCGCCACCCCGAACACGGTACCGAACACCGCCAGCACGTCGGCGGCATGGCCCCAGAAGCCGTAGATGCGATCGCCAAGAATGGGATAGAGCACGGAGCGGATGGCCAGCGGCAACTTGCGCCGGTAGCTGAAGAAGGCCAGCGACAGGCCGACGATCACATAGATGGCCCAGGGGTGCAGACCCCAGTGGAAGAAGGTGAGGCGCATGGCGATCTGGGCCGCTTCCGGCGTCATGCCTTCGGTGATGAAGGGGTTGCCCTGAAGGTGATACATGGGCTCGGCGATGCTCCAGAACACCAGGCCTATGCCCATGCCTGCGCTGAACAGCATGGAGAACCAGGCAAAGTAGCCAAACTCCGGTACCTGGTCGTCGTCGCCCAGCCGGATGCTGCCAAAGCGGCTGAACATCAGGTAGACGGCGAAGAACAGGAACAGGGCGACCACCAGGATGTAATACCACTTGAAGCCAGCAATGATGGTGTCCTTGGCCCCGGTAAACCAGGTGCCTGCGGTATCCGGATCAAAGACGCCGAACAGCAGGAAGAGGGTCACGACGGTGAGGGCCGTCATGGCCATGGTGGGATTGAGGCCTTTCAAAAGCCCTTTGGTTGCTCGCATCGGGCCTCCTTAGTCGTTGTTGAAAAAGTCTTCACCCACGTGATCGCCGGCACCGCCGATGGCGCGATAGGCCAGACGACCTGCCACCTGCTCACGGTGATCCACCAGGGTCACCGACGGCTGACCGTTCACTGCGTGGCGTTTGCCAAGGAAGATAGCCATCGGCACCCCCAGATTGGAGACACCGCTGGTGATCCAGAGGCGGTTGAAGTCATAGGAGCCACCGATGAACTCGAGCTGTGCCAGTCCATTGTCCAGACCCGCCAGATAAAAGTTCATGGCACTCTCGTCGGGGAAGAGGTGAACCAGCACATAGGCATAGCGCAACTCATTGACCAACTCCTTTAGACTGAAAGAACCTGTGTTGCTGCAAGAGAGCGGCAGCTCACCATCGTAGTGGTGTACCTTGAGGTTGTTGGGGTCCTCGTCATAGGCAGGTTGATAACGCACAAACGCCGCGGTATCCGGCAGTTCATAGCGAACTCTGACCACACGCAGGTCGGCAACCAGGGACTTGATATCCAGGTCGTCATGCATGATTTCACTCCTCAAATATCGGGTTGGAATGGGGCAATTGTCCGATAACCTAACACAATATTCATTAGAGCTAAAACCATTACATCAAAAACCATATTGACCTTGTTATGGATTAGGCGGAGAATTTCGCGCCTCTCCACAGCCCTGCGATGACCCAGACCCCATGGAAAAACATGATGAAGTGCTGATCGCCCTGCGCCAGATCATCCGTGCCATCGACATGCACTCCAAGCGCTTGATCAAGGAGGCCGGCCTGACCTCGCCCCAGCTCCTGCTGCTCAAGGGGATCGACGAGCTTGGCCAGATCTCCATGCGCCAGCTGGCGGATCACACCAACATGAGCCAGGCCACCGCCACCACCATCATGGACCGGCTGGAGAGCCGCCAGCTGGTGCAGCGCATTCGCAGCGAAACCGACAAACGCAAGGTGCATGCGACGCTCACTGACGCGGGACGCGCCCTGCTTGCCCAGGCTCCGACCCCCTTGCAGGAGAGTTTCATTCAACGCTTTCAGGCGCTGGAAAACTGGGAGCAGGGGTTGTTGCTCTCATCCCTGCAACGCATCTCCGCCATGATGAATGCCGACGGCATCGATGCCGCCCCCGTGCTGAGTGTCAGCCCCCTGACCGAAGAGCGGGCCTGAACCGCGGCCATAAAAAAAGCTCCCGACCGGGAGCTTTTTTTATGGGCAGTACGCGATGGCGTTACGCCTCCAGGCTGATGCCGATGTTGGAGACGCCGTCCTGGGCCGCGAAGGCGCGGATGGCAAGGATGCGGTCGCTGTCCCGTTCATGGGCCACCCGTTTGAGCAGTTCGACCTGGAACTCCAACTCCGCCTCCATGTACTCGTGCTCATAGAGCTCATCATCGCTGAGATCCCGCTCTTCCAGCATCTCGATGAAGCCGGCGACCGTGCCGACAGACGCATGGCTGGCGTCGTTGGCCTCTTCCCCCACCCGGCAGATCACCGAGTTGTAGGCACAACCCAGCGCCACGCAGGCGTCCAGTGCCGGATAGGCGCCGTAGGATTCAAACTTGCGGGGATCGGGAATGTAGACTTCAAACGCTTCCAGAATGGCACCAAGATTGACGCGGGATCCCTTGACCGTCAGGTAGTTCCACATCTGATCCAGCGCGTGACGGAATGCCCTCGCATCCCCGAAACCGGAAGCCTGGGTAAAGAGCACATAGTTGGGGTACATGCGCTCTGCCAGCGCCAGGGTATAGACGGTTTGCTGCCAGGGCTGCAGCTCGGCCAGTCGCTTATAAAACTTGTCACCAAACACTGGAGTCGGATCCTTTGCAAAATGTGGGGCAGATTGTAGCCCACGAGGGCCCCGTCTAAAAATGAAAAAGCGCCCTGCTCGACTATCTTGCCCGATCAACTGGGGTAAGATGGAGACAGCATCCCTCTCGCCTTGCCATAAACACGATAAGGAACAAGAGTATGAGCCAACGTACCCTGCTGCTGTTGAGTCAGGACAACAGCCACTATGAACGCCTGCTCAAGGCGGCCCATCTTCCCCATCTGCACATTCTTCGGGCCGACAATCAGGCCGAGGCCGAACAGCTTATCGGTGACGCTCATATCCTGATGGCCGAGCCTGCCCGGGCCAAGCCGCTGCTGGCCAAGGCCGGCAAGCTCAGCTGGCTCCAGTCGACTTATGCCGGGGTCGATGTGCTGCTGGACGCCAGTTGCCGCCGCGACTACCTGCTCACCAATGTCCGCGGCATCTTCGGCCCCTTGATGAGCGAGTATGTGTTCGGCCATCTGCTCAGCCTGACCCGCCAGTTGCCACTCTATCGCGAGCAGCAGCAACAGGGCGTCTGGCAGAGCCATCCCTACCAGGGCTTGAAGGGAAAGACGCTGCTGCTGCTCGGCACCGGCAGCATCGGGCAGCATATCGCCCACACCGGCAAGCATTTTGGCATGAGGGTGCTCGGCATCAGCCACAGTGGCCGTGAACGTGCCGGGTTCGATCAGGTGTACCAGTTGCCGGCACTCAACAAGATGCTGGCCCAGGCCGATGTCATCGTCAGCGTACTGCCCGCCACCCGAGAGACACGCCATCTCTTCACCGCCGAACGCTTCAGCCACTGCAAACCGGGCGCCATCTTCTTCAACGTCGGCAGGGGCAATGCCGTCCATGAGGGGGACCTGCTGGCGGCACTGCAAGCCGGCAAACCCGCCATGGCGGTGCTAGATGTGTTCGAGCAGGAACCCCTGCCCGCTGACAGCCCACTCTGGCACCAGCCCAATCTCATCGTGACGCCCCACAACAGCGCCTACAGCTTCCCGGAAGATGTAGCCCAGATCTTCATCCGCAACTACATCCGCTTCATTGATGGTCAGCAGCTGGACGGCCGGATCGACTTTGACAAGGGTTATTGAAGCCGTTCTGCAATGAAAAGGCCCCGCCAGTTGGCGGGGCCTTTTTCGTCAGGAGGGCGCCGTTCAGCCCGCCTCCATCTCTTTGCGGTAGCTCTTCACCTTGGCGAGGAACTGACGCTTGTCCTTGCCGGAGAGCGGCTCCGCCATCGGCAGCTTGATCTTCATGGGATCCACCGGCCGGTTGTTGATGCGTACTTCGTAGTGCAGGTGAGCACCGGTGGAACGGCCCGTGTTGCCGGAGAGGGCAATCTTGTCACCCATCTTCACCTTCTGGCCCGGCTTGACCAGCAGCTTGCTCAGGTGCAGATAACGGGTCATCAGGGTACGGCCGTGCTTGATCACGACATAGGTGCCTGCCAGCGGGTGGCTGGTTGCCTTGAGGACCACACCGTCACCGGTCGCCATGATGGGCGTGCCTACCGGCAGGGCAAAGTCGGTCCCCTCATGGGGCCGGACCTGCCCGGTAATGGGATGACGGCGATTCGGGTTGAAACTGGAGCTGACCCGATAACGGCTGTGAGTCGGATAACGGCGGAAGCCGCGCTCCAGGCTGTTTGCCTGACCGTCATAATAGTTGCCATCTTCCGACAACCAGGCTGACACGGCCTTGCCCTGACTGAACACCTCGACCCCCAGCAACTGGGTATTGCCCGTACTCTTGCCGTCGACCGTCTCCTGACGGACCAGCACCTTGAATTTGTCACCCTTTTTCAAATCCTTGGCGAAGTTGAGGCGCCACTGGAACAGGTTGGCAATCTTCTGGATGTGGTTGGCCGGGATACCGGCATTGCGGGCGCTGACGTAGAAGCTGCCGTTGATGACACCGTCATAGCTCTTCTGCTGCCACTCCACCTCTTCATTGAGCATGTTGGCGCTATAGGTGTCGTCGGTACGCTCCAGCACCAGGGTCTGCTTGATGTTCAGGCGGATCTTCAGCTGCTGCAGAATGTTGTCCTGATCGATCAGCAACTCGATGGTCTGACCGGGTTTGAGACGCGCCAGGTTGTTCTTGGCATCCGCATCCAACACCTTGTAGAGGGTGGTGGTGGACAGCCCCAGGTTGTT
This sequence comes from Aeromonas sp. R7-1, assembly GCF_040908115.1. NCBI lineage: Bacteria > Pseudomonadati > Pseudomonadota > Gammaproteobacteria > Aeromonadales > Aeromonadaceae > Aeromonas > Aeromonas sp. R7-1. The sequence continues at coordinate 135,073 of NZ_JBFODD010000023.1, read as the reverse complement.
GAAGATGGTGGTCAGATTCTCGCCGTTGCGCACCCGGTAATCCTGCCATTGAGGCGTGGCATCGGCCGGGATGTCGTCTTCGGGAGCGGCTGACTCGACCAGCTCGTGATCCGGGATGTCGTTGAAGTCGGTGTTGTCTTCGTTGGTTGCTGTGCCCGTGGTGGCGATCGGCAACTCCAGACGCAGTGGCCGCTCCAGGATGTCACCTGGAGCTGGCAATACGGCTACCGCTGACAGCGTCATGGCCGTGAGCAATAGCATGGCATAGAAATGCTTGCGGGGAACCGGGGGTTCCCAATTGGCAGCCTGAGCTACCAAGGGACGGAGACGTTTCATCCGCTATCCTGTTATTAGATCTAAGGGTGGTGGTTGTGGGTCTGTTTTTATGAGTTTTTATTATGAAAACCGAATATCTGGCTTTTAGACCTAAATACTTACAAAAAGTTCATAGCTCCATGCACGAAACTCACATTTTATGCATAACCTTCCAGCATGGGCAGAAATGATCGTCATTTTCAGCCATTTTTTTCTATTTTTAAGAACCAAGTCCGGTTGTGGTGCTCTCCGGCCCAGAAAATGTTGCAAAAACATCTCCATGGAGTGGGTATGTCATTGGCAAAATTGTTAAATGTAATCATCCTAATCCTCTTCACCATCGGCGCCGCGCTGCTGCTCGTGCTGGAGATCACGACGGTACGACAGTCTATTCTCGACCAGATGTCGGCCAACCTTGAAACCGCCATCACCGCACTGGGGCTGGTGCTGCAGGGCACTCTGCTCAACGATGACAAGGTCCTTGCCGAGACCATAGTGAACGCCATGTTCGACGGAGGCTTCGTCAACTCCGTCGTCCTGCTGGATCCGGATGGCCAGGTGCTGTTCCAGAAGGTGTTCCAGACCGCACAGCAAAATATTCCAGGCTGGCTCCCCTCAGTTATCGACATGCCACCGGTCAAGATTGAGCAGGAGTTGACCGACGGCTGGCGCATTCTCGGTACCCTCACGCTCGAGGGACACAAGGGTTACGCCTACCAGCATCTGTGGAACGCCATCAGTCGTACCGGACTTGCGCTGCTCGCCGGCCTGCTGGTGTTCAGTCTGGTGATCACCTGGGTGTGCCGCCGCCTGCTACGCCCCCTCGAACAGATCAGTCTGCAGCTGACCCGGATCCGCAAACGCCAGTTCAGCGGCAACCTGCCAACCCCGTGGCTTCGCGAATTGCAGGAAGTCGTCGTCTCCATCAACCAGCTGGTCTCCGAACGCAAACGGGACCTGCTGCAACAACGGCTGAAGATCACCCAGCTTGGCAAGCACGACGCCCTCCCGACCCACCAGAAGCTCGTTGGTCTGGTCGACACCGATGGCAACACCTATCAGCAGCATTTCTTCTCCACTCAGGGGAGTATCAGGCTCTACAGCCGCCTGTTACCCAAGCACCCCCCCACCACGGACAGCTCGCCGGATGAAATTCGGGCGCTGCTCAACGACTGGCTGACCCAGAAGGCGGAAGGGCTCCAACTGCCTCTCAGCCTGCTCGGCCATCCAGACTGGGCGCAGTTTGCCCCCGTGCTGGCCAGCGCTCGTGGCAAGACGCTGGACTGGCGCTGGGATCTGGCTATCTTCCCCCCCCTGGCCGAGGAGCGACTGACTGCACTCCAGTCCCAGGGGATTGAGCTGGCGTTCAGCAACATCCCGATGAACAACGACAATCTGGCCAGACTCGACCCCATCAGACCCGTCTTCATCAGTTGCCAGCTCACCCAGTCCCCCCTTTATTGGAACCTGCTCTCCCAATGCCTCCATGCTTCCGGCTACACCTTGCTGGCGGAAGCCGGCGACGTGAGCGATGTGGACATGCTGCGCAGTTGGGGCATCGATGGTTATGCCACTCAGGAGAATGCATCATGAGGATCCCGCTGCTGCTGCTTGCCCTGCTGTGGCAACCGACCCTGTACGCGACCACCATGACCATAGGCACCGGGGGGGAGCAAGGCATCTATTACCAGGTCATCAAGGAGTTCTGCAGACTGGCCAAAAAAAGTGACCCCACGATGCCCTGCAAACTGCAGGCCAGCTCCGGGTCCATCGAAAATCTCCGCCAGCTGAAAGCGGGAGAGGTCCCCTATGCCCTCGTCCAGTCAGACTGGCTATATCAGGCCAGCCAGGGCACCGGGCCTTTCGTTTCCCAGCCACAACCCGAGCTGAGGGCTCTCTTTGCCACCCACGCAGAGCCCTTCACCATAGTGGTGCGAGCGGATGGAGATATCACCACCCTGGAGCAGCTAAAGCTGGCCCCCATCGACATGGGCCTGAAGAGTTCAGGGACTCGGCAAACGGCATTGGCCCTGTTCAATGCTCTGGGTGCAAAGGAGCAGGATCTCGATTTGAAGAGCGTCGCCAATCTCTCCGAAGCACTGTGCAGTAAACAGATCGATGCTTATGGCCTCGTCATGGGCCATCCCAACCGCATCGTGCTCGACACCGCCAAGCGCTGCGACGTGCGCTTCCTGGCGATCGAGGGGCCCGTTAGGGACCAGCTGCTCAAGGGGGTCAGGTATTATCAGCGCAGCCAGGTGCCGGCACGCATCTACCCGGGCAACCTCAAGGCAACCCCGACCTTCGCCATCGCGGCCACCCTGGTGACCAATGCCGCCACCCCGAATGACGAGGTCTATCGGCTGACCCGGGCCATGCTGAGCCAGCAAACCAGTTTCAACGAACAGACCTATGGCTATGCGAACCTGTTTCACAAGGCGCGCAACAAGATAGGCCCGGTGCTGAGTGTCGAACAGCATCCGGGCGCGGCAAAATATTTCGAGGAGTTGAAGGCGGCGGACAAGTTATAGCTGGCGACGGGGGGAGCGCAAATGCTCGCTGGAGAAGCGGCTCTGCATCGAGGTCCACTGGGCCAGGCGATCGGCGCTCCCCGCCAGGGTTCCTTCGCGGCGGGATTTCATGATCCAGATGCTTTTGGCATCGAAACTGTAAACCGGCTGCAGATCATTGCGCTTGCTCCCCGGCAAGATGCGGCCATTGATGTTGTCCAGCACCAGGGGATCTGACTTGATGGTCGGGAAGTACAACGTCACCATGTGGAACTGGTTGTAACGGAGTGCCTTCACATAGGCCAGCCGCAGTTTCTTCTCGTCGACCCCCAGCTCCATCAGGGTGTAGTACTTGGCGATGCTGTAGTCCTCGCAATCCCCCCCTCTCGCCCCGATGAACTCCAGCGGATTGGCCCAATAATCATCATCCCCCCACAGTCTGGGATCCTCGCTGTAGGTCAGGTTGTTGAAGTAGTTGTTCACCAACTCCAGCTTCTGCTGGTCCGTCGTTCCGGCCCTTGGCGTCAGCAGCCGAGAGAAGGCCTCGGACCGCTGGATCGCTCTGGCGCCATAGACCGCCTGCATTTTTGCCCTGAGTTCCGGGCTGGCGATGTGTTCGGAAAGACCGGATGCCTGTATGCCGGATCCCAGCAGGGTCAGCGTGCAGGCAGAGACGAGCAACCATTTCATGACTGACACTCCATATCAGATGCTGGAGGTCAGTATAGTTGGCCGCGCCGCCTCTATCGTCAATGTCGGGCAAGGCCTAGCGGCACTGGGCGAAGGCATCCGCCAACTGCTGCATGAATTGCGGATAACCGTCCGGACCGAGCGGCACCTGCTCGCCGACTTCGTCCAGCAGCAGCACCTTGGCCCCGGTATTGCGGGCAACCGACTCGATCACCGCCGGGGAGAACTGCGGCTCGGCGTAGATGCAGCTCGCCTTTTTCTCTTCCAGCGCCTTGCGGATATCAATCAGCGTCTTGGCTCCCGGGCGACGCTCCGGACTCACGGTGAAGTGTCCCTTGGAGCTCATGCCGTAGTGACGCTCCCAGTATCCATAGGCTTCGTGGAACACGAAGTAGCCCTTCTGATCCACCGCCTCCATCTGCACGGCGATCACCTTGTCCAGGGCGTTCACCTTGCCCTCGAAGGCCGCGAGATTGGCGGCATAGCGCGCCTGGTTGGCAGGGTCCAGCTTGCCCAGTTCGGTTGCAATCGCCTTGGCAATCACCTTGGCCTGGGTTGGACCCAGCCAGATGTGGGGATCCACCCCTTCGTGGTGGTGCCCTTCATGGCCCTCGTCGTGCGAGCCGTGGTCATGGGCGGCATGGTCATGATCCTTGTCATCATGGTGATGATCGTCATGCTCCCCCTGGGTCGCATAGTTGTACAGCGACATGCCGGGAACCTGGGTCAGGGTCAATACATGAGGATGCCGGGCAAGGGGTTTGGCCATGAAGCCTTCCAGCTCCGGACCGACCCACACCACCAGATCGGCCTCGTTGATGCTGCGAATATCGGAAGGGCGCAGGGAAAAATCGTGGGGCGACGCGCCGGTGGGCAGCAGCACCCCGGGCTCGCTCACGCCATCGGTGATCGCCGCCGCGATGAAGCCCAGGGGTTTGATGGTGGTCAGCACCTCGAGGGCACGGACAGGCAGACTCACCGCCATCAGGGCAGTGATCAGAGCAAGAATTCGCATAGAGATCTCGTCAGGGAGTATGTGTGTGATAATATAACAAACCAACATCGCTGTTATATTATAACTCTCACAGGCTGTAAACCCCGGAGCTGTCATGACCCAACTGGTGGAGCTGAAAGAGGTCTGTCTCTCATTTGACGGACGACTCGTGCTCGACAAGGTCTCCTTTACCCTGAACAAAGGCAAAATCACCACCCTGGTCGGCCCCAACGGGGCGGGCAAGAGCACTCTGAGCAAGCTGGTGCTGGGCTTGCTCCGCCCAGATTCGGGGGACATCGTCCGCCGCCGCGATCTGCGGGTCGGCTATGTACCCCAGCGCCTCTATCTGGACCCCACCCTCCCCCTGACGGTGCGCCGCTTCCTGCAGCTTGGCAAGAACAGCCGCCTCTCCATCGAGGAGGCCCTCAATCGGGTCGGTGCCCAGGATCTGCTGGACAACCGGATGCAGAAGCTCTCCGGTGGCGAGATGCAGCGGGTACTGCTGGCCCGCGCCCTGCTGGTCAAGCCCGAGCTACTGGTGCTGGACGAACCGGTGCAAGGGGTAGATATCACGGGCCAGATCGAGCTCTATGCCCTCATCAGCCAGCTGGCCGCCGAGTTCCACTGCGCCGTGCTGATGGTCTCCCACGATCTGCACCTGGTGATGGCCAGCACTCACGAGGTGATCTGCCTCAATCGCCACGTCTGCTGCCACGGCGAGCCACAGAGCGTGGCCCGCCACCCGGAATTTGCCCGCCTGTTCGGGCGACCGGAGCGGGAGGTGCTGGCGGTCTATACCCACCATCACCACTGCGATGGCGAACACCATCATCATGAACCGCAGGCTCCCGTCATCCGCCTGCCCTCTCGCAACAACTAGGATCTTCACGTGGACAGCTTTCTGTTATACGCCCTCGCGGCCGGACTCGGCATCGCCCTGCTGGCCGGGCCGCTGGGCAGCTTCGTGGTGTGGCGCAAGATGGCCTATTTTGGCGACACCCTCTCCCATGCCTGCCTCTTCGGCATCGCCCTCGGCATCCTGCTGCAGGTGGACCTCACCCTGGCGGTCGTGGTCTGCTGCCTCGCCATGGCGATGCTGCTGGTCATCATGAGCCGCAACCAGCAGGTGGCCACCGACACCCTGCTCGGCATTCTGGCCCACAGCGCCCTGTCGCTGGGTCTGGTCACCCTGAGCTTCATGGACAACGTGCGGGTGGATCTGATGGCCTACCTGTTTGGCGACCTGCTCTCGGTGCAGCCCATGGACCTGCTCTGGATCTACGGCGGCGGCGCCCTGGTGCTGCTCACCCTGTGGCGGCTCTGGGATCCCCTGCTCTCCATGACCATCTCGGAAGAGCTGGCCCGGGTGGAAGGGGTGCGGGTAGATGTGCTGCGCTGCGTGCTGATGCTGCTGATAGGCCTGGTCATCGCCGTGGCGATGAAGTTCGTCGGGGCGCTCATCATCACCTCCTTGCTGATCATTCCCGCCGCCACCGCCCGCCGCTTCAGCCAGACTCCGGAGCAGATGGCCGGCTTTGCCGCCCTGACAGGCTGTCTCGCCGTGCTGGGGGGCCTTGCCCTCTCCTGGTATCAGGACACCCCGGCCGGTCCCTCGGTCGTAGTCTGCGCCACCACCCTCTTTGTACTGAGCCAGTTCAAGCGTACCTGACCCGCTCCTGATGGCCCTGGTCTCGCCAGTGCCATCAGGCCTTCCGAATCAGACTCCTGCGTCGTGGGCTGCGCCGTCCATTCTGCATAGGGCATCCAGCCCGTTCAGACGCGCCTGAGAGGCTCGTTTTCCCCGGGTCTCAGGCTCGCCTGCGACTCCTGCCACAGCCACTGACGCAACCGGCTGATGGCGGGTTCATGGGCGCGCGAGCGCTTGAAGACGAAATAGAAGTTGTCGCCGGTCTCGAGGGCGTGCAGGGGCAACCGCACCAGACGCGGATCCTCCGGCTGCAACATGTAGTCATTGATGAGCGCCATTCCCTGGTCCCAGTTCGCCGCCTCCAGCGCGAGCAGGATATGGCTGAAATGGTGCACCCTCGCCTCGGGGGGAATGGTCAGTCCCCCCATTTCGGCCCAGCGCCGCCAATCTTCTCCCTTCTCGCGGTAGATAGCCTGGATGGAGAGCAGCGGCAACTGCCACAGGGTGGCGGGCCACTCCCCTTCCACCTGCTGCCACATCCGGCGACTGCACACCGGCATCAGCCGCTCCCGATAGAGCAGATCGTGCATGTAGCCCGGCCCTTCGGGGGAGACGGTGATGAAACCGTCCGCCACCCTGTCGGAGAGCTCGGGATCTTCCGCCACCATCTCCAGGCTGAGATCCAGCTCGGGATAGAGCTGGCGCAGCCCGGCCAGGCGCGGGATCAGCCACTTCACCGCAAAGGAGCTGTAGACCGCGAGCCGCACCCGCATCTCGCCTCCACCGCGCAACTGCTCGCTGCTCTGGGCAATCTGGACCAGCCCGGCGGCGATCCCCTCGAAATAGATCTCCCCCTGGGGCGTCAGGGAGAGCAGCCGCCCCTGGCGCAGCAGCAGCCGCTCCCCCAGAAAATCCTCCAGCAGACGGATCTGGTGACTGACCGCACTCTGGCTGACATTGAGCTCCAGGGCGGCGCGGGAAAAACTCAGCAGGCGGGCAACCACCTCGAAATATTGAACGGCGCGCAGGGGGGGCAGCTTCATTATCCAAATTTCTCATGCGTGATGATTTTTTATCATTTTACTGGATAACAGGCCGCGGGCTACCCTCCCCTCATCTGAATCTGGAGGTGGTATGAATGCAGTCGGGATAGGCATCCTCTATCTGGTGCTCGGCAACATGGTGGCGGTCTTCTCCGATGCCCTGGTCAAGGTGCTGGAGCCGGACCAGCCCATTTTCCAGTTTGTCTTTTTCCGCCAGCTCTCCGCAGCCCTGCTGCTCGCCCCCTGGCTGCTCTGGTCCTGGCGGCGCAACCCGCCGGTAGCCCTCAAGTGGCACCTGCTGCGGGCCCACATCTGGGCCGTCGGCGTCTGCCTGATGGTGGTCGCCCTCACCCGACTGCCGCTCGCCACCGCCAACGCCCTCTTCTATGCCGCCCCGCTGCTGATGGTGCCGCTCGCGGTCTGGCTGGCGGGGGAGGCACTCTCGCGCCAGAAGGTGCTGACGGCGCTGCTCGGCTTCGTCGGGGTGCTCATCGTGCTGCGCCCGACCGAGGTAAACTGGGCCGCCCTGGCGGCGCTCGGGGTGGCGCTCTCCCTGGCGGTCAACAACCTGCTGATCAAGCGCATCCCGCTCCAGCAGCCCATCGCCCAGACCCTGTTTTTCACCAATGTGCTGAGCATGCCCTTCATCCTGGCGCTGGCCTGGTGGGAAGGGGGCGAGTGGCAATGGCAGATGTGGTGGCCCGCCTTCGGCTCCTCGGCGCTCATCATGGTCTACGCGGGGCTGTGCGTGATGGCCTACCGCAAGGCGGAGGCGAGCAAGATCGCCTCGGCGGAGTACACCGGGCTGCTGATGGCGGTCGCCATCGGGGTCTGGCTGTTTGACGAACAGCCGGGGCTGCCGCTGCTGCTGGGGTGCCTGTGCATCATACTGCCGCTGGTCGCCATGGCCCGCAGCAAGCCCAAGCCCCAGGCCGAGCCGGCGCTCTAGCCTGCCGGGTCAAGCAGGGGGGCGACCCTCTGCTGCAGATGGGGGATCACCGCCTGCTCGAACCAGGGGTTCTTCCTGAGCCAGAGGGTATTGCGCGGGGACGGGTGCGGCAGCGGCAACCAGGCTGGGCCATAGTCCGCCCAGTGTCGCACCGTCTCGGTGAGCGATCCTTTCGCCGCCGCCCTCAGGTAGTAAGCCTGCGCATACTGGCCGATGAGCAGGGTCAGCTCGATGTTGGGCAGCAGCATCAGTACCTTGTCGTGCCAGGTGGGGGCACATTCCGGGCGCGGCGGCAGATCCCCCGACTTGCCCCTGCCGGGGTAACAGAGCCCCATGGGCATGATGGCGATGCGGGACTCATCGTAAAAGGTGGCCTTGTCCACCCCGAGCCACAAGCGCAGCCGATCGCCGGAGGGATCGTCCCAGGGGATGCCGCTGGCGTGTACCCGGGTGCCGGGGGCCTGGCCGATGATGAGCAGACGGGCGCGCTCGTTGCCGCGGATCACCGGCCTTGGGCCGAGCGGCAGGTGGGCCTCGCACAGGCGGCAGGCCCGGATCTGTTCAAACAGGGGATCGAGTCGGTTCATGGGCCCGATAGTACCAGAGTTTTCTCCCCGCTCCCGCTTGTGAAAGAGGCGGCGGATACTTATCATGCAGCCGCCATTGTTTAGTTTAATAAACGGAGAGAGATGAAGAACTGGATGGGCACCGGCAGCGCAGCCCTCTCATTCGTGCTGTGGGGCATGCTGCCCCTCTATTACCAGTTCATGCCCGAGATCAACATGTGGGAACTGCTCTCCCACCGGGTGCTCTGGTCCGTGGTGCTGCTGGGAGGCCTGCTTCTGCTCCTCGGCCAGCGGGTGCCCTGGGGGCCCCTGCGCGGCGATCCCCGGCAGCTCGGCCTTGTGCTGCTGGCGGGCCCCGTGATGTCCATCAGCTGGTGCATGTTCACCTGGTGCCTGACCACGGGCCAGGTGCTGGCCACCAGCCTCGCCTTCTTCATGACCCCGCTCTTCAACATCGCTTTTGCGGTGCTCTTCCTCAAAGAGAAGCTCACCCCGCAAAAACACCTGGCGGTGGCGCTCGCCCTGGCGGGGCTCGCCTACATGCTCTTCTCCTACGGCAAGCTGCCCTGGTTCTCCCTCGTGATGGGGGCCAACTTCGCCCTCTACGGCCTCATCAAGAAGAAGGTGAGACTGGACGCCGGAACCAGCCTCTATCTGGAGTCCCTGGTGCAGTTGCCCGTCGCCCTTCTAATCATCGGCTGGCTGACCTTGCAGGGCACCAGCCAGTTTATGGCCGGTGACTGGACCGATCGCCTGCTGCTGATGGGCAGTGCCCCCGCCACCCTGCTGCCGGTGGGGCTGTTCTGCTATGCGGTGGCGCGCACGCCCATGAGCACGGTGGGGCTGTTGCAATACATAGAGCCGAGCCTCGCCTTCCTGCTCGCCCTCTTCTGGTTTGGCGAGATCCCGGATCCGGTGAAATCCGTGGGCTTTGCCTTCGTCTGGGCCGGCCTGCTGGTGAGCCTGCTGCCCCTGCACCGGCTTGGGCGCCAGCGGGCCAGGTGGCGCACCTCGTGACCCTCGCCACCCCCACTCCCTCCCGCTGGTTTGTCTATCTGGTGCGCACCGGCACCGGGGCACTCTATGCGGGGATCAGCACGGATCCCGAGCGGCGACTGCGTCAGCACCAGAGCGGCAAGGGGGCCAGAGCCCTGCGCGGCAAGGGACCCCTCTCCCTGGTATGGCAGCAGGAAGTCCCCGGCAAACCCGAGGCGCTGCGCCTCGAGTACCGCCTCAAGCAGCAGAGCAAGGCGTTCAAGGAGCGCCTGGTACACGAGCCGGCGCTGTGGCACGGCTGGAGCCTTTCCTGGCTTGCCACCCCGCACACCGACCCTGTGTCGCCCCCATAAAAAGGGCCACTGCAAGCAGTGGCCAAGGAAGGATGCGAAATCAGGGAGGCTTAACGGTAGGTGTTCGACTGCTTGCGCCTGTTGCTGAGGAGCCAGCACACCACCAGCACCACCAGCAACCAGGGCGCCAGCTTGATGATGAGGGCAAACATGCCGGCCAGGGCGCCAAACAGCACGAAGACCCCGCTCACCAGCAGCATGGCCAGCACGGTGAATCCGGTCAGCGCCATGCCGATCAGCACCAGGATCAAGACGATAAATTCCAGCATGTTGTGCTCCTCACGGGCTTGCACTTGCCGACGGGGCGATCCGGAGATCACCCCAGCCAGCGTTGAAGTTCACGGCGGGGAGGCATGACGAGCACCCCCACCAGATAGAGCGCCAGGGCCAGCGGCGGCATCAGGATCAGGGCGAGCAGGGCCACCACCCGCACCGTCACTCTGGACACCCCCAGCCCTCTGGCAAGACCGGCGCAGACCCCGGTCAGCTTGCGATGGGCGAGATCCTTGGGCCAGGGTGTCATGGTTATGCCTCCACCTTCTGACCCTTGAGCCGGGCCAGTTCCCGCTCAATCTCGTCGTTCAGCTCCAGCTCGCGGAACTGGGCCTCGAGGGACGGATTCTGCCCCAGGGTCGCCGCCTCCAGCTGGGCCTCCAGCTGATCGACCCGGTTCTGGAAGCCGTCGAAGCGGGCCACCAGCTCGTGCATGCGCTGGTTGTCCACCTGGGCACGGGCGCGGATGCGGCTGTGGGCGGTCTGCTCGCGCAGGGTCAGCATCTTCTGCTTCTCCCGCGCCTCGGTCAGCTTGGCCGCCAGTCGCTCGCTGTCGGCGGTGAGCTGGGCCAGCACCTCGGCCACCCGCGCCTTGTCTTCTTCCAGCCGCTCGCACTGCTTCATCTCCGCCAGCTTCTCGGTGAGGGCGGCACGGGCCAGATCTTCGCGGCCCTTCTGGATGGCGAGTTCGGCCTTGGCTGCCCACTCCTGGATCTGGTTGCGCAGCGCCTGCTGATGGCGCTCCAGCTGTTTCTGTTCGGCGATGACGCGGGCGGCCTGGGTTCTCATCTCGACCTGGACCTGCTCCATCTCCTCGATCATCAGCCGCAGCATCTTCTCCGGCTCTTCGCTCTTGTCGAGCAGGCTGTGCAGGTTGGCATTGATCACGTCGGTCAGGCGGCTGAATACGCTCATGGTCTGGCTCCTTGTTGATGGGGTGTCACTCTCTTCCCATGACATTACAAGAGCCGTGCCAGAATATTTTTTCCTTTATTTACAATTAGATGAAAGTTAACGATGGATGTTCACCGGATACAGCGTGGTGAAAAAAACCAACAAGATGGTGATTTTCACCAATAAAAAAGGGAGCCAGCGGCTCCCTCTCTTCTCTGCAACCGGGCTCAGGCCGCCGGCCGATGGCCAAGCTTGCCATCCAGCTCCGCCAGCTTGGCTTCCATCTTCTCCCGGCAGGTGTCGGAGAGCTCGCGGATGCCGGCGGCGCCGTGCTCCTTGCTGCACACCGGGGCCATCACTTCCAGCAGCACCTCGCCGTTGTCCCAGCGGTTGAGATCGACCTGACCGAAGTAGCTGGAGCAGACGATGGGCACCACGGGCACCTCGGCCTGGACGGCAGTGTGGAAGGCCCCCGCTTTGAACGGCAGCAGACCACGCCCCTGGGAGCGGGTCCCCTCCGGGAACATCCAGATGGAGGTGCCGCGATGCTTGATGCGATCCACCACCTGGCCGATGGTGCCGATGGCGCGGGAGCGGTTGGAGCGGTCGATCAGCACGTTGCCGGAGAGCCAGAAGATGAGACCGAAGAAGGGGAGCCACAGCAGGCTCTTCTTGCCCACCGCCACCACGCCGGGCTGCACGGCGCCGGTCACGGTGAAGATGTCGTAGTTGCTCTGGTGATTGCAGACGTAGACCGCAGGTCCCACCGATTTGACCTCGTCGGCCACCGTCACCCGGACCTTGAGGCCGATCAGCGGGCAGACCGCATGATACATGCGGGCGAAGACATAGACGTTGTTCGGGTGGCGCGGGCGCACCAGACAAAGCAACAGGCCGAACAGGAACCAGAAGACGAGCAGCAGTGCCAGCAGCAGCACACGGGCAAGTTTGAGCATCGAACACCTCGGAATTTGACTCGGCGCAGTATACTGGTCCCCCTTTTAGCGAACAAGCGTTCGCCAGACAGAACCGACCAGCCCCGGACGCCACCGGCCACCCCGGCTTGCCCCACCCGCCATTGCCCGCTAGGATGTGGCCATCTTGATGAACGGGGCGAGCATGATTTTGCAACAACGCGCGGCGACACGACTCCTGCTGCTGGTCTGCCTGCTGGTGCTCAATTGCGCGGCCCAGCCGCTGGCCCGCCTCGCCCTGCTCGATCACGCAGTGAGTTGCCAGACCCTGCCCCAGTTCGCCTCAGCCGACGACCAGGCCGACAAGAGCACGCCCGCCAGTGTGCAGCCCAATAGCTGCCAGCTCAACGGCAAGTGGCTGAGCGCCGCCAGTCTGCTGTGCGTGGAGCAACTCTTCTTCGCCATCGCCTTCGTGATTGCCCTGCTGGTGCCCCTGTCACGGCGCGCGCCGGCACTGCCTCCCCCCATCAATGTCTCGCCGCCGGAGCGGCGACTGCACCTCACCCTCTGCGTCTGGCGGGAATGAGTTCAGCCGCGCTTTTTCAGCCTGCTGTCACTCATTTTTTTGCGAGACCCAACACATGTCGAATCTCTTCAAGGCGGCCCTGCTACTGGGCAGCCTGCTGTGGCAATCCAGCGGATTGGCCAGCGATACGGGGTGGCTCACCCGCCCCCAGAACAGTCACGCCAAGGTCAGGCTGCAAGCCGACCGCAGCGTCCCGGATCAGACCCGCATCCTGCTCGATGTCCAGCTGGCGTCAGGCTGGAAGACCTACTGGCACAGCCCGGGTGAAGGGGGCATAGCGCCCCAGATCCTGTGGGATGAGCCGGTCGGCGACTTCCAGTGGCACTGGCCCACTCCGCGTCCCTTCGAGGTGGCCGGGCTCAGCACCCAGGGCTATCAGGAGCAGGTACGCTTCCCCCTGAACCTGGGCTACCCGGCCGGACAGCCGCTCAAGGGCACCTTGCGCCTCTCCACCTGCAGCAATGTCTGCATCCTGACCGACTACCCCTTCACCCTGGCGGCGGATGGGCAGGCGCCGGCCGGCTTTGACTTCGCCTGGGCCCGGGCCATGAGCACCCTGCCACAGACGCTGCCCGCCGACACCCGGGTCGAGCTCGGCTACCAGCATAACCAGCTGCAACTGCGGGCCGAGCGGGCAGAAGGCTGGCAGGAACCTGCGCTCTTCATCGATGCGCTGGAGGGGGCCGAGTTCGGCAAGCCCGCGCTCGAGGTAAGCGGCACCACCCTGATCGCCCGGGTGCCGGTCAGCGACGGCTGGCAGGGGGATGCCCCTGACTTGCGCGGTCAATCCCTCGGCCTGCTGCTCACCAGCGGCGATCAGGCCTGGCAGACCCGCGCCACCATCGCCGATCCCCTCGCCCTGCCGGCCCCGGGGCAGCCACTTCTATGGCTGCTGGGGGCGGCGCTGCTCGGCGGCCTCATCCTCAACCTGATGCCCTGCGTGCTGCCGGTGCTGGCCCTGAAACTCGGCACCGTGTTGCAGCAGCAGGGGCGCGAACAAGGAGGCGTGCGCAAGCAGTTCCTCGCCGCCAGCGCCGGGATAATCACCTCCTTCTGGGTGCTGGCGGCCATGAGCAGCCTGCTGCGCGCCACACAAGGGGCGGTCGGCTGGGGGATCCAGTTCCAGAGCGCCGGTTTCATCGGCTTCATGGTGCTGGTCACCCTGCTGTTTTGCGCCAACCTGCTGGGCTTGTTCGAGATAAGGTTGCCCAGCAATCTCAGCACTCGCCTCGCCACCCGTGGCGGCAAGGGGCTCGGCGGCCACTTCCTGCAGGGGAGTTTCGCCACCCTGCTCGCGACCCCCTGCTCGGCCCCCTTCCTCGGCACCGCGGTGGCCTTTGCCCTGGCGGCGCCCCTCGGCCAGCTCTGGCTCATCTTCACGGCCCTCGGCCTTGGCATGAGCCTGCCCTGGCTGCTGGTGGCGGCCCTGCCGCGCCTCGCCCTCTGGCTGCCCAAACCGGGCCGCTGGATGGGGCGACTGCGCATCCTGCTCGGGCTGATGATGCTGGGCTCCAGCCTCTGGCTGGCGAGCCTGCTTGGCAACCATCTGGGCAGCACGGCCACCGGCTGGCTGATGGCCGCCATGGTGCTGGCGCTGCTGATGGGCATCCTCTGGCGCTATGGCCTGCGCGGTTTCACGCTGGCCCTCTCCCTCTCGGCACTCATCGGCGGCGCCCTGCTGCTGGGGGGCGCCCTCACGGTGAAAGGGAGTGGCAGCGTCGATCGCATCGCCTGGCAGCCGCTCTCCGAGCAGGCCATCGCCGACGCCCTGGCCCAGAACAAGCGGGTCTTCGTGGATGTCACCGCCGACTGGTGCGTCACCTGCAAGGCCAACAAATACAACGTGCTGCTGCGTGACGAGGTGCAGCGCGCCCTGTCGGCCCCGGACGTGGTAGCCCTTCGCGGCGACTGGAGCCGGCCGAGCGATGCCATCTCCGTCTTCCTGCGCCAGCGTGGCGCCGCCGCCGTTCCCTTCAACCAGATCTACGGGCCCGGCCTGCCGGAAGGGGAGATCCTCTCTCCCCTGCTGGACAAGGCCGACTTGCTCGACAGCTTGCACAAGGCCGGCCTCGTTCAGGCCGATGCCACCCATTTCTAAGGAGAATGCCATGAGACTGCGAACCCTGACCCTCTGCACCGCCCTGGTAGCCGCCACCCTGGGCACCCCCACGCTGCACGCCGCCCCCTTCACCCCGGAGCAGGAGGCCCGCATCAAGGAGCTCATTCGCGAGACCCTGATCGCCAACCCCGGGATCCTCGACGAGGCAGCCGAATCCTGGGAGAAACAGAACGCCGCGACCCAGCAGGCCCAGATGGGTGACTTCATCAAGGGCAACCAGGATGTGCTGTTCAACAGCCCCACCAGCCCGCGCCTCGGTGCCAAGCATCCCAAGCTGACCCTGGTGCTGTTCACCGACTACAACTGCCCCTACTGCAAGCAGTTCGACCCGGCGGTCGCCAAGCTGCTCGCGGCCTATCCGGACGATCTGGGGCTGGTGATCAAGCTGCTGCCGTTCAAGGGGCAGACCTCCGCCAAGGCGGCCCAGTACAGCCTGACCCTGTGGCAACAGGATCCTGCCCGCTTCCTCCCCCTGCACGACAAGCTCATGAGCAAGCAGGGGATGCTGACCGAGACGGACATCAACAAGGCGCTGGCCGCCACCGACAACCTGGCCCTCAAGCCCGCAGGCAAGGCCACCGAGGAGCTGCGCAACAGCCTGCGCATCGGCACCCTGCTGGGCGTGCAAGGCACCCCGGCGACCCTTATCGGCAACCAGCTGGTGCCGGGCGCCATTCCCTATGACGAGCTGGAGCAGCTGGTCAAAGCCGAGCTGGCCAAGCGGAGCTAAGCCATGGCCGAGGATGCAGGCATAAAGGCCCCCCGCTGGCGCCGCTGGGGCAAGGAGGCGCTCTGGCTGCTGCTGATGGCGCTCGTCATCACCACCCTGGTGGATCTGTGGCGCAGCCCCACCCTGCCGGCGGGGGCCATGGAGGCCCCCTTCACCCTGCAGGACGGCACCACCACCACGCTGGCCGAGCAGAGCCGCGGCAAGCCCCTGCTGGTCTACTACTGGGCCAGCTGGTGCGGGGTGTGCCGCTTCACCACTCCCACGGTGGAGCAGCTCTGGCAGGAGGGCGAAAATGTGCTGACGGTGGCCCTGCGCTCCGGCAGCGATGAGCCGTTGCGCGCCGGGATGGCGAAGAAGGGGCTGACCTTCCCCACCCACAACGACGAGTCCGGGGATCTGGCCGCCCGCTGGCAGGTGGGGGTGACACCAACCTTCCTCGTCATCAAGGATGGGGCTCTGGTGAGCAGCACCACCGGCTGGAGCAGCGCCTGGGGGCTCAGGTTGCGGCTGCTCTGGGCAAGCTGGTAGTCCCCTTCATGCCAGAGATGCAAAGAGCCCGGTATCGCTACCGGGCTCTTTTTCATCAGAGGGCTGACAACCCGCCCTATTGGGCGGCCTCCATCGCCCGCTTCTCCAGATTGGCCTTGATGTCGAGACGCTCAGACTCCCCGATCACCCCGTCACCGTTCTTGTCCAGGCGAGAGAAGAGCGCCTCCTGCCGCGCCATGAACTGGGCCCTGGTGGTCTCCCGCGACGGCTTGAGCTGGCTCATCCGCTCCGGGACCGGCTTGCCAGCCTGTTGCATCACGCCAGCCAGCTTTGCCAGGCTGGCCTCTTTCTCGGCAACCGACAGCACGCCGTCACCGTTTTTGTCTTGCAGGGCAAAGCGCTGGGCGGCGCGCTCCATGAACTGGGCCTTGGTGACATCCCCCATCAGCGGCGAGACGGGCAATATGTCGCTGGCAGAGGCGGCACTGCCTGCCAGCGCGAGCACGAAAAACGCGGACTTGACCATGGCGATGACTCCTTGTGACGGCAGAATCCGGATGGTTCGGACAAGAGGGGGTCGGGCAACGCCGGGGCCTGCCGCCCCCCTCTGCCAGTGTAGCCCCGCCGCCATCTCGCACCGCCCGCTCTTTTCGTACAGAAAGACCGCACTTTCATGGCAGAGGCGCCGGCTTTCCGTTAAAATCTCCGGTTTTTGCCGAGCCTGGTTTGCCGACGTTGCGCCACCAGGTCGACACAGGATGAATTCCACCATGCCAGTGAGGCAGGATCCGTCATGAACAACTACTTCCGGGTGTTGGGCGTCAAGTCCAACGCCAGTGAAAACGACATCAAAAAAGCCTATCGACGGCTGTCGAACCAGTACCACCCCGACAAGCTGCACGGGGCGAGCGAAGAAGAGAAAGAGCAGGCAGCCGCCCGGCTGCACCAGGTAAAGCAGGCCTATGAAGTGCTGTCCGATCCGAAACAGCGGGCCGCCTTTATCAAGGATTTCAACAACGTCATCGTGACCGATCCCGCTGCTGCCATGCAGGAGATGTGGGACCAGTTCTACCCCTGAGCCACCAGGCAAGAAGAGCGACTATGCAAAAAAAATGGGACCAGGCACGGCTCAAGGCCCTGCAAAGCGATGCCAGCGAGAACATCGAATCCTACCGGGATCAGGATGACCCCAAGGGGCTCGAGCAGTTCACCGACCAGATGAAGGCCCTGCTGCTGGCCGACATGAGCATGCTGGAGTTCATGCCCGAATACCTGCCGCTCGCCCTCTATGGCCGGGTGCAGTTCCCGGCCAAGGCCAAGTCGCAGTGGAACAAGTGGCTCGCCAGCGGCGAGCAGCCCTCCTGGGACGAGTTCAAGGTGAGCGTCGGCTTCAACAACGCCATCCTGCCGCTGGTCAAGGCGGTGCGGGCACAGAGCGAAGATCAGCTGATGGAGGCCTGCGCCGTGCTGTTCCTGCTGGACAACCCGCTGCCGCGCGGCAGCCACCGCGCTGATGACGATTACGAGCTGCGGGACGAAGAAGAGGAAGACGGGGAAGATGCCGACGCCGACTACCACGGCGGCAGTGGCCGCTATGGTGATGACGACGGCGATCAGGATATGTACGACGAAGTCCGTTTCTAATTGGGGCAAGGCATGAGCAACAGTCTGATAGAAATTACCGCCATCGAGATCAAAGAGCTGGCCGTCATCGAGCCGAAGCAGGCCAGCGAGAAGTTCGAGCTGATCGCCAAGACCATGTCTGACGACCAGTTGGCAGAAGTGATTGAAAACATTGATATCGTTACCCTGACCCAGATCAACGGCCAGCACGACATCTCCTTCCCCTCCATCATCTCCGAGCTGATGACCCCGGAGCGGATCCGCGACATCGTCTGCCAGCAGCCCCTCTACTGGGAAGAGGCGATCAAGAACAACGCCGACGAGCTGCAACAGCACACCTTCGACTTCCTCAACTACCTGATCCGCACCCAGGAGAGCGAGGCCAAGCAGCGGGAGATCCTCGAGTGCGTGGCCGAAGATCCGGCCGGTCTCTTCTACCTCGCCATCCCCTTTATCGAGTTCTATCGCGGCGATCGCTATGAAGAGGACGAAGGCTATCGCGACGTGCTGCACGCCGAAGAGGAAGATCTCGAAGAGTCCCTGCGCTACAGCGAGCGCCAGCAGGCCGAAGACAGCCACGACTATGCGCTGGACGACCCGCGCAGCCTCTTGATGCTCATTCGCGAGCTGGCCCCCGAGGTGGAAAAATCCATCAAGTCGCTGCTGCGCAACGAGCACTCCACCTGGGACGGCATCATCAACAAGTTTGCCGCCGAGCTGGTGATGCAGGCCAAAGAGAAGAACAAGGTCGAGGAAGACGAGTACGGTGACGTCGACGACATGTTCAGCTTTCTGGATTAAGGAGCCCATTCATGCAGTTAGTCATTCGCGATGCCAACCAGGGCCCCTTTCTGACCCAGGTGCTGCGCTTTGGCCGCGACAACGAACTCTTGAGTCAGCAGCAGCTCGCCGCCATCAAGGGCAAGGCGGTGCTGATGAGCCTCAAATTCGCCGACAAGTACTACAACAAGTACAAGATGCACCTGCTGGAGCAGGCCGCCCACGACGTCATCGGCGTGGTGAGCCTCGGTCTGCAGGAGCTCTCCCAACGGGATCCGGCCAAGGCCCTGGCCCTGTTGCAGGCACCGGAAGGCCCCATCAAGCCGTTCCAGAAAGGCTGGTCCATGCTCATCACCGTCAGCCCCAAGCAGGCTGGCAACAGCCTCTACGGTGACGTGGATGCGCGCCTGCTGGACAAGATCTCGAGCCCGCCCGATGTGGAGGAGTGGCAAGGGTGGCAGGAGTACGAGAAGGCGCTGACCGAGCACAACAAGAGCCGCCTGATGGAGCTCATCGACCAGCACTTCTTCGCCTGCGAGAGCGACCACCCCACCATGGAGGACAAGCTGGCCGAGGCGCTGCTCTACCGCATCCTCTGCGGCAAGGGCAGTGGCGCCGCCCCGCTCAAGGTGAAGCAGGATCTCAAGCGCAAACTGGCGCGGGAGATTGAGCTCGACGAGGGCTGGTACGACACAGACTACCTCGCCGCCCAGCTCACCCTGATGCTGAGCGCGCTGCCCGTCGACATGGCCGCCGCCCTGCGTCAGGAGCTGAGCCCGGGCTTTGTGCCCAACCTGCTGCATACCCTCGGCTTTGTGCGTCAGTACCAGCAGTTGCAAAAAGAGGACGCCTCGCCGGAGAAGCTCGACAACATGGAGATGCGCGCCGGGATCCGCCACCCCCTGCTCGGCTGGCCCCTCTATCACGACTTCTGATGACGGGCTTTCCCCTTCACGCTGTTCCAACGCCCGGCTTGCCGGGCGTTGTGCTATCCAGCGTCCCGTTTTTAGCACGAACACTAGCAATGGCCACCACCCTCGGCAGAAAACTACCCCGTAAGCGTCATTGGCCCCATTTTTGACAGGGATATAATGACTCCCCCATACAAGCCGCAGGGGAGCAAGGCCGTGAGCAGAAAGCCCGACAGGATCACCGCGATGCAGCAGATCATCGACGCCGTGAAGGCGGAATTTCCGCTCTACCAACCGGATACCTTCAAGTGCGGGCCGGACAACACCTGCATCGGCTGCCCCAAGAAGCTGATGGAGCTGGTGGATACGGACCTCTGCTACTGGCAATATCAGATCGATCGCGGCATCCCGCCCACCTTCGACGAGCTCTACAGCTTCGGCAAGCTGTGCAAGAACATCCGCCGGGCGCTGGTGCGCAATGGCCGCATCCCCGCCTGAGCGCCCCATCGCAGCCAGGACTAAGGCCCCCGCCGGCAACATCTGAGAGGAACCGTTTATGACCCAGGAGAGGATACAGACCCGCTATACGCTAAATGGCCCCCTTGCCAGCCGCGCCGAGCTGGAGCAGGCCATCACCCGGGCCATCGAGGCGAACAAGCAGGACTTCTTCCCCCTGCTGGAGCGGCTGGTGGACGTGGGGGACAGCCGGGTCAAGCTCAGCCAGAAAGATCCGCTGCGGGTGCTCAGCATCGAACTCGCTGACGACCGTGAGGGGTTGGCCCATATCAACTACGAGTCCAACTTCGCCGAGAGCTGCCTGATTATCAATGAGTACGACCAACACCAGACCAGCCTGCCCTTTCACCTCGACGGGGATGTACTTGTCTTCGACGTCGAGCTGCCGATTGCGTGGAATTTCAATAACTGAGATTCAGAGGTGTAATGCCGCCAGGTTGCTACACCCGACCAGCCCGCCCCCCTCACCCTAGCCCTCTCCCAAGGGAGAGGGAACCGTATCGAGCCAACGTCAAGCCATCAAGGCAGCAACAATCGGCAAGCAGCAGAGAGTTGGATCAAGTAGGGTCGATTAGCGAAGCGTAATCGGCCACACCGCAGACTCGTGGTTATGGGTATAGAGAGCAGATGAATTACCAGCAGAATGGCGGCAACCTGTTTTCGCGAACGTCTGATTACGCTTCGCTAATCAAACCTACGACCCTTAGACTTGAACGTTCCTCCCCTGAGCTAAATCCCCTAAAAACCAGAAAGATCGAACCATAATAAGGGCAGACGATTTTGCATGCTATCGGAAACTGCTGTAACATCAGCTGAGCTCCAAATGAGGAATCTGCATGGCAATACATACTAACTTTTATAATCTTATATATTTACGAGGATAAAAATTAATAAAATAACTAACCAATAAATTGAATCGACATTTTATATCACCCTACAACGCCCTAATTCTTCATTTAATACTAATAGGCTATAAAGATGAGCGAAGATAATCAAGATATCCACGAACACATATCTAATATCGGAAAAACTCTATTTCATGACCCTTTTAGTGAACTAACTCGAAAACGTCAATTAGCATTACTATTATTTTCTATTATGTTGATTTTTGTTAGCATGGATATAATTGAAATAACCAAAACTGATGTTGCATGGTTTAGTTTTAAAACCAACGGGATAGATAGTCTAACAATTATACTAATGTCACTTTCCATCGCTACCCTCATACTATTTTGTCTTGGGGCAGCCATTGATTATCGCATTCGTTACCACCATATATTACCCGCTATCGCTAAAATAAACGACTTAAATAGGATATATTCATCTCAATCTAAAGCTAATTATGATCGAGCTGTTTTACTAGCAAAAAAATCTGAAGAAAAAATAAACATTAGAAAAAAAATGCATGATGAACTGTCCATTCTAAAAGGTGACGACCACGAATCACACCGAAAAGAATATGATGAGATTATAAAAAATGACGGCCTTGATTGTATTATAGAAGAATTACACTGCCTTGCCACAAATAAGAGCATTAACTTAGAGTTATTACATTCTGTCTTAATTAAATATAAGAGGCTGGGGGTTATTCAATTTGGCATAGAGACTCTTGCCCCATCAATTATTTCAATTTATGCAATAGGCAAAGGCTTTATATCCCTACAATAACATGATTATTTAAATCCCGAGCTATATTCAGGGGTATATGATTTTAATCAAACCTGTACATACTCAGACTTAATTAAAAATTAGGAAGCACTGTTTTGTCGAGAACAAAGGTAATACATTAGGTCATCCGTTTACTCAAAAGAAGGGAGCAATTAATGCTCCCTTCTATTTATTACCCTTCCTGATTTTCCCCGGCTGCCGGCTCGGCGCCGACGACGGTTTCAATCTCGATGCGATCGACTCGCTGCAGACCGCGGGGCAGTTTGGCGCCGCGGCGACCGCGCTCGCCGCGGTAGTAATCGAGATCCGAAGGTTTCAGGGTCAGCTTGCGCTTGCCGGCAAACAGGGTCACCGACTGGCCCTGCGGGATGACGGCGGCCATCACCACAAACTCCTCCCGCGCCTTCACCCGCGCCGACGGGATGCTGATGAGCTTGTTGCCCTTGCCCTTGCCGAGTACCGGCAGGGTATTGAGCGGGAACAGCAGCATGCGCCCCTCGTTGGAGATGGCCATGCAGAGATCCGTGTCCGGCGCGCCTATCCTCTGGGGCGCCATGACGATGCCCCCTTCCGGCACGGTCAGCAGCGCCTTGCCGTTCTTGTTCTTAGCCGTCAGGTCGTCGTATTGGCAGACGAAGCCGTAACCGGCATCAGAACAGATCAGATACGGCTCGCCCTCGTTACCCATCACCAGATGACGCACCTCTTCACCGGCCCCCAGCGCGAAGCGGCCGGTGAGCGGCTCGCCCTGACTGCGGGCAGAGGGCAGAGTATGGGCCTCCAGGGAGTAGGTGCGCCCCAGGGTGGAGAGGAACACCGCCTGCTGGTTGCTGCGGCCAAAGGCGTGGGTGAGGTAGTTGTCCCCCGCCTTGTAGGAGAGGCCCTCCACATCCACGTCGTGGCCCTTGGCGGCGCGCACCCACCCCTTGTCGGACAGGATCACGGTGACCGGCTCGCTCGGGGTGAGCTCCTTCTCGGTCAGAGCCACGGCGGTGGCACGCTCCACCAGCGGGGTGCGGCGATCGTCACCGTACTTCTCGGCGTCCGCCAGGATCTCTTTTTTCAGCAGGGTGCTGAGACGACGCTCGGAACCCAGGATCAGTTCCAGCTTGTCGCGCTCTTCCGCCAGTTCATTCTGCTCGGCGCGCAGCTTGAACTCTTCGAGCTTGGCCAGGTGGCGCAGTTTGAGCTCGAGGATCGCCTCGGCCTGGGTCTCGCTGATGTTGAAACGCTCCGTCATCACCCGGCCCGGCTCCTCTTCGGTACGGATGATCTCGATCACCTCGTCGATGTTGAGGTAGGCAATGAGCAAGCCTTCGAGGATGTGCAGGCGGGCCAGCACCTTGTCGAGGCGATACTGCAGGCGGCGGCGCACCGTCTCGCGGCGAAAGCTCAGCCACTCGGTGAGGATGGTCTTGAGGTCTTTCACCTGGGGCCGGTTGTCCAGACCCAGGATGTTGAGGTTGACCCGGTAGTTCTTCTCCAAGTCCGTGGTGGCGAACAGGTGGGCCATCAGCCCCTCCACGTCCACCCGGTTGGAGCGCGGCACGATCACCAGACGGGTCGGGTTCTCGTGGTCCGATTCATCGCGCAGGTCGGTCACCATGGGCAGCTTTTTCGCCACCATCTGGGCGGCGATCTGCTCCATGATCTTGGCGCCTGAGGCCTGATGGGGCAGCGCCGTGATGACGATGTCGCCAT
The DNA here is from genome assembly GCF_040908115.1 of Aeromonas sp. R7-1. Taxonomy (NCBI): domain Bacteria; kingdom Pseudomonadati; phylum Pseudomonadota; class Gammaproteobacteria; order Aeromonadales; family Aeromonadaceae; genus Aeromonas; species Aeromonas sp. R7-1. The sequence goes on along the minus strand of NZ_JBFODD010000023.1, from coordinate 111,805 downwards.
CCTCCTCGCTCCACACCGCCCGCTGCTTGATGGAGCCCTTGCCGGTCTCGTAGATTTTGCGGATGTCGTCGCGGGGCGTGATGATCTCGGCATTGGTCGGGTAATCCGGCCCCTGCACATGGGCCATCAGGGCATCCAGGCCGGCATTGGGGTTATCCAGCAGCTCCACGCAGGCGTGGGCCACTTCCCGCGCGTTGTGGGGCGGGATATCGGTCGCCATACCTACCGCGATGCCGGTCACCCCGTTGAGCAGGATGTGCGGCAGGCGGGCGGGCAGCACCACGGGCTCCTTCATGGTGCCGTCGAAGTTCGGCGTCCACTCCACCGTGCCTTGCCCGAGCTCTGAGAGCAGCAGTTCGGAGAAGCGCGACAGCCGCGCCTCGGTATAACGCATGGCGGCGAAGGATTTGGGATCGTCCGGCGCACCCCAGTTGCCCTGACCGTCCACCAGCGGGTAGCGGTAGGAGAAGGGCTGGGCCATCAGCACCATGGCTTCGTAACAGGCGCTGTCGCCATGGGGGTGATATTTACCCAGCACGTCACCCACGGTACGGGCGGACTTCTTGTGCTTGGACAGCGCCGACAGACCCAGCTCGCTCATGGCGTAGATGATGCGCCGCTGCACGGGCTTGAGGCCGTCGCCGATATGCGGCAAGGCCCGATCCATGATGACGTACATGGAGTAGTTCAAGTAAGCCTGCTCGGTAAAGGTGCGCATTGGCTGGCGCTCTACCCCGTCCAGACTGAGCTCGATGGCATCACTCATGTGATTATCTCTTTCGGTTCGGGAGCTGGTTGGCGCTCTACTTCATCCAACAGACTGAGCTCGATAGCATCACTCATAAGGTTGTTCTCTTGCTATGGCGCGCCCTCAGAGGGCACGCCGGAAATGCGGGTCGGCAGGGGGCCGACGGTGAATCACAAGACCCCCTCCCAACCTCCCCCTCCATGAGGGGGAGGAGAGGCTTGGCCCCCTCCCCTTGCGAAGGGGAGGGCCGGGGTGGGGTACTTGCGACTCGCTTTAGATGATGGCGAGGTTGCCCTTCTCTTCCAGCCATTCGCGGCGATCACCGGCGCGCTTCTTGGCCAGCAGCATGTCCATCAGTTGCAGGGTCTCGTCCCCATCTTCCCCTTCCGCGCCCATGGTGAGCTGCACCAGGCGGCGGGTGTTGGGATCCATGGTGGTTTCCCGCAACTGCTTGGGGTTCATCTCACCCAGCCCCTTGAATCGGGTCACCATCACCTTGCCCTTCTTCTTCTCGGCTTCGACCCGTTGCAGCACGCCGTTCTTCTCGTCCTCGTCGAGGGCGTAGAAGACCTCCTTGCCGATGTCGATACGATAGAGGGGCGGCATGGCCACATAGACATGGCCCTTCTCCACCAGCGTGCGGAAGTGCTTCACAAAGAGGGCGCAGAGCAGGGTGGCGATGTGCAGACCGTCCGAGTCCGCATCCGCGAGGATGCACACCTTGCCGTAGCGCAGGCCACTGAGATCGTCGGAGTCGGGGTCAAGCCCGATCGCCACCGAGATGTCGTGTACTTCTTGCGAGGCGAGCACCTGACCGGCCTCCACCTCCCAGGTGTTCAGGATCTTGCCGCGAAGCGGCATGATGGCCTGGAATTCGCGATCCCGCGCCTGCTTGGCACTGCCGCCCGCGGAGTCACCCTCCACCAGGAAGAGCTCCCCCTGCATGGGGTCGGCGCAGCCGCAATCGGTGAGCTTGCCGGGCAGGGCCGGGCCTTGCGTTATCTTCTTGCGCACCACCGTCTTGGCGGCGCGCATCCGGCGCTGGGCGCTGGAGATGCAGAGCTCCGCCAACTGTTCGGCCAGCTCGGTGTTGCTGTTCAAGTAAAGGCTGAAGGCATCCTTCACCACGCCCGACACGAAGGCCGAGCTCTGGCGGGACGACAGTCGCTCCTTGGTCTGGCCGGCAAACTGCGGGTCCTGCATCTTGATGGAGAGGATGTAGGCGCAGCGATCCCAGATGTCTTCCGGGGTCAGCTTGACCCCGCGGGGCAAGAGGTTGCGGAACTCGCAGAACTCGCGCATGGCGTCGAGCAGCCCCTGGCGCAGGCCGTTGACATGAGTGCCACCGAGCGCGGTGGGAATGAGGTTCACATAGGATTCGGCGAGGCACTCGCCCCCTTCCGGCAACCAGCACAGGGCCCAGTCCACCGCCGACTGCTCGGAGCTGAAAGAGCCGACGAAGGGCTGCTCCGGCAGGCAGGTGAACTGCTTGACCGCATCGATGAGGTAATCCTTGAGGCCGTCTTCATAGCACCACTCAAGCTTGATGCCGGTGTTCTTGTCGAGGAACTTGATGGTGAGGCCCGGGCAGAGCACGGCCTTGGCTTTGAGCAGGTGCTCCAGCTTGGAGACCGAGAAGCGCGGCGAATCGAAGTAGCGCGCTTCTGGCCAGAAGCGCACCCGGGTGCCGGTGTTGCGGCGTCCGCAGGTGCCGGTGATGGTCAGATCAGACACTTTCTCGCCACGCTCGAAGGCGATGTCATAGACCTGGCCGTCGCGGCGCACCGTCACCTCGACCCGATCGGAGAGGGCGTTCACCACGGAGATCCCTACCCCGTGCAAGCCGCCGGAGAACTGGTAGTTCTTGTTGGAGAACTTGCCCCCCGCGTGCAGCTTGCAGAGGATCAGCTCCACGCCGGAGACCCCTTCCTCCGGGTGGATGTCCACCGGCATGCCGCGACCGTCGTCGATCACCTCGAGGGACTGATCCTCGTGCAGGATCACCTCCAGATTGCGGGCGTGACCCGCCAGCGCCTCGTCGACGCTGTTGTCGATGACCTCCTGGCCGAGGTGATTGGGCCGGGTGGTGTCGGTGTACATGCCGGGGCGGCGACGCACCGGTTCAAGGCCATTGAGGACCTCAATGGCATCCGCATTGTATTGAGTGGACATGGAGGGCCTTGCGAATTGACGTTTGGGGGGAATCTTACTCGCTGGGAGGGCCCGGGACAAATGGGGCGCTCGCAAAGGGTGATCCAGAGGGGCTCCGGCCTCCCCGCCCGGGATCAGGCGGGTTCCCCGGGCAGGGCCTGCACAAGCTGGGAGAGGGAGCAGTGAAGTCGCCACACCAGCCCCGCCAGTGCCCGGGCCGCCGGGTCTGCATGTTCCCCCAGCCCCTGGCTGATGCGGTCCAGCTCCGCCAGGGTGCGCCCCAGGGTCTCGTGCTGCACGCCCCCTTCGATCAGAATGCCTTTCAGGCAGCGCAGACAGCCGTCCCGCACCAGATAGAGGGCCGGATCCCGGCTGCGCCAGAGCCTGAGCTGCCAGACGATATGGCTGCAATTGAGCAGCACCACGCCCCAGCGCAGCACCCAGAGCCGGGCCCCCTGATCCTGACTCTGGCTGAGCTGGCTCACCGCGTGATAGACCCGGGATTCAAACTCCCCCTCGCTCTGATGCGGGGCCGGGGCCAGCTGGTCCACGAAATCCCGCCGCAGACGGTGCATCAGGCGGCGGCTCTTGCGCCGATCCGAGCTGGGCCTCAGGAGCTGGAACGCCAGCCCTGCACTCATCACTCCCAGTGCCTGCGCTAGGCTGCTGTTGACGAAGGCGAGGTAGTCGTAGCTCGGCGGATTGGTGATGGCGAGGAAGGAGCCGAGCAGCACGATGAGCTGGCCCCAGAGCGCCGCCCCCTGGGGGCGCTGCAATTTCAGCAGTTGCAGGGTGATGAGAGCGGGGAACAGCAGGGCACAGAAGATCCAGAAGTCGTCGATGCGGATCATCAGCCCGAACTTGACCCCGAAGCAGATAAAGCTGAGCAGCACGATGGCCTTGAGCATGGTCTGGGCCCCCTTCGCCGGGGCCGGGGTGGCGGAATAGAGCACGCAGCAGATGGCGAGCAGGGTCAGGGCCGCGGCGCCCGCATCCCACTGGGTGTGGATCCAGAAGGTGCAGCCAAGCATCACGCAGAGGAAGGTACGCCCCCCGTTGTAGGCCGCCTCCAGACCGTCGGTGTGGCTGGTCAGAGAGCTGTGGCGCGGCGGCGCCGGCCACTCCTGACCATCGTGGCGGGCCAGCCTTTCCAGCCAGCGCTGACACTCCAGGTAGCTCCAGCAGAAGTGGCGCAGCCGCAGCCAGAAGGCCTGACAGCGATAATCGTCCCCCGAACGGGCCACGAAGGGCGCCATCAGGCGGGCGATGCGCAGCTTGTCGCAGCCCCCCTGCCCCAGCTCCCGCAGCACGGCGGCCAGCATGGGGGCCGGGTCGACTGCGTCCTCTGGCCAGTGTTGCAGCATGCGGCGCAGCCCCGAGATGAGGCTGACCATCCTCAGCTGGCGATGGAGCAGATAGTTCAGCAACTGGTTGTGGCGACGCAGGCGGTGGTGGCTCCAGACTGCCTGGATGCGCAGCACGTTCAGGGTGAGGATCTGACCGATCACCCCCTCGTGGGCGGTGCGCACATCGGCGCCCGTCTCCCCGAGCCAGAGCAGCTGGGCATGTTCCAGCAGCCGGGTCTGGCTCTTGCCAAGGGAGTCCAGCAGGGTCTCGCCATCGGAGAAACTCGGCAGGATCATCATCATCAGTCCGCCGCAGAGGATGCCGACGATCACCTCGCTCACCCTGGCCTGGGCGATGTCGAAGATATGTTGCGGGTCGGTCAGGTTGACGCAGGAGAAGGCGATGATGGCGGCGGTATAGCCCGCCAGGGCGAAACCGTAGGAGACGTTGTTCTGATGGTGGTTGGAGATGTAGGTGCAACCCCCCAGCCAGAGGGCGATAAGCAGGCTGAAGAGCCAGGGATCACCGATGCCAAGGCCGGTGATCATCACCGCCGCCATGGCGCCGATGAGGCTGCCCACCACCCGCCCCAGGCTCTTGCTGATGACGCCCCCCACGGTGGGAAAGCTCACCACGGCGGCGGAGGTCATGGCCCAGTAGGGAGAGTCGAGTTGCAGCACGAACGCCAGCCAGAGCGACAGGCACATGGCCAGGGCATTGCGCAGGGCGTAGCGCCACTGGCCGCCGTTGGCCTTGCCCCAGGGGGTCTGGCGCCAGAGCGAGAGGATCACTCTAGTCCCCTATGGTGATGGTACAGGTCGTGCCCGCGATCAAGACCAGATCCGGGGGAATCGCCAGCAGCCTGATCCGCACCGGCACCCGCTGGGCCAGACGCACCCAGGGCACGTTCGGCTTGACGTCGAGCAGCAGCCCCTCACTGCCTTCCAGGCTCTGATCGTGAATGGCGCGCCCTATGCTTTCCACCTCCCCCCTGAGTACCCGATCCCCGCTGTAGAGCACCACCTCGGCCGGTTTGCCGGGGGCGATGTGCCTGAGCTTGGTCTCTTCGAAATAGCCCTGCACATAGAAGGAGTGGGTGTCTATCAGGGCCACCAGGGGCACCCCGGCGGTGGCGTAGTTGCCGACCCTGGCCTGCAGATTGGTGATGTAGCCGTCGCTCGCGGCATGGACCTCGGTCCGGGCAAGGGACCATCTGGCCTGCTCCAGATTGGCCTGGGCCACCTCATAAGCCGCCTTCATCGCCTGGGCATTGAGCCTGGATTCATCCACCGCCTCGGCGGAGATGACGGTGCGGGAGAGGCTCTGGCGACGGTTCGCCTCGTGCTCCGCCTTGTCGAGATCCGACCTGGCCTTGGCCAGGGCCGCGCTGGCGTTGTCCAGCGCGATGCGATAGGGCTCGGGATCCAGGGTAAAGAGCAGGTCCCCCACCTTCACCAGCTGGTTGTCCTTGACCCCTATCCTGACGATCTTGCCCGACACCTGGGGCGTGATGCTGACCAGCTCGGCCCGCACCTTGCCATCCCGGGTCCAGGGACCCTGCATGTAGTCGTTCCACAGCCACCAGAGCGACACCAGCGCCAGGGCAAAGACCAGCAGGGTGGAGAAGTATTTGAGGGTCGCAAGGGGTGATTTAGCCATGTAGCAATATCCATAGGGCGCCACTGACGGCGAGGATGAAGAGGGAGAGATCCATCAGCAGGGGATGCCAGACATCCCCACCGTAGAGCCAGTCCCGCAGCAGATGGTGCACCGGCAGCCAGCCCAGCAGGCCGAGCAGTACGGCCTTGAACAGGGGCGGAAAGTAGAGCGAGGCCCCGAGGATCAGATCCGGCAGCGCTGAAGCAGTCGTCACGGGTGTGCCCCCTGTTGGCAGAGATGGAATGAAGAGAGAGGCCGGGGTCCGCCGGGAGACGGACAGGGCAAGGTTAACACAGCCATGGCGGGGGCTACACAAGCAGATGACCCCCTGAGGCGTCGTCACGGGAGTGGCACGACAACGCCTCGCCCGTCCTCCCCGCCACCCGTTGGGGCAGTCACCTCGCGTTCAATCGGCCACGGTATCTGCCGGGTGATGCACCCCGTCCCGGGTCGGCACCTCTCCCAGATCGAACGGGTTGACCCCCTCCAGACAGGCGAGGTTGTAGCCATATTCCGCCGGATTGGATCGGCGCTGGTGATGGGTGTAGATGCCGCAGACGCTGCAGAAGTAGTGTTTCGCGGTGCGGGTGTTGAACTGGTAGCAGCGAAGCGCCGCCTCCCCTTGCAGGATGCGGATGCCGGAGAGCGGCACCGAGGCGACGATGGCCCCACGCCGCCGACAGAAGGAGCAGTCGCAGCGGCGCGGATCCACCACGCCATCCGGCAGGGTCAGCTCCAGCACCACGGCGCCGCAGTGGCAGCTCGCCTTGTGTTTCTTCTGGATGAGGGTATTGCCGATGCGTGTGATCATGCTGCCTCCTTGCCGCAGTGTCAGGCTGCGAACCGGTTAATCGAACAGGGTATCCCCCCGCCCCTGCGACAGATGGTCATGCAGGGTGCGCAACTGGGACGCAACCACCCGGTGGCGGGAGAGTTCGGGCAAGGCGTCGATGGGGAAGTACTCCGCCCCTTTGGTTTCATCGGTGTCGGTAAGCAGAGCGCCGCCCGTCACCTCGCACAGGAAGAAGGCCTTGTGGGCGTGGGGCAGCTGCAGGGGATGGGGATGCTTGAGCTTGTCGAACAGGGCCAGCAGCTGCACCGCCCGACAGGCGAGGCCGGTCTCCTCGCTCACTTCCCGCACCACGGCGTCCGCCGGCGAATCGCCGATGTCGCACCAGCCCCCCGGCAGAGTCCAGCAACCGTCACTGCGCTCCTGCACCAGCAGGACATGGCCCGCGTCGTTCTGAATGAAGGCCCGCACATCGAGCTTGGGGGTGGGATAGCCGCTGTCGAGGGCAATCCAGTCGCCGATGGCGTCGGGAGCCAGCTCGCTCTGGCTGGCGATGAGCGTCACCGTGGCCGCTCGCAGCGCCTCGAAGCGGGCGATGTCGAAGGGATCCCGGGAGTAGGTGAGCCCCGCCTGGGCCGTAGCCAGCACCTGTTCGAGGAAGGCGGCCAACGGCGGCTGCACGGCTAGAGCCCGAGGAAACGGACGATCTGGGCGGGGTAGCGCTCGAAGCCTGTGAAGGCGTGATCGCCGCCGCACTCCAGGGAGAGACGGGCAAAGCGGTATTCGTCCAGCGCCTTGCGATAGTCGAGCACCTCGTCCTCCTGCTGTTGCAGCACCCAGAGCCGCTCGGGAACAGTCACCGGCACCGCCAGCGCTCTCAGCTCGTCCATGTGTCCGGGCAACAGTTCATAGCGTTCGCCGCTGTAGGGGTTGGTCTGGGGGCCGAGGTAGTCGCAGAGCAGCTCGTGGGGGCGCACCGCCGGGTTGATGAGGGCGGCGCGGCAACCGTATCGCTCGCTGACCCGGGTCGCCATAAAGCCACCGAGGGAGCTGCCCACGGCGCCCAGTCGCAGGGCGCTGCCGTGGCGGGCCTTCAGGTCGGCGATGGCCTGCTCGATGGCAGCCCAGGCGGCCGCCGGGGTGTTGGGCTGGGCCGGGATCACCACCTCGATATCGGGCCTGTTCTCTGCCACCCAGGCCGCCATCTGCTGCGCCTTGGCCGAGCCGGGGGATGAATTGAAACCGTGCAGATAGAGCAGGACGGGCTTCATGGCAACCCCTCAGTAACCTGTGGCATTGGGGTCGGGCACGAACTGGCCCAGCGGCAGGCGCCACACCTGACTCGCCACCCGGCCATCCGGGTGCAGGGTGAGGTAGCGCCAGCCCGGGCCGGATTCGTCCAGTGCGAAACCGTCAGAGAGCGGCTTGAACTGGATGCAGGTAGAGGGGCTGGCGATGAGCCGCACTCCGTGGTGCACCTCGTCAAACTCCTGATGGACGTGGCCGAACAGGATGGTCTTCTGCTGCGGGTGGCGGGCCAGCACGGCGAACAGGTCGTCGGCATTCTTGAGGTTGTGCTGATCCAGCCAGGCGCAGCCCACCGGCACCGCCTGATGGTGCAGGGCGATGAGGGCATGGCGCTCGGGATGCTGGCGCAGGGCCTGATCCAAGGCCGCCAGCTGGTGATCCCCCAGCACCCCGTGGGGTTTGCCGCGCACCTGGGTATCCAGCAGGATCACCTGCCAGTGATCCCCCACCAGTTGCTTGGCCTCGCTGATGCCGGCCGCATGGAGGTATTCGGTCATCAGGGGGCCGTCGTCGTGGTTGCCGGGCAACCAGTAGATGGGGCGAGCCAGGGGCGCCATCATGGAGGCGAAGCGCTGGTAGGACTCCGGGCTGTGATCCTGGGAGAGATCCCCGGTGGCGAGGATGAGATCGAACGGGTGCTCGTTGGCCTGCACTCGCTCCAGCACGGCGGCCAGACTCTGCGCCGTGGGTACGGCCAGCAGCCGCCCCTCGGCACTGGCGAAGAGATGGGTATCGGTAATCTGTAACAGGCGCACACTGCCGTCCGGCGCCTGAGGTAGCTCTGTTTCCAAAATCACGCTTCTTTTTTATGGGTTCGACTAGAGGATGTTAATCAGGCTGGTGCCGTGTTTGAGACAAAATCTCAACCAATCGGCCAAGAATAGATTTACCTGCTCCTTTTCATCCCTGTGATGCATTTTTTGATTGGGATAATCATAACGTGGTTGCAACATTGAAATCTGTTGCGCCGCACACACTTCCGCCATTCGCACATCATGATACAAACGAATCTCTATCCGGGCTTGCAAGTAGCTCGGCAATTCGGGGTTGTGCTGGGCCAGGATCACCTGGCTGGTGAAGCGGCTCTCCTCGGTCACCGTGAGCTGGAACTGCAGGCCGTTGCCGACCTGATAGCGGCGCTCAGCACCTACGCTGCCGCCGGGCGGCAACAGTTTCATCAGCGCCATGTAATTGACCTCGCAGGTACGCTGCAAGGACATCAAATCAGGCACATAGCGCTTCATCGGGCTCTGGACTAATGACATGTCGCGGCTCCCTCAATCAGGGTCCATGAAGGGTGGACCCACTGCACAGTGTTCCAGTCGGACACAGGGCACCTGACCCGGGTCTGAACGAGCGTCACCTCAGCGCCCCGCCAGCCAGCGTGCCCGCAGCTCGCCGTGATTCAGGGCCAGCCACTGCAGGGCGATGACAGAGGCGGCATTGTCGATGCGCCCCTCTTTGAGCCAGGCATAGGCCTGCTCGCGGCTCACCACGTGGACCCGGATGTCTTCCCCCTCTTCCGCCAGACCGTGGATCCCCTTGGCCTGACTGGCATCCACCTCGCCCACGAACACCTCGATGCGCTCGGTGCTGCCACCCGGGCTCACCAGATAGCTGATGGCGTGTTCGCAGCGTCCCACCTCGATCCCAGCCTCTTCCACCGCTTCGCGCCGCACCACAGCCTCGGCGGTCTCCCCTTCATCGATGATGCCGGCCACCAGCTCCAGCAGCCAGGGGGTGGCGCTGGTCTCCATAGCGCCGATGCGAAACTGCTCCACCAGCACGATCTCGTCCCGCACCGGATCATAAGGCAGCAGGGCGGCGGCATGGCCACGTTCGAACAGTTCCCGGACGATGGGGGCGTTCCAGCCACCGGCAAACAGCCTGTGTTGCAGGCGGTAGACATTCACCTTGAAGAAGCCATTATATCCAGCTGATTTTTCAATGATTTTCACATCATCGCTGGAGTAGTGGCAGGTTTGAGGCAAGGCTTGCTGTGACATTCGAGACTCCTGCCAGCTTGACTTGGCTTGGTTTGACCATAATATTCGGGGGCATGAATGAACATTCATTCACTCGCTCTCGCCGACGATGAGGGAAGGATTTTAGCAGCCACAGGGCATTTGGCTAGGCGCGTTGCCGAGAAAACTCGCCCCGGACCTTGACGTTTCCGCAGCTGGAAAAGAGACAGTTCGCAATGAAATCTGCTTATAGTAGAGTGGTTAAGCTGAAATCAAGCTTGGTCGGTGACAATCCCCCCTTCATCCAGCGGACAGCTTTGGGTTGATACAAAAGGTTAAAACTATCATATGAAAAGAACACTCTTGTCAGTCATGGTGATGCTGGGTGTGAGCGGCGCCGCTCATGCCGAAAACCTGCTCGATATTTACCAACAGGCCCAGATCAAGGACACCCAGCTGCTGGAATCCAAGGCCAAGCGGGACCAGGCCTTCGAGAAGATCAACGAATCCCGTGCAGCCCTGCTGCCCCAGATCAACCTGGGCGCCGGCCTGAACTACCTGCAAAACAAGAACGACACCATGACCAACACGGGCGCTACCGGCTCCGTGACCCTGGATCAATCCATCTACCGTCGCAGCAACTGGGTCAACCTGGATCTGACCGAGAAGAGCGCCACCCAGTCCGACGTGGCCTACAACCTCGAGTACCAGAACCTGATGCTGCGTACCGCCCAGGCCTACTTCGACGTGCTCAAAGCCATGGATACCCTGGAATTCGTGCGTGCCAACAAGACCGCGGTCGAGCGTCAGCTTGAACAGACCCAGCAGCGCTTCGAAGTGGGCCTGACCGCCATCACCGACGTGCACGAGGCCGAGGCCGAGCGCGATCAGGCGCTGGCGGACGAGATCAATGCCGAGAACACCCTGGACAACAGCTACGAGAGCCTGCGCGAGCTGACCGGTATCGACCACCGTCAACTGGACGTGCTCAACACCGATCGCTTCAGCCCGCAGAAGACCGCGTTCAACTCCGACAAGTGGCTGGAACTGGCCCTGGACAAGAACCTGGAGCTGCACAGCGCCCGCATCGGCAAGGACATCGCCAAGGAGCAGATCGATCTGGCCAAGACCGGTCATGAACCGACCCTGGATCTGGGCGCCGGCCTGAACGCCGGTTACAACGATTACAAGGACGAGATCCGCAACCCCGAGAGCAACAGCAATCAGGGCAACATCGGCCTGAACTTCAAGCTGCCCATCTACACCGGCGGGGCCACCACCTCCCAGGTCAAGCAGGCACAGTTCAACTACGTGGCCGCCAGCGAACAGCTCGAGCGCAGCTTCCGCTCGGTGCAGAGCACGGTCCGCTCCTCCTACAACAACGTGAACGCCAGCATCGGCTCGGTCCGCGCCTACAGCCAGTCCGTCATCTCCGCCGACAGCGCCCTGAAGGCGACCGAGGCCGGTTACGAGGTGGGTACCCGCACCATCGTCGACGTGCTGGACTCCACCCGCAAGCTGTATCAGGCCAAGCAGAAGCTCTCCGAGGCCCGCTACAACTACATCCTCAGCATCCTCTCCCTCAAGCAGGCCGCCGGCATCCTGGAGCAGAAGGATCTGGAAGAGGTGAACCAGGGTCTGATGCCCGCCGCCCAGGTCACCAAGAAGTCCTGAGCCAGGCGCACACCATGAGAAAAGGCGGCCCCGGGGTCGCCTTTTTCATCTCTGTTCGCCGCTGGAAGTGCGTTGGTCGGGGCCTGCCAGGCAGCGGCCATGTCACCGACCCGGCAGCCCCATCAAAAAACCCGGCCTTGGCCGGGTTTTACGCTTATCCGCGCTCGCGGATGGTCTTGATGATGTCGGTGGTGGAGCAGCCGTCCTCGAAGTTCAGCACCCGCACCTCGCCGCCATTGGCGGTCACCTCGGCGTAACCGGCGATCTCTTCGGGCTTGTAGTCGCCCCCCTTGACCAGGAGGTCTGGCAGGATCTCGGCGATCAGACGCTGGGGAGTGTCTTCGCTGAAGGGGACCACCCAGTCCACGGCACCCAGGGCCGCCAGCACAGTCATACGGCGCTCGGTCGGGTTGACCGGGCGACCCGGCCCCTTGAGGCGACGCACGGACTCGTCGGTGTTCACCGCCACGATCAGGCGATCCCCCAGCTTGCCCGCATTGGCCAGATAGGAGACATGACCCGCGTGCAGAATGTCGAAGCAGCCGTTGGTCATCACCACCTTCTCGCCGCGCAGACGGGCGGCCTGGACGGCCACCTTGAGCTGGGCCTCGGACATGACGCCAAAACCGGTCTCCTGCTCGGTGTAGAGGGCGTTGGCCAGCTCCACCGGGCTCACGGTGGAGGTCCCCAACTTGCCGACCACGATGCCGGCGGCGGTGTTGGCCAGGGCGCAGGCCTCATCCAGACTCTTGCCTGCGGCAAGGGAAGTCGCCAGGGTGGAGATGACGGTGTCACCGGCACCGGTGACGTCATAGACCTCGTGAGCCTGGGCCGGCAGGTGCAGCTCGGGCTGCCCTTCGCGGATCAGGGTCATGCCGTTCTCGGAACGGGTGACCAGCAGAGCGTCCAGCTCGAAGCGCTTGACCAGCTCCAGCCCCCTGGCGACCAGGTCTTCTTCCCCCTTCACCTTGCCCACCACGGCCTCGAACTCGGACATGTTGGGGGTCAGCAGGGTGGCACCACGGTACTTCTCGAAATCGGTCCCCTTGGGGTCGACCAGCACGGGGATACCGGCGGCGCGGGCACGCCGGATCATGCCGGGCACATCGTTGAGGGCGCCCTTGCCGTAGTCGGAGAGGATCATCACGTCCGCCTGGGGCAGCGCCTGCTCCACCTTGCCCATCAGCAGGCTGGCATCCACGTCGTGGAAGGCCTCTTCGAAGTCGAGGCGCAGCAGTTGCTGGTTGCGGGACAGCACCCGCAGCTTGGTGATGGTCGGATAGTCGGTCAGGCGCACGAAATCACAGGCCACCTTGACCCCGGCCATCTGGCTGGCGAGGGCATCGGCGGCTTCATCCTGACCGGTCAGGCCCAGCAGCACGGCCTGGGCGCCGAGGGCGGCGGAGTTGAGCGCCACGTTGGCGGCGCCACCCGGACGCTCCTCGATGTGTTCGACCTTGACCACGGGGACCGGCGCCTCGGGGGAGATCCGGCCGGTAGGGCCATGCCAGTAGCGATCCAACATGACATCGCCAACGACCAGGATGCGGGCTTTTTCAAACTCGGGCAGGGTGATTTTCATCTGTATCGGCTCTCAAAACCTGAAAAATTCAGCGGCCGATTTTATCACACTCTTTTCCGGGGCGTGAAAAAAGCACGGCCCTGCCCCCTGATGCCCCCTCTGACCAGATGACGGCGATTCGCGCCCGCCCCCGCTTTTCGGATAGAATCCTCGACATGCGAGTGACCGCATCCGCGCCGGGCCACCCACACAGGCCCCCCGGTTCGGTCGGACTCCCCCCTTTGCCTTTGCGAACAAGAGACTCTTCATGGCCCAAGAACACGCTCCCCGCCTCGAACCCCGTCTGTTCCATCCCCGTTACTGGGGGAGCTGGCTGGGCCTCTCCCTGCTCTGGCTGCTGGTGTTGCTGCCCTGGCGCAGTCAGATGTGGCTGGGCCGCCAGCTCGGCACCCTGGCCCGCAAGCTGCTGAAATCCCGCGTCAAGATTGCCCGCCGCAACCTGGAGCTGGCGATGCCCGAGCTCAGCCGGGATGAGCGCGAAGCCCTCCTGGTGCAGAACTTCGAGAGCGTGGGTTGCGCCATCTTCGAGGTGGGCATGGCCTGGTTCTGGCCAGACTGGCGGATGCGCCGCCTGATGAAGGTGGAAGGGGAAGAGCACGTCATCAACGCCATGGAGAAGGGCCAGGGGATGCTGCTGCTCTCCTGCCACTTCCTGACGCTGGAGCTCAATGCCCGCTGCTTCGGCCTGGTGCGCCCCGGGGTCGGTGTCTATCGCCCCAACACCAATCCGGTGCTGGAGTACGCCCAGTACCACGGTCGCTGCGCCTCCAACAAATACCTGGTGGACCGGATGGACGTGAAGGGGATGATCAAGGCGCTGCGCAACGGCGACGCCCTCTGGTATGCACCGGATCACGACTACGGCAGCCATGCCAGCGTCTTCGTGCCCTACTTCGCGGTGGAGCAGGCCGCCACCATCACGGGGACCGCCACCCTGGCCCGGGTGAAGAACACCGTCACCCTGCCCTGCTACAACATCCGCACCCGGGAGGGCTACACCCTGCATATCGGGGCCCCGCTCGCGGACTACCCGAGCGGTGACGACATGGCGGATGCCAGCCGCGCCAACCGCGAGATTGAAGCCGCCGTGCGCAAGGCACCGGAGCAGTACATGTGGCTGCACCGCCGCTTCAAGACCCGCCCCAATCCGGACGATCCCGGCTACTACTGATGCCCTCCCGCCCCGTCGACCGGGCAAGCCCAGACGACAGGACAGGATGGCACCGCGCCCCATGAAAAAGCCCTCGCACTGCGAGGGCTTTTTTGTTGGCTGCCAGCGTCTGCCTTACTGGCGGATCAGGCGGTAGATGGCGTAGCCGGGGTGCTTGGCGTCATCCATCGGCAGGGTGGACTGATACGACAGATCCGCCCCCGCCAGGGCCTTGGCCTCGTCGGTCGGCGAGGAGTAGAGGCGCACGTCCACGTTGGCGGGCAGGGCCTTCATGTGCCAGTTGTTGTTGGCCGCCGGGCTGAAGCCAGCCGGGTTGTCCGCAGACTGGGCCTTCAGGTACTGGGCGATGATCTCCCGCGTCTCGAAGGGATCTTCATGGACGATGTTGCTGCCGTCGATGCCCGGGAAGTGGCCGCCGCCGCTGGCGCGGTAGTTGTTGGTCACCACGTAGAACTTCTGGGCCGGGTCCACGGGCTGGCCGTTGAAGGTGAGGCCGCTGATGCGCTGGCCGTCGCTCACCTTGACCCCGTCCTTGCTGTAGCGGGCCGGCTGGGTGATGTCCACCTCGTAGTTGACCCCGTCAATCACATCGAAGTTGTAGGTGGGGAAGCTCTCGTTCACCAGCCACTGCACCTCTGTCTTGCCGGTGTCGATCTGGTTGAACTGGCCAGCGCTCATCTCCAGCCACTCCTTGACGGTGGCCCCGTTCACCTCGACCACCTGCAGGGTGTTCGGATAGATGTAGAGGTCAGAGACGTTGCGCAGGGAGATGTCACCCTGGGCCACGTAGGTGAAGTCGTTGATGCCGTTGCGACCGCCACGGAAGGGGGCCGCCACCGAGAGGATCGGATAGGACTCCTTGAGCAGGCCGTCTTGTTGCAACTGCTCCGCGTGGCGACGCTGGGCATCGCTCACCAGCTGCACCGAGGGGTCGTCCTGCACCAGGGCGAAGAAGCTGTGGATGGGGGAAGTGATCTTGCCGAGCGGCTCGTCCAGCCACTGGTTGGTGGCGTCGTGGTCGGCCTGCACCAGGTCCACCACCCGCTGATCCACCGCACTGCCCTCGCTGGCGTCTATCTTGCGCAGGCTGGCCTGGCTCTGCTTCACCTGCCACTTGCCGTCCACCTGCTCCAGCTTGAGGTCGATGATGCCGAGGTGGTTGCCCCAGTAGCCGGGCATCACGGTGGGGATGCCGCTGAGGGTACCGGCCTGGTTGTCCACCTCCGGCAGATCCGGGAAGTCCCCGGGGAAGTTCTTGTGGGCGTGGCCCAGCATCAGGGCGTCCACCCCCTTCACCTTGGCCAGATGCCAGGCGGAGTTCTCCATCATGGCCTCGTAGCTGCTGGCATTGATGCCGGTGTGGGCCACCACCACCACGATGTCGGCGCCCTTGGCGCGCAGCTCGGGCACATAGTGATTGGCGGTCTCGACCATGTCGGCCACCACCACCTTGCCCTCCAGATGACGCTTGTCCCACTGCAGCACCTGGGGCGGGGTCAGCCCCAGGATGCCCACCTTGACGCGCTGGCGCTGGCCCTTGTCATCGGTCACCTCGCGCTCCAGCAGCAGATAGGGGGTGAACTTGTTGCCGCTCCAGTCAATCTGTCCCTTGGCATCGCGCTTGAAGGCCCCCGCCTCGAACACGTTGGCATTCACATAGGGGAAGTCGGCTCCCGCCAGCACCTTGCCGAGGTAGTCCAGGCCGTAGTTGAACTCGTGGTTGCCCAGGTTGCCCGCGTCGTAGCCCAGCTCGTTCATCGCCTTGAACACCGGGTGCGCCTGTTTCTCGAGGTAGCCGGCACCGGACAGCTCGAAGATGTAGTCCGCCAGCGGCGTGCCCTGAATGAGGTCACCGTTGTCGAGCAGCAGGTTGTTGGGGTTCTCGGCGCGGGCGGCGCGGATCAGCAGGGCGGTGCGGGAGAGGCCGAACTTGCGATCCTCCTTGTTCTGGTAGTAGTCGTACCCCAGCACGTTGGAGTGGATGTCGGAGGTCTGGATCAGGCGCAGGGAGACGGTCCCCGGCTGCGCCTTGCTGTCATTCTCGTTGCTGCAGGCAGACAGCAGCACGATGGCGGCAATAGCCCCCAGCTTCATGGTGTTATTCACTGTTTTTTCCCTTTTATTATGAGTAACGCTTTACCAGCGCCGGGAATTTAACAGACGAATATGTCAGCAGATGGCACCGGGACTCATTTTTATGAAGCCCGGCACAAAAATAGCCTCACGAGGCCGGTATGGCACCCAATGCCAGCTTGGCCGCCAGCACCAGCATGATGAGACCTACAACAAGATCAATGGCTTGCTGCACCCGGCCCCGGGCAAGCCAGGGGGAGAGTGCCGCCGCCCCGAACGCCAGTCCGTAGAACCAGACCAGAGAAGCCAGCATGGCCCCCGCCGCGAAGGCGGGTCTGAGCTCCTCGGCAAACTGGCTGCCGAAGGAGCCAAGCAACATCAGGGTATCCAGGTAGACGTGAGGATTGAGCAGGGTCACTCCGAGGGTCATGGCCAGCACGCTCTTGACCCCCATCAACCGGGGCGAGTCCGCCAGGGCCGCCTCCTGGCCGCGCCAGGCACTGCGCAGGGAACGGATACCGAACCAGCCGAGGAAGAGCACGCCGCCCCAGGTCAGCAGGGCCAGTCCGATCGGGCTGGCCGCCAGCAGGTTGGCCCCGCCGAATACCCCGATGCCGATCAGCACGAGGTCGCACAGGCAGCAGAGGGTCGCCGTCAGCAGGTGGTGATTGCGGTGAATGCCCCGGCTCAGCACGAAGGCATTCTGGGCCCCGATGGGGATGATCATGACAAGGCCGAGGGTAAAGCCTTGCAGGGTGGTAGCGAACATGGAGATGCGTTCCTGTGAAAGAGAGAAACGCACTATAAGGGGGCGCGGGTAATCAGAGAAATTCATTCATTTTCTGATGCATTCATAAAACTGATGAAAACCGGGCCGAAACCACACAAAGAAGGTTGTCAATTGCAGGATCTGACAATTGTGGGGTCACAGCCCCGCCCCGAGAATCGGCGGCAGGATGGGACGGCGCAGGACAGCGGTGATGGCGACAGAGGGGATGCCAGGCGACGAGCCGGTGCCGCCGGGCCTGTATTCACTGCAGCAGGGAGGGGAAGTTGGTGACCACCACCTGCTCCAGGTTCGGCAGCAGGATGCCGCTGCTCACCCCCTTGGCGATGGCCTGGTAGCGGTTCATCGACCCCGTCTTGCGGGTGACCTGATTGAGGTGGTAGTTCACGGTGCGCTCCGTGATGCCGAGGATGCAGGCGATCTCCCCCGATGTCTTCCCTTCGCTGGCCCAGAACAGGCACTCGGTCTCCCGCTCCGTCAGGGGCTCCTGGGGATCGTCCTCCCTCATGCTCTGGCGCACGATCCGGATCGCCGCCTCGAAGATGTAGTTGGACATCCAGGAGAGGATGGGCGAGGACTCCAGCATCAGATCACTCGATGCCCGCTCCCGGGTAATGAAAGAGAGTATGCCGTTCTCCCCCGCCGCCCCGTGCAGCGGGAACGAGATGCCGTTGCGCAACCCGAATTCCGCCGCCAGCCCCATCACATCCATGCTCCCCTCTTGCAGGAAGCGCGCCTTCTCGTCCAGCCGGTTCCAGTAGATGGGCAGGGTCTGCCTGCGGGCGAGCTGGATGATGGGATCGCAGGCCAGCATGTTGTTCAGGGTGTAGGCCTGTACCCAGGAGTCGGGGCACTGGTTGAACAGCACCACCTTGGGCCTTTGCATCGACATGGGCAGGATGAGGGCAAAACGGTAGTAGTCGTAACCCATTCCCAGGGTGAAGCGGCCGATGAGCTCGGACAACCGGTTGCCATCGGTCACCAGCGTGAAATGTTCCAGGTACTCAAGCAGTTGGTCGCGTGTCATAGGCAAGCCTCCCCTGGCCAAGGCCTTGGATTATAGCGCCTAACCATGAAATGGAGAGACATGAATGCTTGTTTTCAAAGGAAAATTGAAAGAACACCCCAGATGGGAGGTCGAAAACGAGCTCTACCGATTTCGCAACCGTGTCTTCTCCGATCGACTCGGTTGGGACGTGGAATCCCGCCGTGGCCTGGAGCGGGACAACTTCGACAAGCCCGACACCCACTGGGTGCTGATTGAAGACAAGCAGGGGTTGTGCGGCTGCATCCGCCTGCTCAGTTGCGCTCAGGATTACATGCTGCCCAGCATCTTCCCCACCGCCCTCGCTGGCGAAGCCCCCCCGCGCGGCAACGACGTGTGGGAGCTGACCCGCCTCGCCATCGACGCCGACCGGGCCCCTCGCCTGGAGAACGGCATCAGCGAACTCACCTGCGTCATCTTCCGCGAGGTGCTGGCCTTCGCCAGGGAGCAGGGGATCCGCGAGCTGGTGGCCGTGGTCAGCCTGCCGGTGGAGCGCATCTTCCGTCGCCTCGGCCTGCCCATCGAGCGCCTCGGCCATCGCCAGGCGGTGGATCTGGGGGCCGTGCGCGGGGTCGGTATCCGCTTCCACCTGGACGAGCGTTTCGACCGCGCCGTCCATCGCCCCCTCCAGGGCCATTACCGGCCGGCGGGGGATGCACTGCTCGCCGTCATCTGAGCAAAAAAAGTCCCGGGACCGGCCCGGGATTCAAGACGCTCGCTATGGTCCGTTTCCACCCCATGCAAAAACGGACCGGATGAGTATCTTATGAATCTCATGCCAGGGCTACTGTCACATCTCACAGGGGCGGCCCCGGGCACGGGCCCCTCCATGGGGGCGGTCGGGTTGTCCTCTGGCGCTCCCTTGAGTAGCATTCTTGCTGAACTCCCTTTTTTCATAAGGAATGCTGATGAAAACGCTGGACTACAAGCTGCTGCTGGCCCTGGACGCGGTGATCCGGGAGCAAAACTTCGAGCGTGCCGCCCAGCGCCTGCACATTACCCAGTCCGCCATCTCCCAGCGCATCAAGCAGCTGGAGCAGCAGTTTGCGGAGCCGCTCATCATCCGCAGCCAGCCGCTGCAGGCCACGGGGCTCGGCCAGAAGCTGCTGGCCCACTATCGCCAGGTGCGCCAGCTGGAGCTGGAGCTGGCCGGCGAGCTCTCCCCCGACGAGCCCAGGGCCCCCATCCGGGTCAGCATCGCCGTCAATGCCGACAGCCTGGCTACCTGGTTCCTGCCCGCCCTGGCGCCACTGCTGGAGCAATACCCCATCGAGCTGAACCTGCTGGTGGATGACGAGAGCCGCACCCTGGACCGGGTGCGCGAGGGGCAGGCGTTCGGCGCCGTCAGCCTGCAACCCCAGCCGCTGGCGGGCTGCTGCGTCGACGAACTCGGCGAGATGCGCTATCTGCTCACCGCCAGCCCCGCCTTCGTCGCCCGCCACTTCCCGAACGGCCTCACGGCGGCAGCCCTGGCCAAGGCGCCGGCGGTGGCCTTCGATCAGCGCGACGACATGCACATCAGCTACATGGCCCGTCATTTCGCCCTCCCCCCCGGTGGCTACCCCTGCCACACGGTGCGATCCTCCGAGGCCTTCGTCGCCATGGCGGAGCAGGGGCTGGCCTGCTGCCTCATCCCGGAATTGCAGATCCGCCAGCAACTGGAAGAGGGGCGCCTGCTCGATCTCAACCCGGATCACCACCTGGTCGAGCAGCTCTACTGGCACCGCTGGGTGCTGGAGCGGGGGCTGCACAAGCAGATATCCCAGCGCCTGATCCAGCAGGGGCGACGGGCACTGCAACCCCGTTGAGGGGGCCATTCACCTTGGCTTTGGGGGGGTAAAAACGTATAGTGCTGGGCGATTAACCATCAGGTCTCCACTCAGGTTCCCCATTTATGTTCCAAGACAATCCGCTGCTGGCCCAGCTCAAGCAACAAATCCGCGAAAACATCCCCAAGAAAGAGGGTGTGATCCGCGCCTCCGATCGGGGCTTCGGCTTCCTGGAGGTCGATGAGAAGACCAGCTATTTCGTGCCGCCTCCCTACATGAAGAAGGTGATGCACGGTGACCGGGTGAGCGCCCTGATCCGCACTGAAAAAGAGAAAGAGGTGGCCGAGCCGGATGCCCTGCTGGAGCAGGCCGTCACCCGCTTCGTCGGCCGCGTCAAGATGTTCCGCGACCGCCTCAACGTGGTGCCCGACCACCCCCTCATCAAGGACGCCATCAAGGCCCGCGCCAAGAAGGGTCTGGACGAGAAATCCTTCAAGGAAGGGGACTGGGTGGTAGCCACCCTCAAGCGCCATGCCCTGGTGGACGGCAACTTCTCCGCCGAGATCACCCAGCTCATCGCCACCCAGGAAGATCACAACGTGCCCTGGTGGGTGGTGCTGGCGCGCCACAACCTGGCCCAGATTGAACCGGCGGACCTGCCGGAGTGGAAGGTGATCGAAGAGGAAGAGCTGCCCCGCCGGGATCTGACCCAGGTTCCCTTCTTCACCATCGACGGTGCCAAGACCAAGGACATGGACGATGCCCTGGCCATCACCAAGCTGGAGAACGGCTGGGAGCTGCTGGTGGCCATCGCCGACCCGACCGCCTATGTGGCCGAGGGGAGCGAGCTGGACAAGGAGGCCGCCCAGCGCGCCTTCACCGTCTACATGCCGGGACGCAACGTACCCATGATCCCGCGCACCCTCTCCGACGAGCTCTGCTCCCTGAAAGAGGGCGAGGAGCGCAACACCCTGTGCGCCCGTCTGCTCATCGCCGAGGACGGCCTGCTGCTGGAGGAGACCGAGTTCTTCGCCGCCCGCATCAATTCCCATGCCCGTCTCAGCTATGACGACGTCTCCGACTGGGCCGAGCACGGCAAAGCGCTGGATATCGACGCCGGCGTCCTGGCCCAGCTGCCCCTGATGAAGGCGATGACGGAGGCCCGCATCAAGTGGCGTACCGAGCACGCCCTGGTGTTCCCGGACAGACCCGACTACGACTTCGAGCTGGGTGAAGACGGCGAAGTGCTGGCCATCCACGTGGAGCCGCGCCGCATCGCCAACCGCATGGTGGAAGAGTCGATGATCGCCGCCAACATCTGCGCCGGCCGCGTGCTGGGCAAAGAGGTCGGCTACGGCATCTTCAACGTCCACACCGGCTTTGACGAGGAGTCCCTGGACGGCGCCATCGAGCTGCTCAAGACCGCCGAGGCCCCGTTCGAGAAGGAAGAGATCGCCAGCCTCTCCGGCTTCTGCGCCCTGCGACGCTGGATAGACAACCTGGACACCCGCTGGCTGGACGGCAAGATCCGCCGCTTCCAGAGCTATGCCCTGATGTCCGCCGAACCGGGTGCCCACTACGGCCTGGGTCTGGATGCCTACGCCACCTGGACCTCCCCCATCCGCAAATACGGCGACATGGTCAACCATCGCCTGCTCAAGGCGGTCATCGCCGGCAAGACCCCGGGTGAGCGCCCCAGCCTGGAGCTGACCGAGCACCTGACCGCCTGCCGCCGCCTGCACCGCATGGTGGAGCGCGACATCGGCGACTGGCTCTATGTGCGCTACCTCAAGGCCGATGCGGGCACCGACAAGGTGTTCAACGCCGAGATCATCGACGTGATGCGCGCCGGCCTCAAGCTGCGCCTGCAGGAGAACGGCGCCGTGGTCTTCATGCCCGCCCGCCATATCCTGGACAACAAGGATCGGCTGGAGTGCAACTGGGACAACGGTCGCGTCTATCTGGACAAGACCGAGGTGGTCTACGAGCTCGGCCAGATCATCGAGGTGAAGCTGACCGAGGCGGTGGAAGAGACCCGCTCCCTCATCGCCAAGCCGGCAGTGGATCTGGTGCCGGGCCCGGCGCCGGTGGCCCCTGCCAGCGAGGCCGATGCCGCGCCTGCCGACGAGGCCCCCAAGGCGCAGTGATCCCCCTGCTTGTCTGCTCTGCAAAAGCCCGCATCCTGCGGGCTTTTTTATGGCTGCGCTCCGCAGGCAGGCGGGATGGGAGACCCGCTCGCAGGCCCCTGCCTGCGTCGCGACCGGCAGGGAGGAGCGAGACGGGAGCGGATCAGGATCCACCCCCCGGGCGTCACAAGAGGCCTTGTCGGAACCGATCCTCTCGGGGGAAAAACTGAAAGTGGGTTACAAAATAAATGATTCATTGGTAATTAACGATGAACTGCGGCATATCCATCGTCATTACTTGCGAATACGAGGCGACAAACCATGACTCATTTGAGTGCAAAATTTGGTTTTGTGACAACTGTCACGTTGACACCGTATTTGCGCAAACCACAAAACGAGACATCAATCACAAAAAATTGACACCCAGAGGCGAGAAGATCGAAATGTAGCCGAAATACAGCGACTGACTGTGATCGTCATCACTATGTCGGGAGGGGGGAGGTCGGGGTATTTGAGATCCAGGTCACAAGACACCCCGTTTCCAGCCTAATTTGATCACAAGCTGGTAGATTGAAGTTGCTTAGACGACTGGGATGGGAGTTCGGCAAAACTCGTCATCCCGACTACCACTTTTAATCACACAGGCTTAAAACGGGGTCCCGACATGTTATCACCGGATACCAAAGTCAAGATACAGAATTTTGGACGCTTCCTGTCCAATATGGTCATGCCCAACATAGGCGCCTTCATCGCCTGGGGCTTCATCACCGCCCTCTTCATCCCCACTGGCTGGCTGCCCAATGAAACCTTGGCCAAGCTGGTCGGTCCCATGATCACCTACCTGCTGCCGCTGCTCATCGGCTATACCGGCGGCAAGCTGATGGGTGGTGAGCGCGGCGGCGTGGTCGGTGCCATCACCACCATGGGCGTCATCGTGGGGACCGACATTCCCATGTTCATGGGTGCCATGATGGTCGGCCCGCTGGGTGGCTGGGCCATCAAGCGTTTTGACAAGGCGATGGAAGGTCGCGTCAAGAGCGGCTTCGAGATGCTGGTGAACAACTTCTCCGCCGGCATCATCGGCATGTTGCTCGCCATTCTCGCCTTCTTCGTCATCGGTCCCTTCGTCAAGGTGCTCTCCGGCGTGCTGGCGAGCGGTGTCGGCTTCCTGGTGGACAACCACATGCTGCCCCTCACCTCCATCTTCGTCGAGCCGGCCAAGATCCTGTTCCTGAACAACGCCATCAACCACGGCATCTTCTCGCCGCTCGGGATCCAGCAAGCCACCGAACAGGGCCGCTCCATCTTCTTCCTGATTGAAGCGAACCCGGGCCCGGGCATGGGCGTGCTGCTGGCCTACATGGTGTTCGGCCGTGGCGCCGCCAAGCAGTCCGCTGCCGGTGCGTCCATCATCCACTTCTTCGGCGGCATCCACGAGAT
Source organism: Aeromonas sp. R7-1 (assembly GCF_040908115.1). Taxonomy (NCBI): domain Bacteria; kingdom Pseudomonadati; phylum Pseudomonadota; class Gammaproteobacteria; order Aeromonadales; family Aeromonadaceae; genus Aeromonas; species Aeromonas sp. R7-1. The sequence continues at coordinate 88,171 of NZ_JBFODD010000023.1, read as the reverse complement.
CTACTTCCCGTACGTGCTGATGAACCCGCGCCTCATCCTGGCGGTGATCGCAGGCGGCATGACCGGGGTCTTCACCCTGACCCTGTTCAACGCAGGTCTCGTCTCCCCCGCCTCCCCGGGCTCCATCTTCGCCGTGCTGCTGATGACGCCGAAAGCCTCCCTCATCGGGGTGCTGCTCTCCATCGTCGCCTCCGCCACCGTCTCCTTCCTGGTCGCCGCCGTGTTCGTCCGTGCCCAGCAGCCGGAAGCCGACGAGGCCGATGCCCTGGGTGAAGCCACCCGCAAGATGAAGGCCATGAAGGGTGCCAAGCCCGAGACCACCGCCGCCAAGAAGCCGGAAACCGAGCTGACCGCAGTGCGCAACATCGTCGTCGCCTGCGATGCGGGCATGGGCTCCAGCGCCATGGGCGCCGGCATGCTGCGCAAGCGGGTGCAGGCCGCCGGTCTCGACATCAGCGTCACCAACCGTGCCATCAACAACCTGGACGATCAGGTGGATCTGGTCATCACCCACAAGGATCTCACCGACCGTGCCCGTCGCCATGCGCCGCATGCACAGCACATTTCGCTGACCAACTTCCTCGACAACGCCCTCTATCAGGAGCTGGTGCAGAACCTCAGCCTGGCCAACGCGGCCAACGATGACGTCGCCAACCCGCAACTGCTGGTGGCGGCCAACGACGACAGCTACGAGCCGCAGGTGCCGGAAGTCTTCACCCTTAGCCTGCAGGACGTGCACCTGGGCCTCAAGGCCGATAGCAAGGAAGCGGCCATCGTGACCGCCGGCAAGCTGCTGGCCGAGCGAGGCTATGTGGCACCGGACTACGTCGACGCCATGCTGGAGCGCGAACAGCTGGTCTCCACCTACCTCGGCGAATCCATCGCCGTGCCCCACGGCACCATCGCCGCCAAGGAGCACGTGAAGCGTACCGGCATCGTCATCTGCCAATACCCTGCCGGGGTCGCCTTCGGCGAGGGCGCCGATGAAGTGGCGCGCCTGGTCATCGGCATTGCCGCCCGCAACGATGAACACATACAGGTCATAACCCGCCTGACCAATGCACTGGATGAGCCCGGTCTCGTCGACCGTCTGGCCAGCACCCAGGATCCTCAGGAGTTCCTGGATCTGCTGGGGGCCGAGCAGGCCGCGTAATCATCCGTCATCGTCTTTGGTTGTAGAGGTTAATATCATGAAAACATTGCATTTTGGTGCCGGCAACATCGGTCGGGGCTTCATCGGCAAACTGCTGGCTGACGCCAGCCATCAGGTCACCTTCGCCGACGTCAACGAGACCCTGATCGACCAGCTCAACCACCGCCAGGAGTACAAGGTGCACGTGGTGGGCACGGATCAGAAGCTGGACGTGGTGCGCAACGTTGCCGCCGTCAGCTCCGCCGGACACGAGGTGATCGCCCGTATCATCACCGCCGATCTGGTCACCACGGCGGTCGGCCCCAACATCCTGGACAAGATTGCCAGCACCCTGGCCAAGGGGCTGCAGGCCCGCTTCGATGCCGGCAACCTGACTCCCCTCAACGTCATCGCCTGCGAGAACATGGTGCGCGGCACCAGCCACCTCAAGGAGGAGGTACTCAAGTACCTGCCGGTCGCGTATCATGCCACCCTCGAGCAGTGCGTCGGCTTCGTCGACTCGGCGGTGGATCGCATCGTTCCGCCCGCCGCGGCGAACGACGATCCCCTGGAGGTGACGGTGGAGAGCTTCAGCGAGTGGATCGTCGATCGGACCCAGTTCAAGGGGGAGATGCCCCAGGTGGCGGGCATGGAGCCCACCGACAACCTGATGGCCTTCGTCGAGCGCAAGCTGTTCACCCTCAACACCGGCCACATCGTCACCGCCTACCTCGGCAAGCTCAGGGGCTATCACACCGTGCGCGAGGCGATCGAGGATCCGCTGATCCGCAGCAAGGTGCGCCGCGCCATGGAGGAGAGCGGGGCCGTGCTGGTGAAACGCTACGGCTTCGACCCGCGCCTGCACGCCGCCTACATCGAGAAGATCCTCTCCCGCTTCGCCAACCCCTATCTGGTGGACGAGATTGACCGGGTCGGTCGCCAGCCGCTGCGCAAGCTGGCGGCGGGGGACAGGCTGGTGAAGCCGCTGCTCGGCACCCTGGAGTACGGCCTGCCGAGCGATCACCTGCAGGAGGGCATCGCCGCCGCACTGCATTACCGCAATGAGGACGATCCCCAGGCGGTGGAGCTGCAGGCCATGCTGGCGGAACTCGGTCCGGCACGGACCCTGGCCCGCGTCACCGGCCTGGATGAGCACAGCGATGTGGTACGCACCATCGTCGCCCGTTACAACAACTTGAAGTGACCTGATGGGGTGGCGTCACACCGCCCGTGACGGACCCCATACGATACAAACCGGGGGAGGGCCTGCTCTCCCCCTGTCAGCCGGACCCGAAGCACTTATGACCACACACCAGGAAGATGAAGTACTGGAGCGACTGAACGAGCAGGATGGCCCCCGCGGCTTCTTTCTCGAGGTCGTGACCATCCTGGAAGAGGCGGTCGACTCCCTGATGCGACGAGCCTTTCGTCAGGAGGAGTATGCCGTCAAATACGCCATCGAACCCCTGCTCAACCAGAGCGGCCCCCTCGGCCAGCTGGAGGTGCGCCTCAAGCTCATCTTCGCCCTCGGCCTCATCTCCCTCGAGCGCTATCAGGATCTCGAGGCATACCTGAAGATCCGCGACTTTCTGGTACGCGACCCCAAGGATTACCGCTTCAGCGACAAGCCGGTCCGCGATCTGCTCGAGCGCCTGAATGCCATCCAGCAGGGCAGCATGATGCCGCAGGATCCCCCGGCCAACGAGGAGGACTGGCCCCTCTACCAGATGCAGCTCAACCGGCTCGATCAGATGGTGCGCTCCGCCCTGGTGCTGGCGGTGACCGATTGCGTCACCGAACTCCACAAAGAGAGCCCCATCTGATCTGAGCGGCTCTCCCCTGCACGCCTGGCGGGTGTCATCTTGCCCCCCTTCCCCGCTACACTAGGTCCAACCCCATCACCTGTACGAGGTTGGCATGATTGCTCTCTCCCTCGCCGGAATAGCCCTCATCTCCCTGCTCGCCCAATGGCTTGCCTGGTCCGTGCGCGTTCCCGCCATTTTGTTCCTGCTGCTGAGCGGCCTCTTGCTCGGCCCGGTGACCGGTCTGCTCGATCCCGATCAGTTGCTGGGGGATCTGCTGTTTCCCCTGGTTTCCCTCTCGGTCGCCATCATCCTGTTTGAAGGAGCGCTGACCCTGCACCTGACCGAACTCAAGGGGATCGGCAAGGTGGTACGCAACCTCTGCTCCACCGGCATGGTGACCAGCTTTGCCGTCATCGGCGCCGCCAGCTACTTCCTGCTTGGGCTGGACTGGCGGGTCGCCATGGTGCTCGGCGCCGTGCTGGTGGTGACCGGCCCCACGGTGATCGCCCCCATGCTCAACGTGATCCGCCCGGTCCGGGAGGTGGACAAGATCCTGCGCTGGGAGGGGATCGTCATCGACCCCATCGGCGCCCTGTTCGCGGTACTGGTGTTCGAGGCGGTGCGCCTCGGCAGCCAGGGAGATCTGGTCGGTCATACCCTGCTGGCCCTGGCCAAGACGGTGGGAGTGGGGTCGCTCATCGGGGTCGGTGCCGGCTGGCTCACCACCCTGCTCATCCGCAAGGACTGGCTGCCGGTCAGCCTGCACAAGTTCGGGGTACTGGCGCTGGTACTGGTGACCTTCACCCTGTCTGACTGGCTCAGTCACGAATCCGGCCTGCTGGCGGTGACGGTGTTCGGCATCTGGCTCGCCAACCAGGAGGGGCTGGATCTGGAGGAGGTGCTGGCCTTCAAGGAGGATCTCGCCGTCATTCTCATCTCCTCCCTCTTCATCCTGCTGGCAGCCCGCCTCGATCTGGCCCAGCTCTGGCAGCTCGGCCCCATGGTGCTGGCCCTGCTGTGCGTGGTGCAGTTCGTGGCCCGCCCACTCTGCATCCTGGTCTCGACCCGGGGGTCGGACCTGCCCTGGCGCGCCCGCGCCCTGCTCGCCTGGATAGCCCCCCGGGGCATAGTGGCGGCGGCGGTCAGCGCCTCCTTCGCCATCAGCATGCATGAGGCCGGCATCGAGGATGCCGACAAGCTGGTGCCCCTGGTGTTTGCGGTCATCATCTTCACCGTGGTGCTGCAGAGCCTGACGGCCACGCCATTGGCCAGATTGCTCGACATGCGCCAGAGCGCCCCCAATGTCTGGCTGCTCATCGGCGCCAACTCGGTGGCCCGGGCCATCGGCAAGGCGCTGGCGGATCAGGGGATCCCGGTGCAGCTCTCCGATCCTGCCTGGGAGCACTGCAAGCTGGCCCGCATGAGCGGCCTGCCCTGCTACTTCGGCAACCCCCAGTCGGAGCACGCCGAGCGGCACCTGCCCCTCACCAGCATCAGCACCGTGCTGGCGCTCTCTCCCAGCCGCCACAACAACGCCCTCGGGGTGCTGCACTTCGCCCACCTCTACGGGGAGGAGAAGGTCCACTCCCTGCGTTCCAGCGAACAGCACGGCAAGGCCAACCGGGAGAGCGCCACCTTCCGTGCCCGCCAGAACCTGTTCGGCGCCGACATCAACTTCGCCAGGCTGAGCGGCCTGCTGAGCCGGGGCGGGCAGATCAAGGCGACCCGCCTGAGCGACACCTTCGACTGGGACCAGTATCAGGAGGCCAATCCCGGCGCCATTCCTCTGTTCGTGCTGGATGCCAAGGCCAGACCCAGGGTGGTCACCGGCCCTGTCACGCCGCTGTCCGGGGAGCTGCTGATCGCCCTGCAACCACCCCGGGAGGGGGCGACGGCGCCCTGATCCAATGACGGCGCCACCGGGAAGGAGAACTAGACTTGAGGGTGGCGCCATGAGTCATAGGAGGGTGTCATGACAGTCAGTGAATTGCGCGCGCTTCACCAGCAGCACAGGTTCAAGGAGGCGGAGATCATGCACGACATCGTCTCCCCCGGCTGGATCGTGGAGTTCAGGGGGCAGGACGGCCACCTCTACGTGATGACGGACACCCTGGGGTGCCCCATGAGCTTCTCGTCCACCGAGGAGGCACGGGACCACATCCACCTGGTGGCCGACTGCCCCGTCCAGGTCGAGCACCTCTACCGCTTCTTCGAACGCTGAACAGCCATCGAAAAAGGCTCCCGAGGGAGCCTTTTCTCATTCCGGCTGCGTGGACTCAGCCTCCTTTCCCTCCAGCCGCCTCACCGGCTTTTGCAGAATAAGGTTCGCCGGATAGGTGACCAGATCGCCGTTGTCATCCCGCACCCGCACGTAGAAGAGGCCGATCTCGGTGATGATGCCGGTGACAGAGTCATCCTTGTCGAGGATGCGGATGCGATCGCCAATCTTGTAGGGGAAGGCGAAGAAGATGGTAATGCTGGCGGTGATGTTGGAGAGGATCGACCACTGGGCCACCATGGCGACCCCCAGCACCGCGAAGAAGGAGGAGGCGAGCACCACCAGCCGGGAGAAGTCGAGCCCCCAGACCCCGGCCAGGATCAGCAGGGTGGCGCAGCCCAGCAGGAAGTGGAATACGTGCTCCACGTAGATCACCCGGTTCTCGCTCACCTGCCGGCTCTGGCCAAGGGCCATCAGGCTCTTGTGAATGAGGCCACGCACCAGGGTGTGCCCCAGCAACAGCAGCAGGGTCACGCCAAAAGATTCCCATGTCGTCATGTTCACTCCTTACCACCAGCGCCTGTGCTTGAGCCAGACCGCCAGTCCGGTCGCCAGCACCAGCAGGAAGCCACAGAACACCCAGAAGGCGGTCGGACTCTCGGCCCCGGGGATCCCCCCCAGGTTGATGCCGAACAGGCCGGTCAGGAAGCTGGCGGGCAGGAACAGCAGCGCCATCACCGACATCTGGTAGGCGCGGCGGTTGGTCGCCTCCGCCATCAGGTTGTTGATCTCGTCCGCCAGCACGGCGGTGCGCGCCACCCCGGCATCCAGATCGTCGAGCCAGCGCCGCAAGCGGTCGGCGATGTCGAGCAGGCGTCGCCTGTCATCTTCGTCCAGCCAGCTGATCTTCTCGTTGGCCAGGCGCGCCACCAGATCCCGCTGAGGGGAGAGGTAGCGACGGATCATGATGAGCTGCTTGCGGATGCGCGCAAGCCGACCGTTGGCGGGCAGGTCGCGCATCAGCACCATCTCCTCCAGATCCAGGATCTGGTCGTGCAGCTCCTCGACGAACTCCCCGGCCCGGTCGGTCAGGGCGTCGCATATCTCCACCAGCCAGTCGGCGGGTGTGTCGGCACCGCCCCCCAACGACAGCTGCTCGAACACATCTTTCTCGGAGAGCAGCGGACGACGTCGGCTACTGATGATGAGATCCGGCGTGATGAAGATCCGCAGGGCAACCATCTCTTCAGGCCTGTGATCCTTGTTGTGGTTGATGCCGCGCAGGATCAGCAGCACCGTCTCCCCCATCCGCACCAGCTTGGGACGATTGCTCTGGCCGAGCAGGGCCTCCCGGGCCGCCTCCCCCAGCAGCGGCGTCTGCAGCAGCCAGCGCGCCGACTCCGGGTTGCCATAGTCCAGATGCAGCCAGCCGGGCTGAGCACCGGGGATCTCGCTACCTTCGGCCAGCGGGGTCATGCCCCCCTTGCCGTCCAGGGTCAGGCCATAAATCACGTCACCGGGCACCCGATCCATCTCGTCTCCTTCTCGTTTCATGTGCAGGCCCCAGCTTACACCAAAGGCGAGGACGACTCAGCCCCGGGCAGCCGCCCCGCACCAGCCATGCTAAGATGCGCCACCCGTTCCAGACACAGGAAGCCATGCCATGCCCATCTGGGTTGATGCCGATGCCTGCCCCATCCCGGTCAAGGAGATCCTCTACCGCGCCGCCCACCGCGCCCAGGTGGTGACCACGCTAGTGGCCAACCAGGGGCTCAGAGTCCCCCCCTCCCCCTTCATCAAGACCCAGCAGGTGGAGAAGGGCTTCGATGTGGCAGATCATGTCATCGCCCAGCAGGTCAAGCCCGGCGACCTGGTGATCACCGGCGACATTCCCCTCGCCTCCTGGGTCATCGACGCCGGGGGCGAGGCGCTCAATCCCCGGGGCGAGATCTACACCCGGGAGACCATCCAGGCACGGCTCGGGATGCGCAACTTCATGGAGGAGCTGCGCTCTGCCGGCGTCCAGACCGGTGGCCCTGCGCCCTTCAACGCCGCCGACAAGCAGCGCTTCGCCAATGCGCTGGACAAGTGGCTGGTCAGGGGCAAGCTGAGCTGATCACCCTCTCCCCGGTCCACCGCCGGGGAGAGCCATTCATTTCCCTTTTCCCTTAATTCTTCCTTAATGCGCCTTGATTAGCCTTGCGACTGTTGACCCAACCACCCGCAAGGAGCAAGCAATGAAACTGACCCCCCTGTTGTTACTGATCCCCCTGTTGAGCGGCGCAGCCCTGGCCGACCCCCAATGCACCCAGGCCGACAAGAGCAAGTGGATGAGCGAAGCCGACGCCCAGCAGCAGATCAAGGCGATGGGATACGACATCAAGAAGTTCAAGGCCACCAAGACCGGCTGCTACGAGATCTACGGCTGGGACAAGGAGAAGCGCAAGGTCGAGATCTACTTCGACCCGACCGACCTGAAAAAGGTGAAAGAAGAGATCGACGAGTAACGCCGCCCCGGGCCGGTCTTCCACCGGCCCCCACCATGGAGCCTTGCCATGACACCTGCCTCTGAAGTGAAAGTCTGGGATCCCCTCATCCGGGTGTTTCACTGGGCGACCGTCACCCTCTGCCTGCTCAACTTCTTCGTGCTGGAAGAGGGTAGCAAACCCCACAGATATGCTGGCTACGCGGTGGGCATCCTGCTCATCATCCGCCTGCTGTGGGGACTGGTCGGCCCCTATTACGCCCGCTTCGGCCAGTGGTGGCCAACCCCTGCCCGGGTCCGCTACTATCTCCGCCAGCTCGCCCAGGGGCGCCACCCCTACTACCTCGGCCACAATCCGGTCGGCTCCCTGATGATCTGGTTGCTGCTGCTGTCCCTGGTCGGGACCGTCGTCACCGGCTGGCTCACCACCTGGGATGCCTTCTGGGGCGAGGAGTGGCTGGAGGAGCTGCACGGCATCATCGCCAACACCCTGATGGTCGCCGTTGGCGTCCATGCGGCCGTGGTACTCCTGACCGATCGCCTCACCCGCAGCGATCTGGTCCGCGCCATGGTGCTGGGCAAGAAGCGGGTCCCCGCCAACATCAAGGTGGAAGACCCCCGCGCTTGATGGCCGGGCTGCCGACCAGTCCCCTCCTCAGTTCACCCGCTCATCTGCCCAAAAAAAGACCCCCTGCCAAGGCAGGGGGTCGTCATGAGCAGCGCGAGGGGAGGACCTAGATCATCACACCGGCGATAACGGCGGAGAGCAGGCTCACCAGGGTGGAGCCATAGACCAGCTTCAAACCGAAGCGGGAAACCATGTTGCCCTTCTCTTCGTTCAGCGCCTTCACCGCACCGGCAATGATGCCGATGGAGCTGAAGTTGGCGAACGACACCATGAAGATGGAGAGGATGCCGACGGTGCGCGGGGAGAGCTCGGCGGCAATCTTGCCCAGATCCATCATGGCCACGAACTCGTTGGTCACCAGCTTGGTCGCCATGATGGAGCCGGCCTGCAGCGCTTCACTGCCCGGGATGCCCAGGATCCAGGCAACGGGATAGAAGATGTAGCCCATGACGTGCTGGAAGTTGACGCCGAACGCCGCCTCGAACAGGTAGTTGATGAGGGCGATCAGGGCGATGAAGCCCACCAGCATGGCACCGACGATCACCGCCACGGTGAAACCGGCCATGATGTATTCCCCCAGCATCTCGAAGAAGTTCTCCTTCTTCGGCGTGTGGTGCTCGTCACCCTCGGCCAGCGCCTTGGCATCGGTCACGGTATTGTCGGGCTCGTAGGGGTTGATGAGGGAGAGCACCACGAAGGTGCTGAACATGTTGAGCACCAGCGCGGCCACCACGTAGCGCGGCTCGATCAGCTGCATATAGGCACCGACGATGGACATGGAGACGGTGGACATGGCCGTCGCCGCCAGGGTGTACATCTGCTTCTCGTTCAGGTGCGGCAGTATGTTCTTGAGGGCGATGAAGTTCTCGGACTGACCGACGATCATGGAGCTGATGGCGTTGAAGGACTCCAGCTTGCCCATGCCGTTGATCTTGGCCAGCACGGTGCCGATGCCACGAATGACGATGGGCAGCAGACGGATGTACTGCAAAATGCCGATCAACACGGAGATGAAGACGATGGGCATCAGCACCATCAGGAAGAAGGAGAAAGCCCCTTCGTTGACCAGACCGCCGAACACGAAGTCGGTCCCCTGCTTGGCAAACTCCATCAGCTTGGTGAAGCCGGCGGCAAAGCCACCCACCACCGCCAGACCCACTTCGGAGTTGAGCATGAACCAGGCGAGCGCCAGCTCGACCACCAGCAGCTGGCCGATGTAACGCAGCTTGATCTGTTTCCAGTTGCGGCGGTTTGCCAGCAACGCCAATGCCAGGACCATCACGAGTCCGAGCACGAAATGAACGTATTCCATACCAGTAGCACCCATTGAATTGTTATTTTTGACCGGCGCCATCATAAAGAACTGCATATTTAAAAATCAGAGAATCATCACAATCCGCGGTAAAAATATGCATGCGAAATAATACAAACGTTTTTAAATTAATTGCCAAGACACATGATTATTAATCGTCATTGGGAAAGCTTAAAAATAAATCAAAAAACAATAAGTTATGCTCTTTCATTAATTTTATCCCTCATTCGTATATATATTTCATAACGGCTATATCCCATATGGCATCCTCCGATGACTCATCATCACCAGGACATGTTTAATTAAAAACGTTTTCTCGCCATTCATCATGATCTGGCCATGACCACCCTGTTCCATTGTGCTCTTTTTACATACCGCAAGCCCGCCAACGCAGACAGAAGCCTCCATCGGCAACCCATGACGCCAACCGTTCAAATATTCACCGCATCCGGCGGCACATTCTGGTATGATGCGCCCCCTTGCGCACCGCGCACCCCCATTTCTGGTTTTCCGACATAGAGTCCTTTTGTGAACAACAGCGAATTTAGCAGCCTGAACCTCTCCTCCGCCCTGCAGGACAACCTCGCCAGCCTGGGCTATCTGCAGATGACCCCGATCCAGGCCCAGAGCCTGCCCCTGGTGCTCGACGGCAAAGATTTGATCGCCAAGGCGAAAACCGGCAGCGGCAAGACCGCGGCCTTCGGCCTGGGTCTGCTGGCCAAGCTGGACGTCAACCGGCTGGCCGTGCAGGCGCTGGTGCTCTGTCCGACCCGCGAGCTGGCGGATCAGGTGGCCACCGAGATCCGCCGTCTTGCCCGTACCCTGCCCAACGTCAAGCTGGTGACCCTGTGCGGCGGCACCCCGACCGCACCGCAATCCGCCACCCTGGGCTTTGGCGCCCACATCGCCGTCGGCACCCCGGGCCGGATCCTCAAGCACCTGGAGCAGGGCACCCTTGAGCTCGACGACCTCAAGACGCTGGTGCTGGACGAAGCGGATCGCATGCTGGACATGGGCTTTGGTGAAGACATCAACCGGGTCATCAGCCACGCCCCGCGGGACCGGCAAACCCTGCTCTTCTCCGCCACCTATCCGGAAGGGATCGCCCAGATGAGCCGCGGCGTGCAGCGCAATCCGGTGGAGGTGAGCGTGGAGTCCCTGCATGAAGAGAGCGCCATCGAACAGAAGCTGTATGAAGTGCCGGCCGGCCAGCGCCTCGATGCCCTCACCTGGCTGCTCAGCCACTACCAACCGGGCTCCTGCGTGGTGTTCTGCAACACCAAGCGCGCCTGCAACGACGTGGCCGATCACCTGGCCGCCAAGGGCTTCTCGGCGCTGGCGCTGAACGGTGACCTGGAACAGCGTGAGCGGGATCAGGTGCTGGTGCGCTTCGCCAACGGCAGCGCCACCATACTGGTCGCCACCGACGTGGCGGCCCGCGGCCTCGACATCAAGGAGCTGGGCGCCGTCATCAACTACGAGCTGACCTACGACCCCGAGGTGCACGTGCACCGCATCGGCCGTACCGGCCGCGCTGGCCAGCAGGGCCTGGCCCTGAGCCTCTACCAGCCGAACGAGGCCCAGCGCGTCAACTTCATCGAGGAGTACCAGCAGGCCCCCATTCCCCAGGGCGACCTGGCCGGGATCGGCCGCGACATCAAGCCGATCGCGCCGCAGATGGTGACCCTCTCCATCGATGCAGGCCGCAAGAGCAAGGTGCGTGCCGGTGACATCCTCGGCGCCCTGACCGGCGAAGGCGGCATTGCCGGGGCCGATGTGGGCAAGATCCAGATTTCCGAGCAGTACTCCTACGTGGCGGTGAAGCGCCAGGTGGCGAGCGCCGCCCTCAAGCGGTTGCAGGAAGGCAAGATCAAGGGGCGCAGCTACCGTGCCCGCAAACTGGGCTAAGGTATTTCACACGCCCCAGCCAGACCACAGGCGCCTGACAGGCGCCTGTTTCATATCATTCGCCGCCATGCGGCAAGACAGGTGACATGACCCAAGCAATCCAGAGCGATGTGAGCTGCCAGAACTGCGAAGCCTGCTGCTGCCGCCTTGAGGTGATGCTCTTCACCGACACCGGCGTGCCGGACCGCTATATCGAGGAACGGGAAGGAGAAGTGCCCGTGATGCACAGACTGGAAGATGGCTGGTGCGCCGCCCTCGACCGCAACACCATGATGTGTCGCATCTACGAGGTGCGGCCGCTTATCTGCCGTGAATTCGAGATGGGGGAGCCCGACTGCCTCGACGAGCGGGACAAGTGGTTCATCAGGCTGGAGTAACCGGGGTTTTCAACCCGTGCTGACGTGGATCTCCTTGCCTTGCAGCCCCTCGAGGCGCTGTGTCAGCCAGTGGATGGCCTGCGCTTCCTCCTCGAAATAGCGCACCTCCTGAAAGGGAAGCTCGCTGAAAACGTGATCCGCCAGATAACGTTTGAAATCCCCGATCATGACCACCGCCAGAAAGGCGCAGCCATGAGTGGCGCACCAGTTGAACTGGCGACGAAAACGGGCCAGCACCTCGGGGCCGGCGGCCTCGAACTCGGTCGCGACCTCGACGATGCCCCAGGGGGCTCCCTGCAAACGGCTTATCTGCTGGCTGAACTTGCCCTCATAGGCCATGGCGCCTGCCAGGTTGAAAGGGCCGCTCGGCCGACAGATCAGCAGTTGCCCTTGTCGCTGCATCTCAAAATGGCCGTGTGCTTGCACGTTCACCTCCTGCCTTGAGTCCTTCGCTGCGGCTGATATGCCCTGTGTTGCCACAAAGTAAGAATTTATCCCCGAAAAGTCCATGAAGCTCCCCACATTGTGAACGGAAAGCGCCATTCACCCCCCCGTTTTTACCTCGGTGGCGGAATGTACATTTCTTCGACATGTTCTGTTGCAGTTAACAAAACGTTGCTGCTATCATCCGCGCCACTCAAAACATTCCACCTACTGAAACCTTTTGGCGTTCACCCAGGGATCAACGATGAAGCAACAAGACGCAAGTTATTACCAACGGATCTGGCGCTGGCATTTCTATGCCGGTCTCTTCGTCGCCCCCTTCCTGATCCTGCTCTCCCTCACCGGCATCGTCTATCTGTTCAAACCGCAGCTGGACAACCTGCTCTACCCCCAGCTGATGAAGGTGACGCCCGCCACCCAGACCCTGAGTGCCGACCAGCTGCTGGCCAAGGCAACCATCGCCATGCCGGACGCCAGCCTGCGCAAATACCTGCCCCCGGTGGCAGCGGACGCGAGCGCCCAGATAGTCGTGATGCGTGAAGGGCAGGAGCTGACCCTCTTCATGGATCCCGCGAACGGCGCCCTGCTCGGTACCATGGACAACAAGTGGAACCTGCAGGCGGTGGCGCGCGCTCTCCATGCGGAGCTGATGCTTGGCACCACGGGAGATCGCCTGATCGAGCTGGCCGCAGGCTGGGGAATCGTGCTCCTCGTCAGCGGACTCTATCTCTGGTGGCCCCGCAAGGGACCGGGTGTGGGGGGCATCCTCTGGCCGAGAATGCACCAGCGCGGCCGTCTCTGGTGGCGTGATCTGCACGCCGTGGTCGGCTTCTGGGGCGCAGGTTTCCTGCTGCTGCTGCTGCTGACGGGCATGACCTGGACCGGTTTCTGGGGCGGCCAGTTCGCCGATGTCTGGAACCGCTTCCCTGCGGCCATGTGGAACGAGGTGCCCAAGTCGGCCCCCCTCACCCGCAGCCTCAACCAGGCTCACGAACAGACCGTCTCCTGGGGGGCCGAGACCCTGCCCATGCCGAGCTCCCAACCCACGGCAGAGAGCCATGATCACAGCGCCATGACCCATGGCGGCGGACACGAGGGCATGGTCATGGCCAGCCATCGCATTCCACTGCAACAGGTGGTCGACATCGCCAGCGAGCGTGGGGTCAGCCCGGGTTACAGCATCACCCCCCCGGTCGGTGAAACCGGCGTCTATACCATCGCCATCTTTGCCGATGATCCCCGCAACGACGCCACCCTGCACATCGACCAATACAGCGGCAAGGTGCTGATCGACGTGCGTTGGCAGGATTACGGCCCGGTCGCCAAGACGGTGGAAACCGGCGTCATGCTGCACATGGGCAAGCTCTACGGCTGGCCGCACCAGCTCGTCATGCTGCTCATCTGCCTGATGATTCTGGCAAGCTCGGTGAGCGGGCTCTGGATCTGGTGGAGCCGCCGTCCCAGTGGTCGCCTCGCCGCCCCGCCCCTGCCCGCCAAGCTGCCTCCCATGGGCGGTGCCATCGCGGTGCTGGTCGTGCTCGGGATCTGCTTCCCGCTGGTGGGGGCCTCCATGGTTGCCATCTGGCTGCTGGACAGTCTCTTCTTCTCTCGCCGCACGGCCGTGGCCCAGGCAAGCTGACCCAGGGGCAAGCACGCCTCATGCACTCGAGGGCTCCCTGTCGGGGGCCCTCGTCGTCTGCATCACCTGGCATCATCCTTCGCCTGGCGGCATGCTCCTCCCCTGGCGATCATCACATCGGTCTGATGAACAACAACGCATCGACACATCAGCAAAAAGGGCTCCCGTTCGGGAGCCCTTTTCATTGCCGAACGCGTCGGCCTCAGGTGAGCGCCAGCCCGGCGGAGAGCAACAGGCTGAACAGAAATGCGCTGATGGCGGTCTTCTTGAGGGCGCCGGTCAGCACCTCGCCATCGAAACTCTCTCGCAGGGTGCGGGCGGCATCGGTGAGGGGCTTCATGGCGGGCAGGAAGATCCAGGGCCAGAGGCTCGCAGGCTGAGTCAGCAGGAAGGCGATGGTCGCCAGCAGCGCCGCCCCCAGCAAGACCCAGTGATAGGCGATGGCCCGGTTGCGGCCAAGGCGCACCGCCAGGGTGATCTTGCCGCTGGCGGCATCGGTCTCGATGTCCCGCACGTTGTTGATGTTGAGCACGGCAGTCGCCAGCAGGCCGCAGGCGGTGGCGGGCAGCAACAGGTCCCACTCCAGGCTATGGGTGAAGAGGTAGTAGGAACCGAGCACCCCCAGCAGGCCGAAGAACAGGAATACCGAGATGTCCCCGAAGCCGCGATAGCCGTAGGGGCTCTTGCCCACCGTGTAGGTGATGGCCGCGACGATGGCCGCTCCCCCCAGCAGGATGAACGTCAGGATCTGCTGCCACGCCTCCCCGAAGGCGCAGATCAGCAGGGAGAGGCCGCTCACCACGGCCGCCAGGGCGGTCAGCCCCATGGCCACACACATCTGGTGCCGGGTGATGAGGCCGGAAACCACGGCGCGCTGGGGACCGATCCGCTCCCCGTTGTCGGCACCGGAGACCGCATCCCCATAGTCGTTGGCAAGATTGGAGAGAATTTGCAGCAGGATGGCGGTCAGCAGGGAGAGCCCCATGATGGTGCCGTCGAACGCTCCCCGGCTGGCTGCCAGCCCCGAGCCCAGCAAGATGGAGGAGCACGCCAGGGGCAGTGTTCGCAAACGCGCCGCCAGCAACCAAACAGAGAAGGTATTTGTCATATTGTGATGGCCAAACAATCAGATATTGATCGTGTTAAGGGTTATCGAACCGGATTTAGGTATACTTGGCTGCGCGGGGGCGTCGGCTCCCCCGGGCAATTTACATGGACGAATGGGCAGATAATATATAGGAAATCGTCGCCCTTTGGCATCAACCTGCGCCATCCTCCCCCGGAGCGATCGCGATTATCCGGCTCAGACTAGACATCCATGTTGGCTCAGACCCACCTCAAGCAACAACTGGACGCCCTGCGTCACAGCACTGTCAGCGGTTTCGTGCGACTGCGCGTGGCCGCTCACGTCGACGTCTTTCCCGGCTGGTTGGCGGCCCAGACGCTCTACCCCCGCATCTATTGGCACGCCAGAGGGCAACAGAGCCCGGAGTACGTGGCGCTTGGCGCCATCCACGAGCTGACGCGGCCGGAGGATATCCAGCGGGTCTGCGACCTTGCCGGCACGGCCAGTGAAGACAGCCCTCGCTACTACGGTGGCCTGGCGTTCGACCCGGATCTGCCCGGCTGGCAGGGTTTTGGCCCCTGCCGCTTCGTGCTGCCCCGTATCGAACTGGTACGCCGGGGGGAGTGCACCAGCCTCTGCCTCAATCTCTGGCTGCCCGCCCGGGAAGAGGGTCACGCATTCGAAGCCGAACTCTGCGCCGCCGAGGCGGCGCTCGATGCCCTGCAACCCGAGGCCCCCCTGCCCGCCCTGCAAAAGCGGCCATGGCAGCGCCAGGACCTGCCGGGACCTGCCCAGTGGCAGACCCTGGTGGAGCAGGTCACGGCCCCCGACTTCCAGGCCCGCACCCCCAAGGTGGTGCTGTCGCGGGAGAGCCTGCTCCAGAGCGAGGCACACGATGCGCCCCTCTGCCCCTGGTCCCTGCTGACACAGTGGGCCCGCCACGCCCAGGAGTGCTTCCACTTCGGCTTTCAGTTCTCCCCCGAGCAGAGCTTCATCTCCTGCTCCCCCGAGCGCCTCTACCGCCGGGAGAAGGGCCACCTCTTTACCGAGGCGCTGGCAGGCACCATTCGCCGTTCCGGGGATGAGGCGACCGACGCGGCCCTGGCCGCCGAGCTGCTGGCCGACAGCAAGAACCGGCTGGAGAACCGGCTGGTTC
Source organism: Aeromonas sp. R7-1 (assembly GCF_040908115.1). Classification (NCBI taxonomy): domain Bacteria; kingdom Pseudomonadati; phylum Pseudomonadota; class Gammaproteobacteria; order Aeromonadales; family Aeromonadaceae; genus Aeromonas; species Aeromonas sp. R7-1. The sequence goes on along the minus strand of NZ_JBFODD010000023.1, from coordinate 72,001 downwards.
ACGCCGACATTCTCAGCCGCCTGGCTCCCCTCACGACCGATGCCACCCTGACCGAGCCGCGCATTCTGAAATTGCGGCTGCTGCAACACCTCAAGTGCGACATCGAGGCCGAGCTCAAACCCGGCGTCTGCGACTGGCAACTGCTGGCTGCCCTGCACCCCACTCCCGCCGTGGGGGGCGCCCCCCGCGAGGCTGCGCTCGCTTTCATCCGTGAATGCGAGCCCCATGATCGCGGCTGGTATGCCGGTGCCTGCGGCATGCTGAGCCGGGAGACCTCGGAGTTCTCCGTCGCCATTCGCAGCGCCCGGATCAGGGGCCCGCGCATCAGCCTGTTCGCCGGTGCCGGCATAGTGGCGGGATCGGAGCCCGCCGCCGAATGGGCCGAACTCGACAACAAGATCGCCAACGTGCTCTCCCTGCTGGGATAGCGTTTCTCACCGACTCCTCACTGCGAGAGCTTCATGTCCGCCAGCCACGTGTCCGCGCATCACGCCTTTGCCAGCCATCACGCCACCTTCAACCATGTCTGGTCCTCCCTCTTGCTGGAAGAGCTCTTTCGCCTCGGCGTGCGCGACATCGCCCTGGCCTCCGGCTCCCGCTCGGCGCCGCTCACCATGGCCGCCGCAGCCCACCCGGGCTTTCGCCGCCATCTGCACTTCGACGAGCGGGGTCTGGGCTTCATGGCGTTGGGGCTGGCCAAGGGGAGCGGCCGCCCGGTGGCGGTGATCATGACCTCGGGCACCGCGGTGGCCAACCTCTGGCCCGCGGTGGCGGAAGCCCAGCTCACCGGGGTCCCGCTCATCATTCTCTCTGCCGACAGGCCACCCGAGCTCATCGACAACGGGGCCAACCAGGCCATCGATCAGCCGGGGATCTTCGGTCGCTACCCCGTCTATCAGCAAAATCTGCCGAGCCCCACTCCCACCATTCCGGCGGCCTTCGTGCTGAGCTCGGTGGATCAGGCCCTGGCACGACAGGCGCACACCCCGGGGCCGGTGCACTTCAACTGCATGTACCCCGAGCCCCTCTATCCCGGCGATGCCTACCTGGACTTTGCCGACTACCTGGCGCCCCTCGGCGACTGGCTGCACTCGGCCAAGCCCTGGAGCCCCTGGCTGCCGGGCGAACCGCACTGCCCCCGTCAGCCAGACTGGGACAGTCTCATCGGCAAGCGCGGTGTCATCGTCGCCGGACGCATCCAGGATCCGGTGCAAGGCAAGGCGGTGGCCGAGCTGGCAGACCGCCTCGGCTGGCCCCTGCTGGCGGATCTGCAAAGCCAGATCCGCTTCGATGATCGCAACCTCGTCCACACGGATCTCGCCCTGCAACACAGCGACTTCGTGGCCGAGCTGGCCCGCGCCGAGGTAGTGCTGCAATTCGGCGCCCGCCTCATCTCCAAGCGCCTCGGCCAGTTCATCAAACAACACCCCTGGCAGGATTACTGGCTGGTGGACCCGCAGCCGGCACGCCTCGACCCCGACTACCGGCTGCGCCGTCGCCTGGTGTGCGACCCCGCCGCCTTTGCGGCCGCCCATCCAATCCCCCATTCGCAGCAGCCCTGGCACCAGTTGGCCGCGCGCCAGCAGGCCATCAGCCAGCAGATCCGCACCGCCTGTGATCGCTTCTCGGAGCTCGGGGTGTGCCACCGCGTGAATCAGCTCATCCAGGGTCAGTTGTTCGTCGGCAACAGCATGCCGGCCCGGCTGATGGACATGCTGGGCGAGGTGGGCAAGGGCCCCAGCCGGGTGATGACCAACCGCGGCGCCTCCGGCATCGATGGCCTTATCGCCACCGCATACGGCTTCGCACAGTCGGTCCCGCCTGACAGTCGCGAGCCCACCACCCTGCTGCTCGGGGATCTCAGCGCCCTGCACGATCTCAACAGCCTGGCGCTGCTCGGCAAGGGGAGCCGCCCCCTGGTGGTGATCCTGCTCAACAACGACGGCGGCAGCATCTTCCGCATGCTGCCTGTGCCCACCCAGGACGCCCTGCTGGAGACCTACTACTGCCTGCCCCACGGCCTGCACTTCGAGCACGCCGCCGCCATGTTCGGCCTGCACTACCGGGCCCCCACCACCCTCGACGCATTTGAGCGGGACTATGCCGCAGCCCTGAAAAACGGGGTAACCCTGATTGAAATCAAGGTACCGAGCAGTGAAGTCGCCGAGGATCTCAAGGCACTGGGAGCCGCTATCCGTGGTCTCTGATCCCGCCGTGCCGCTGGTGCTGCTGCACGGACTGCTGGGGGACGCCGACGACTGGCGACCTGTCATCCAGGCCCTGCCCGGCGTCCCGTGCCATGCCCTGGATCTGCCGGGCCACGGCCGCAACCGGGCACTGCGGGTGAGCGGCTTTGACGAGGCCCATCGCTGGCTCTGCGACGAGCTGGCCGCGCGGGATATCGCCCACTACCGGCTGGTGGGGTATTCGCTGGGGGGGCGGCTCGCGCTTCATCACGCCAGCCACTCCCCGGCGGGGTTGCAGGCCCTGCTGCTGGAGAACTGCCACCCCGGGCTGCCTGCCGGTGAACGTCCGGCCCGCATCGCTCACGATGAAGCCTGGGCCCGGCGTTTCGAGTGCGAGCCTCTGACCCGGGTGCTTGCCGACTGGTACCGCCAGGGCGTCTTCGCCGACCTGGACGACGATGCCCGCACCCGCCAGGCCGCACGCCGCCTTGGCAACGACGGCAAGGCCGTGGCCGCCATGCTGAGGGCCACGTCCCTGGGGCGGCAGCCGGCTCTCGCCCCCTGGCTTCGGGATACCCGGCTGCCGGTGCAGTGGGTCTCAGGCAACCGGGATCACAAATTCCATGCCCTCGCTTGCCAGTTGGTAAAGCAAGGCTGCAATATCAAACACTTGGCTCTGGATGGCGGACACAATCTGCACACAAGCCAGCCCGATACCTTTGCCCGGCTCCTGCGGGAGTGGGCTCACCAACCAGAAGAGAAGATCCATGATTGAAGCAATGACGGAAGCCGAGCTCTATGCCCCTGTCGAGTGGCACGACTGCTCCGCCGGTTACGAGGACATCCTCTATCACAAGTCCCCAGAGGGCATTGCCAAGATCACCATCAACCGTCCCCAGGTGCGCAACGCCTTCCGCCCCCGTACCGTGAAAGAGATGCTGCAAGCCCTGGCCGATGCCCGCTACGACGACAAGGTCGGCTCCATCATCCTCACCGGCTTCGGCGAGAAGGCCTTCTGCGCCGGCGGCGACCAGAAGATCCGCGGCGACTACGGTGGCTATAAGGACGATGAAGGCACCCATCACCTCAACGTGCTCGACTTCCAGCGTGACATCCGTACCTGCCCCAAACCCGTGGTGGCCATGGTGGCTGGCTACGCCGTCGGTGGCGGCCACGTGCTGCACATGATGTGCGACCTGACCATCGCCGCCGACAACGCCCAGTTCGGCCAGACCGGCCCCAAGGTGGGCTCCTTCGACGGCGGCTGGGGCGCCTCCTACATGGCCCGCATCGTCGGCCAGAAGAAGGCTCGGGAGATCTGGTTCCTCTGCCGCCTCTACGACGCCAAACAGGCCCTCGACATGGGGCTGGTCAACACCGTCGTGCCCCTGGCCGAGCTGGAGCGTGAAACCGTGCGCTGGTGCCGCGAGATGCTGCAACACAGCCCCATGGCTCTGCGCTGCCTGAAGGCGGCCCTCAACGCCGACTGCGACGGCCAGGCCGGTTTGCAGGAGCTGGCAGGCAATGCCACCATGCTGTTCTACATGACCGAAGAGGGTCAGGAAGGGCGCAACGCATTCAACGAGAAACGCCGTCCCGACTTCTCCAAATACAAGCGGAATCCCTGATGACACTCGCCCTCTACCGCTACCAACTGCCCTTTACCCAGCCCCTGGCCTTTCACGGTCAGTTGCAGGTAGCGCGCGAGGGCCTGCTGGTACGCATCGACGATGGCTGGGGGGAGATAGCCCCCCTGCCAGGATTTTCCAAAGAGACCCTGGCCGACGCCCAGGCCGAGGCCCTCGACTGTTTGGCGCAGCTGGCGCGGGGACAGACCCCGACGCCACAGCTGCCCTCGGTGCAGTTCGGGCTCGACTGCGCCCGTCGTAGCTGGCCCGAGCAGGGTGCCCCCCTGCCCGAGCCCTATCCGCTGATCCAGGGCTCCCCCCAGGAGCTGCTCAAGAACTGGAAGCAGTGGCTGCACGAGACCCCCCTCAAGGCCAAGCTGAAGGTGGCCCGCTACCCCATGCGCGACGAGCTGGCGCTGATCCGGCTACTGCTCGATCGGCGCCCCAACCTCAAGCTGGTCCTGGACGCCAACCAGGGCTGGACCCGCGAGGAGGCCTGGGCCTTCTGCGGCCACCTGGATCCGAATCGCATCGAATACCTCGAAGATCTGTGCGCCGACTTCGAGGACATCGCCTTCGTCGCCAGCCGCACCGGCATGCCGGTGGCGCTGGACGAACTGCTGGCCCAGGGCAAGCCCTGGGAGCCCATCCCGCAACTGCGCGCCCTGGTGCTCAAGCCGACCCTGCTCGGCGCCCTGGCCAACAGCGAGGCCCTGGTGGCCCGCGCTCGCGAACTGAAGCTCAAGGTGATCGTCTCCTCCTGTTTCGAGTCCGGTCTCGGCCTCGGCCAGCTCGCCCGCCTCGCAGGGGAGTGGGCGCCGGATCAGGCCCCTGGCCTCGATACCCGCCGCTGGCTGGCCAGGGATCTGCTGGACAAGCAGGGGCAACCCGATCCGGGCAGGATGGACCCCCTGTTTCACCGTGACTGACCCATGGTGACCCGTCAGATCCCACGGCAGGAAACCTGCCCGGTACGACGCTGGGCGACACTGGTCCCTCATCGCATTGCCATCCACAGCGGGGAGCCTCTTAGCTACCAGCGCCTCGACCTGCGCCTCAACAACCTGTGCAATCAGCTCGCCCGGGCCGGGCTGGAACGGGGAGATCATCTCGCCGCCGTGGTGCGCGGCGCCCTGGAGGATGTGTTGCTGGCCTGGGCCTGCGTGCGCAGCGGCATCGTCTTCTGCCCCCTCAATCCCGCCTTTCCGGCAACCAGACACAGCGAACTGGCGAGCCAGCTCGAGGCCCGGGCATTCTGGTCGGCAGGCGAGATCCCGGCGGGCGACTGGCAAGCCCTCAGCCTCGACTTCACGGGGGAGCTGGCCGCAGATGGGGAGTCCCCGCTGGTACCCGACCAGCCGAACAACATGATCCTCACCTCGGGATCCAGCGGTACCCCCAAGGCGGTGGTCCACCGCCTCGCCAACCACCTGGCCTCGGCCCGGGGTTCCGCCACCCTGATCCCCCTGGACGAAGCCTGCGGCTGGCTGCTCTCCCTGCCACTGTTTCACGTCGGCGGTTACGCCATCCTGTTCCGGGTCTTCCTGGCGGGAGCCGCCCTGGTGCTGGACGATCGCACCCGGCCCCTCAAGGCGCGGCTCGAGGATCAGCCCATCACCCACCTCTCGCTGGTGCCGACCCAGCTCTGGCGCCTGCTGGCACAGGGGTTCGACCCATCCCGCACCCGGGTGCGAGAGCTGCTGCTCGGGGGCGCCGCCATCCCGGCGCCCCTGGTCAACCGGCTGACCGCCCTGGGGCTGGAGCCCAAGGTGAGCTATGGCCTCTCCGAGATGGGCAGCCAGGTCTGCACCGGGCAACCCTGCGCCGCCGGCGTGGTGGGTCGCCCGCTGCCGGGGCGGGAGGTCTGCATCCGCCAGGGGGAGATCTGCGTGCGCGGTGAGACCCTGTTTGCCGGCTATTTCAGGGAGGGCGAGCTGGTGCGCCCCCTCGATGAAGAGGGCTGGTTCCACACCCGGGACAAGGGCCGCCTCACTCCGGGGGGCGATCTGGTGGTGGAGGGGCGGCTCGACAACCTCTTCATCTCGGGAGGGGAGAACATCCAGCCCGAGACCATAGAGCAGCGGCTGGTGGATCACCCCGCCGTGGCCCAGGCCCTGGTGGTGCCGGTGCCGAGCGACGAGTGGGGGCATAGGCCCGCCGCCTTCATCGACTGGCACGGCGAACCGGCACCATCTGCCGAGCTGGCCGCCTGGATCAGGCTGTCGTTACCCGGCTTCATGGTGCCGGACCAGTGGCATCCCTGGCCGGATCTCGGCGGTAATCTGAAACCCTCCCGCACCCTGCTCGCCCGCAGCTTGCGACAAGAGGAGTGACGCCTCCCCCATATGGGGCGGAGTCCTTGCTATCAACACAGCCCCTTTTGGGGCTGTTTTTTGTGTTGTTTGCTCCCGAATGCATCATTCCGCTGCGCCATCTGGCCAATTGATATTCCTTTGGAGCCCAATACCCTCTCTGGTCCCCACGCCTCTCCATCCACCAAAGGGATCATGATGAAGCACCTCTCTCCCCGGCTGCTGCTCCTGGCAGCCCCAAGCCTGCTCGCCACCTCGGCGCTGGCCAACTACTCCCCCTCCGACTGGCAACAGTATCAACTCAACGGTGAATCCAGCCGTCAGCTGGGGGATCGTCTCACCGAAGTGACCTTTGAACTGAGCGCCCACAGCAGCGACGCCCCTTATCAGCAGTTGAGGGTGTATCGCCGCTTCGACTGGCGCGATGCCAACCTGGCCGCGCTGGCAGAGCAGCAGTGCGGCGAGCCACAACTCAAGATCGAGCAGGGCTGGCAGATCCGTTACCTCAGCTGTGAAGAGGTGGTACCGGCCGGCAAGGCCGTCCCGGCCAGCAGCTATGACTATGGCTACGGCATGAAACAGGGCCGCTGGGAGCCGCTGGCGGGCACCCCGACCGCGCCGCGTCAGGATCGTCTGCCGCTGGCTGAGCGGGTCATCCTGGGTCACAGCGAGCAGGAGCTGGATCGCTGCGAGCTCAACGCCGAAGGTCGCTGCGCCGAGCAGGCATGGCAGTACCAGCCGCAAAACTGGCAGCAATTGAAGGTGCTGGAAGAGACCCCCAACGAACGGGATGGCCGCCTCGAGCAGATCTTCTTTCGCCTGCTGCCCATCGCGGGCAGCCAGGCCGCCAAGCAGGTGAGCGAGCTGCACGTCTGGCGCCAGTACACCTGGTTGCTGGACGAGATCAAGGCCCAGCAGGAGTGCGATGAACCCCAGACCCGCCAGGAAGGGGACAAGACCATCAGCTACCGGGTGTGCCGTCAGACCCTGCCTGCGGGCAGCGAAGTGCAGGTGGTCTTGAAGGACACCGGCTATCAATACCCGGTGGGGGGCAGCGAATGGCAGACCCTGCCGGAAACAACCGAGTGGCAGGAGAGCCGGGTGCTCAACCGCCCCATCGTGCTGGCCAGCAAGGAAGAGCAGCTCGACTGTCGCCGTGCCGACGGCCGCGCCTGCTCCGAGCCGGATCTGCCGGGCACCGAACTGCTGGACGCCGAAGCGGCCAGGATAGTGCAGGATGCCAGTGGCCAGCCCGCGCCGGTCTGGCAGGAGAACTATGGTCACGATGACACCAAGCTGCTGGCGGTGTCGCGCGGCATCCAGAGCCTGCTGGCGGCCAATCAGCCGGCTCATCCTGCCATGAAGCTGCTGCTGGAATACGTGCGCGCCCACAACTACCACAACTACGGCAAGCACAAGGAAGACGGCCCGGCCGCCGCCGAGGCGCTGGCCGAGGCATTGACCGCGCTGGGCGCCCATCCGCTGCTCTTCCCGGAGCAGGCCAGCGACGAAGTAGGCGCCGTCATGGGTGCCTGGAGCATCGCCCTGCACGGTCAGTTCAAGAGCCCGGCAGTGCAGAGCCGCTTTGGCACCCTGCTCGGCGAGTTCAACCAGATGCTGGCCTACAGCACCCGCCATGCCAGCGAGATCAACGGTCAGCACGCCTGGGCAACCGGCCTGTTCGATCTGCTCAACTTCCTCGACTTCGCCAGCGACTACAGCGACCCCTTCGCCAACGACTTCCGCCAGCAGGATGGCGAGCTGCGCAAGCAGCTGCACGCCCTCGGCATGAGCGAGCTCGCGTTGTGGCAAGGAAGGGATGGCGCCGATCTGTTCCTGCTCAACAACGTGCTGGATGCCTACACCCGCCTCTACCGGGTCGCTCGCCATATCCGCCCGGACGAGCTCGACGACTACCGCAAGCTGCTGGATGACTCCGTCATCGTACTGGTTCGCCACCACGACCTGATCCCCGGTGGCCAGCAGAGTCAGGACCTGCTGGAAGACATGTCACTGACCCTCTCCACCTACTACCTGACCTACACGGACCGCACCAGCGAAGCCTGCATCAGCGGTGACTTCGCCGGGCTCTGCACCCCTGTCCGGGTGGAGGACGTGCTGCCGTTCGAGCACACCTGCTCGCCGACCCTGCGCCTGCGGGCCCAGGATCTGACCATGAGCCAGGCCGAGGGGATCTGCCGTGAACTGGGTGCCGAAGAGCAGCAGTTCCACCAGCAGATGGAGACCGGCTGGCAGCCGGTGGCGGATGATCACAACGAGGCGCTGGAACTGGTGATCTTCGACTCCTCCGCCAACTGGAAACGCTACGGCAGTGCCCTGTTCGGCGGCGTCTCCACCGACAACGGCGGCATCTACCTCGAAGGGGATCCGGCGCGCCCCGGCAACCAGGCCCGCTTCTTCGCCTACGAGGCGGAGTGGAAGCGCCCTGCATTCCAGGTGTGGAACCTGCGCCACGAGTACGTGCACTACCTGGACGGCCGCTTCAACCAGTACGGCAGCTTCGGCCACTACCCGCTCAACCGCACCACCTGGTGGTCGGAAGGGCTGGCGGAGTTCATCGCCCACGGTCAGTGCTTCGCCCGTGGTCTGGACAACGTCGCCGGCCGCCCGGCCAGCGATCGTCCGGCCCTGGCCGACATCCTGCACCTGGATTACGACAAGGGCGGCGAGATGGTCTACTCCTGGTCCTACACCGTGCACCGCTTCCTGAACGAGACCGGTCGCGGCGCCAGCTGGCTGGCCATGGCCCGGGCCCTGCGAGGCCCGGATCGAGAGCAGGCCATGAGTGCCTTCGAAGCCGAGCTGGACCAGCTGATTGCCAATGACAGCGAGGCCTACCAGCAGTGGCTCGGCCGCGAGCTGCTGCCCTGGTGGGAAGCCAACAAGGACTCCGACGAGTGCAAGGCCAACGACTCATCCCACTGAGGACGAGACGGCTATGACAAGGGGCGGCCATGGCCGCCCCTTGTTTATGGCGCCGTTTGATAAGCCCGGGATCCTGGCGCGCGCTGCGACAACCTCTGCCCGAGTGAGCCCCTGCGCCGCCATCAAACCTGACGCGCCACAACAACTTGTAATAGAATGACCCCCTGTCTTCTCTTACTTCAGACCCGAACCGCACCGCGCATGAAGAAGTTTGCCAAGATCCTGCTCGCCTGCCTCTGCCTGTTGCTGGCCTCCATCGCCGCCCTGCTTGGCTACAGCGAGTGGACCGTCTCGGACGCCCGTCACTACACCTACGACGACGTCAACGCGGTGCCCTACAACCGGGTCGCCCTGGTGCTCGGCACCTCCAAATACCTGATTGGCGGCAGCCCGAACCACTACTTCAAATACCGGATCAAGGCCGCCGCCGAGCTCTACAACAACGGCAAGGTGGACTACATCCTGGTCTCCGGCGACAACGCCACCGTGCAGTACAACGAACCGCGCCAGATGCGGCGGGCCCTGATCCAGGCCGGCATCCCGGCCAACGCCATCTACAGCGATTACGCCGGCTTTCGGACTCTGGACTCCATCGTGCGTGCCAAGGAGGTGTTCGGTCAGGCCCACTTCACCGTGGTCTCCCAGGCCTTTCACAACGAGCGCGCCATCTTCATCGCCCGCCATTTCGGCATCGAGGCGGTCGGCTTCAACGCCGTGGATCCCAGCGCCTATCAGGGCATCAAGACCCGGGTGCGCGAGGTGTTCGCCCGCCTGATGGGGCTGCTCGACCTCTACGTGCTGGACAAGGGTCCCAAGTTCCTCGGCGAGCCCATCGTCATCGGCGGCCCGGTCCCCTGCCAGGCGTTGAGCACCATAGGGGCAAGCCAGCCCTGCCTGCCCATTGCACCGCCCCCTCATCAGCCGAAGGCCAAGCAGGCAACGGCCGTGAGCGCTGCAACAGCCACCAGTGCAGCGGCTGCAACCAGCGGTGCACCAGCCACCAGCGCAGCCGTGCCGAGCGAAGCAACACCCGTGGATAATCCGGCTGCCAGCAGCGCGCCGACCCCTCAATAGCAGAGACCCGCCAACAGGCGGGTCTCTTTCATCAGGTGAAATGGGGCGTCAGGCCAGCGCCGCCACGTAACGCCGTGCCACCTCGCCCCAGTCGATCACGTTGTAAAACGCGGCTATGTAGTCGGGACGCTTGTTCTGGTACTTGAGGTAGTAGGCATGCTCCCACACATCCAGCCCGAGTATCGGGGTGAGCCCCTCCATCAGGGGGCTGTCCTGGTTCGCGCTGCTCACCACCTGCAACTTGCCGCGCCCATCGACCACCAGCCAGGCCCAGCCGCTGCCAAAACGGCTCAATGCCGCCTGGGTAAAGGCCTGCTTGAAGGCCTCCAGCCCGCCCAGATCCCGCAGGATCGCCGCGGCCAGCTCGCCGCCCGGCTCACCACCCCCTGCTGGGCTCATCACCTGCCAGAACAGGCTGTGGTTGGCGTGACCACCGCCGTGATTGCGCACCGCCCCCTGAACCTGGGCCGGCAGGCTGTCGATACGGGCAAGCAATACCTCCAGCGGCAGGGCAGCCAGCTCCGGCAGATCGGCCAGGGCGGCATTGAGGTTGGTGACATAGGTCTGATGGTGACGGCTGTGATGGATCTCCATGGTCTTTGCATCGATATGGGGTTCCAGCGCGTCATAGGCGTAAGGAAGGGCTGGCAGGGTATGGCTCATGTTCATTGTCTCTCCTGTTGGGCTCAATGCAGTTGATGGGCAGAGCCGGTCTGACACAGACATTGACCCAGGCTGCGCTGGATGCCGTCGTGATGACCGTGTTTGCCCAGAAAGGCGAGCAGCTCGGTACGGGTGCTGCGGGCGTGGCTAACAGCCGCCTCCCGCAGGGCAGCGGAACTGGTGGGGGACTGGCTGGTGGCCAGCAGGCAATCATGGATGTGACACAGCAGGTCGGCGGCCCGATCCGGCAGGGTCATGGCCACCAGCAGATCCGCCAGGTTGTGATGGGCCACCACCAGGGCCGCCACCGCTTCGTCGGCATCGTGCCAGTCGGCAAACTGCTGGCGGGCAAGCCACAGCGCCTGCTGATAGCAGTCGAGCGCCCTGGCGTACTCCCCCGCATCGAAATGGCGGTTGCCACTCAGGGTCTGCGCCTTCCAGTGCGCCATGCTGCTGTCCGCTCCGGTGGTACCGACCCATCCCTTCACCCAGGTTCCCGTCATGACTCGATCACTTAAATGATAATAATTATTATTTAACTTATTTGATGGGCAGACACAAGGAATAGTTGGTGCCGCCTTTTTTGCCCATATGGGTAGGGTTTTTCTGCAATCCCCGGTTTAGTGATCCCATCCACAGATACATCTGAGTTCAGCCACCATGCTGCCGGTACTGGCATGAGGCCGGTGGCTGCCCCGGTGACGACCAGAATGCAGCCGGTTTTTTCACAAGGACGGTGAAGATGAAAAGATGGCTATTGATGCTGTTGTGCGCCCTGCCCATGCTGGGTCAGGGGGCCGGTTATACCCAGACCCGCTACCCCATAGTGCTGGTGCACGGTCTGTTCGGTTTCGACAAGCTGCTCGGGGTCGATTACTTCTACGGCATCCCCCAGGCCCTGACCCGGGATGGCGCCAAGGTTTACGTGGCCCAGGTCTCCGCCACCCAGAGCTCGGAGCTGCGCGGTGAACAGCTGCTCAAGCAGGTGCAGCAGGTGCTCGCCATCACGGGGGCGGATAAGGTGAACCTCATCGGCCACTCTCACGGTGGCCCCACCATTCGCTACGTCGCTTCGGTCGCCCCCGAGCTGGTCGCCTCCGCCACCAGCGTGGGCGGGGTCAACCATGGCTCGGAGATCGCCGACCTGGTGCGGGCCAAGGTGACGCCGGGCTCGGCGGCCGAAGGTCTGGCGGTGGCCGCCGCCTCGGCCCTGTCCGGGGTCATCTCGCTGCTCTCCGGGGGCAGCCAGCTGCCGCAGGATCCCCTCGCAGCCCTCGACGCCCTCACCAGCACCGGCGCCCAGCGCTTCAACCAGCGCTATCCGGAAGGGCTGCCGAGCCAGCATTGCGGCGAAGGGCCCATGCAGGCCGCCAACGGGGTCTACTACTTTTCCTGGAGCGGACGCGGCACCATGACCAACATCCTGGATCCGGTGGATCCGGCGCTGGCGCTGACCGGCAGCTTCTTCAAGGAGCCCAGTGACGGCCTGGTCGGGGTGTGCAGCAGCCACCTCGGCAAGGTGATCGGCACCCACTACCGCATGAACCATCTGGACGAGGTGAACCAGTCGTTCGGCATTCGCCACCTGTTCGAGACCGACCCGGTCAACCTCTATCGCCAGCACGCCAACCGCCTGCAGAGGCTGGGACTATGAACAGGGCATGGCTGATGGCTGCTCCGATGGCGGCGGCCCTGCTGCTGGGGGGCTGGCAATATTGGCCCTCCGCTGACGCAACCGCCCCTTCGCCGCAACATGCCGGGCCCGCTTCCCCTCTGGTCAGGCAGGCCGCACCGCCGTCGGACAAGGGCTCGCTGCAGGCCCGCCATGAAGCCTTTCTCGGGGCTGAGGGCAGCCTGACGGTGCCGGCGGATCCGGGCCTGGCCAGCTTGCAGAAGCTGTTCGACGAGCGCGAGCAGTTACGCAGGCAGCGCTTCACCCCGGCCGAGCAGGAGCAGCTGTTTGCCGAGGACAGGCTGATGGAGCAGTGGACCCTGCGCCGCAAGGCGCTGGCGGAGGCCAGCGATGCCGACAAGCCGCTGCTGGCGAGCGAGCTGGAGCTCTGGCTGGCGGAGCAGCCCCAGTGGTTTCGGGAGGCGGAGGCCAACAGCCGCCTGCTGGGCGATCTGCAGGCTCTGGAGCAACTCCCCGCAGCAGGGCGTGACGCCGCACTGCGCGAACAGTTGGGACCGGAGGCGGCAGACCGGTTGCACCAGCTGGCAGAGAGCCAGCAGGGGTTCGAGCAGCAGCTGGCCGGCTATCTGGCCGAGATCAGGCCCCTGCCTGCCGAAGTCCGGGCCAGCCAGCAGCCGGAGATCCTGGCACGCTGGTTCGAGCCCGGTCAGTGGCGACGGGTGGAGGCCCTCACCCGGCTCACCCTGGGCGAGCAGTAACCGGCATGAAAAAGGGGCCCGCAAGTGGGCCCCCATTCTTCTGCCGCCCTTACTGCGGCTTGTTGGCACCCGGCAGTGGCTGCCAGGTGAGGCGAGTCACCCGGTTGCCCTGCACCTCGCAGGTGAGGCAGAGATCCTGCCACCCCTTCTCCTGGCGCAGGGAGACCTCTCCCTTGATGCCCTCTGCACTCCTCTTGAGTTTGGCCGGCTCGAAAGTCACCTTGTCACCTCCGGCGAGCGCCATCAGCTTGCCATTGCAGAGCCACTGGGCCAGCTCCGCCCCCTTGAGCTTGACACCCCCCTTGTCAGCCTTCTCCTCGGCGGTGCTCGGTGCAAACAACCCGCCCAGCTCGGCAGCCCGTCTGGTCAGCCAGGCTTCCCGCTGCTGCATGCTCATCTTGCTGACAAACTCCGCAGGCTGCCCCTTGTCGTCCAGCCACTGGGTCAGCTTGCCACTGTCATCGAAGGCGAACTGGGCGGCGGGCTCCTTCACCCCGAACAGCTTGCCGCCCTTGAAGTAGTAACGGCTCTCCCCTTCCTGTTTGCCCTGCTCGTTCAGGATGGGCACGGCGATGATGACGGGCGTGCCGTCGACCCAGGCCTTGATGTCGACGCCATCGTGGCTGAACAAGCGGGTATCGAGGGCGCTGTCGGCCCCCTTCTCCATCAGGGTGAACTGCTCGGCCAGGGAGGCGGCAAATGAAGGCAGGGAGCAGAGTCCCAGTCCCAAGCCGAGGCTCAGGGCGATCGCGGTTGTGCGCATAAGTGTCCTGTGGTGGGCCCGAAGGCCGGATTAACTCTCTACCAGCCACACCCTCAGTCCCTCCCGGTGAGCCTCGCTCAAAGGGATGGACTGCCGGGCCCGGTAGTCAAAATGGATCAGGGTCGTCTCGGCGGTCACCGCCAGCTCGCCGCCCTGCCAGGCTTCCTGCCAGAGCGTGAAGGAGCTGGTACCGATACGCCGCACGCCGGTCTTGATCGACACCATCTGGCCATAGAACAGCTCCCGTTTGAATTGCACCGTGTAGCCCGCGATGATCAGATGCCAGTCATGCACATCCAGCTCGGGCGAGAAGAGGCGAAACAGGGGATCACGGGCCGATTCAAACCAGACCGCCGGCACCGTGTTGTTGATGTGGCCGAGGGCGTCCGTCTCTTGAAAACGGGGTTGGATCTGCATTTCCAGCATGGATGTCGACTCCTTGTCGTAGGACCGCGCACAGGCTAGCGCGCCAACCCGTCCGACTCAAGCGTCCCTGCCTGGGGGTGAGAGCCACCGCCGGTTTCCGGCTCCTGCGCCACCTGCTCGGGCTTTAACCAGGCGCTGCGAAAATCGAACCAGCCAAGGGCCGTCATGCGCACACCGTGCACGCCGACCCGGCTCTCCAGCTCCAGCCAGTGGTGAAACAGCGGCACGAACCAGCTCTGGCGCTGCACCTCGGCCAGCAGGGCGCGGGGGCCGGGCTCTTCACCATGGGCGCGCCACTGCGTCAATCCCTGCCACAGGGCCTGCTGGCCGCCCCACACCCGGCGCAGCAAGGGGGTGCCCTGAAGCCAGGCGTAAGGGGCGAAGGCGTGCTCATGCTCCAGGTTGAGGGTGCCGAACCAGAGATCCACATCTTCATCCTCCCCGCTCACCCATCGGCCGTAGTCCAGGGTACGCACCTCGAGCTGGATCCCCTGCTCTGCCAGCAGGCTGCTCATGGCGCTGGCGCACTCGTTGAACTCCAGATGCTGGTTGAAGCAGGCCAGTACCAGCCGCGCTGGCAGGCTGACCGGGCCGGGCTCGGGAAGAGGCAGACTCTCGCGCCAGTGGGGCAGGAGGCCCAGAGCGCTGGTCCAGCCCCGCTGCAGTTCGGGTGCCACCCGGGCCATCAGGGCGATGGGGTTGAGCAGCCGGGTCAGCCACTGGCGCAGGGCCGGGTCCTGCAGGGGGACCGATCTGTCGTCCTGCAGCAGGAAGTAGCAGCCCGACTCGAGTTCGGACTCCCCGCGCATGGAACCAAGCTCCGGGGTGTCGCTGCCCAGCCTGACGTGGCTCTCCAGCCGTTCCGCCAGCTCCGGCAGCATCCAGATGTCGATCTCGTCGAGCAGGGCCCGCAGCCCGAAATAGTCGTCAAATGCTTCGAGGCACAGGTGCAGCGGGTCGTTGGCGCTCACCCGATAGGGGCCGGTGCCCACCGGCTGCAGGGCGAAATTCGCCTCCCCCTTGAGCTCCCGCGGCAGGATGGCCGCCACCGGCTCGGCCAGCAGGTGCGGCAGCAGAGGATCCGGGCTGTCGAGATGGATGTCCAGGGTGCGCGGCCAGTGGCTCTCCAACCGTGCCAGATGGGCGAACAGCGGGCGATCCCGCAAGGCCTGCAGGCTCTCCATCACATCTTCCACCACCAGTTCGCGGCCATGGTGAAAGCGCACCACGGGGCGCAGATAGAAGCGCCAGTGACAGGGGGCCAGACACTCCCAGTAGTGGGCGAGATCCCCCTCGATTTCCCCATTTTCCTCATTTCGCCGGGTCAGGCCGTTGAAGATCTGGCGGCTCAGGTGGATTTCGGAGCGGCGCAGCGGGCCGGTGGGCAGCAGGCGCGGCAGCGGCCGGTAGTAGGGCACCCGCAGGATCTGGCGCCCCTCCCGGGTGGCCTGGCCGAGCTGCTCGATCAGCAGCGGAGTGAGCAGATCGAGGCGATCTTCGGCCAGCCGCACCGCCTGCGCCAGCTGGCCCTGACTCAGCAGATCCCGCAATCGGCGCCGGGTCAGGCTCTCCTGGTTGTCGAGCAGGGTGAGGCGGGAGCGCCGCCCCCGCCCTGCCTCCGCCGTCCAGCACAGCCAGCCCTGCCCTTCCATGCGGCGCAACAGCAGGCGGGCATTGCGGGGGGTGCAGCAGAGCAAGTCCGCCACCTCGGCGAGGCTGATTTCCCGCTCGTCGCAGCCAAGCTGCTGGGTGAGCCGTTGAAATTGCTGATAAAGGCGGCTGGTAGGCATAAAAGAGGAAATCCTGTCTCTGAAAGTCATCAGTTTTTACTTCCGCATTTTAGCTCAATACTGCTGGCGAACGTGAGAACCACAGCACAGGAGCACCATCATGAGCCATGCCACCCCCCTCAAACCGAACCGGATCCAGCAAACCCTCCGTCGCTACTTCCTGAGGATCCTGCCCCGCCCCCTGACGCTGGTCGAAGATCCCATGGTGCAGCTCAACCGCCTGATGCAGTGGGATATGCACCAGATAGACGACAGGGAGTATCGCCGCCGTCTCTGAGGTCGCCGTCACAGGCGCCATCCGGTCACCGCCATCCCCCGGCATTGCTTTGCCGGAATGGGTGGTTTACATCGGCGCCAGGACTGCTAAATTGGACGTCTATCCATCCATAATGGTGACATCCAACAAGGAGTGTGTGATGAAAGATGCGACCCTGGCCCTGCACCACGGCTTTTCCAGCGATCCCGCCACCAAGGCGGTGGCCGTGCCCATCTACCAGACGGTGGCCTACGAGTTCGAGAGCGCCCAGCACGGGGCGGACTTGTTCAATCTGGCGGTACCGGGCAACATCTACACCCGCATAATGAACCCCACCAACGATGTGCTGGAACAACGGATGGCCGCCCTTGAAGGGGGGATCGCCGCCCTGGTGGTCTCGGCGGGTTCCGCCGCCATCACCTACGCCATCCAGGCGCTGACCGCCGCCGGTGACAACATCGTCTCCACCCCCCAGCTCTATGGTGGCACCTACACCCTGTTCGCCCACATGCTGCCGAGCTTCGGGGTCGAGGTGCGCTTCGCCAAGGATGACAGCGCCGAGGCCATCGCCGCCCTCATCGACGACAAGACCAAGGCGGTCTATTGCGAGAGCATCGGCAACCCGGCGGGCAACATCGTCGACATCGCCGCCCTGGCCAAGGCCGCCCACGCCCGCGGCGTGCCGCTCATCGTCGACAACACGGTCGCCACCCCGGTGCTGTGCAAACCCATCGAACACGGCGCCGACATCGTGGTGCACAGCCTGACCAAATATGTCGGCGGCCACGGCAACTCCCTGGGGGGCGTCATCGTCGACTCGGGCAAGTTCCCCTGGGCGGATCACGCCGAGCGCTTCCCCCAACTGACCCAACCCGAGCCTTCTTATCACGGGGTGGTCTACACCGAGGCCTTCGGCCCGGCGGCCTTCATCGGCCGGGTGCGCACCGTGCCGCTGCGCAACACGGGCGCGGCCCTGGCTCCCATGAACGCCTTCCTGCTGCTGCAGGGGCTGGAGACCCTGAGCCTGCGCATGGAGCGCCACGTGGACAACGCCCTGCGGGTCGCCCATCACCTCAGGCATCACCCCAAGGTGGCCTGGGTCAGCTACGCCGGTCTGCCGGGTCACCCCCACTACCCGCTGGCGGAGAAGTACATGGCCGGTCGCCCCTCGGCCATCCTCTCCTTCGGCCTGAAGGGGGGCTACGAGGCGGGCGTGCGCTTCTACGATACCCTCAAGATCTTCAAGCGGCTGGTCAACATCGGCGACGCCAAGTCCCTGGCCTGCCACCCCGCCTCCACCACCCATCGCCAGTTGAGCGAAGAGGAGCAGGCCAAGGCTGGAGTGAAACCTGAGATGATCCGGCTGTCGGTGGGGATCGAAGCCATCGAGGACATACTGGCGGATCTGGATCAGGCGCTGGAGGCCTGAGTCAATCGACGAAGGAGCGGGCACCACGCCCGCTCTTTTTCATCCATCAGTGAACCTGCTGCCGGGGCGCTGCGTATCACCGCCTTCCGTCACTGCGTCGAGGTTTCCATGATAGTCCTGCACCACCTGAACAAATCCCGCTCCCAGCGCATCATCTGGCTGCTTGAAGAGCTGGGCCTGCCCTACCAGATCAAGGCCTACCAGCGCGATGCTACCACCTTTCTGGCGCCGCCCGAGCTCAAGGCCGTCCACCCCCTCGGCAAGTCGCCGGTCATCGAGTTTGACGGCCGGGTGCTGGCGGAATCGGGCGCCATCACCGAGTACCTGATCGCCCGCCACGCTCCGGAACGGCTGGCACCGGCCACCGACAGCCCGGAGTATCCCGAATACCTGCAGTGGCTCCACTTCGCCGAGAGCTCCGGCATTCTGCCGCTGCTGCTCGACATGTTCGTGCGCAAGGATGGCAGCCCGATGCGCTTCCTGCCGGACTACGCCAAAGCCGAGTGCGCCAAGGTGCTGGGCTATCTCGATGAGGTGCTGGCAAACCGCCGTTACCTGGTGGCCGATCGCCTCACCGGCGCCGACATCCTGAACTCCTTCCTGGTGGATCTGCTGGCCCAGAGCGGCCAGCTGGCCCAGTTCCCGCACCTTGAGGCCTACTGGCAGCGACTCAACACCTATCCGGCTCGCCAGAAGGCGGCAGCCCTGGAGCGCGAGCTGGACCGCAGCGCCAAATAAACGGCGGTGCCCCGGTGACACCCTGCAAAACGCCCCGATGATCGGGGCGTTCTCTTTTCCGTTGGTCAGCCGGTGATCAGAGGACGAGGGAAAGGATCCGCGCCACTATGGTTGCCAGGATGACTTACAGCGCGTGGGAGAGGATCCTGGCTACCTTGTCGGGATCGATATCCTGCTGCTCCCCGAGGGCGGTCAGCCCGAAACGCTTGAGGTTGGAGCAGATGCCGGGGATGCAGCGCGCATCCAGGCCATAGTCGGCGAGACGGGTACCCACCCCCATCTGCTGGAAGAACTGCTCGGTGCGGATGATCGCCTCCTCGATACGCAGTGCCTTGTCCTCGCGGCTGGAGTGCCACACCCGCTCGGCGAACTGGGCCAGCTTCTCCTGCTTCTGGGCCGCTTGCTCCCGCAGCAGGGAGGGCAGCACCACCGCCAGACTCTGGGCATGATCCAGCCCATGCAGGGCGGTGAGCTGGTGACCGATGGCGTGGGTGGACCAGTCCTGGGGCACGCCGCGACCGATGAGGCCGTTGAGGGCCAGGCTGGCCGCCCACATCAGGTTGGCACGCACCTGGTAGTTGGTGGGCTCCGCCAGCGCCCGCGGACCGTTGTCCACCAGCACCTGCAACAGCCCTTCCGCCAGCCGGTCCTGCACCTCGCCCCCCACCGGGAAGGTGAGGTACTGCTCGAGGATGTGGACGAAGGCATCCACCACCCCGTTGCCCACCTGGCGCGGCGGAAGGCTGTAGGTGGTGGCGGGATCCAGCACCGCAAACACCGGTTGCACCAGCGGATTGTAGAAGGAGAGCTTGGCCTCCCCCCGGCTCACCACGGCGGCGGGGTTGCTCTCCGAACCGGTGGCCGGCAGGGTCAGCACACAGCCGAGCGGCAGCGCCCCCTTGATGGGGGCCTTGTCCCGCAGGATCTCCCAGGGATCGTCCCCCTCGAAGCAGGCCGCGGCGGCCACGAACTTGGTGCCATCCACCACGGAGCCGCCACCCACCGCCAGCAGGAAGTCGATGCGCTCGCGCTTGACCAGAGCCACCGCCTCCATCAGCTGATCGTACTGGGGGTTGGCGCCGATGCCGGGAAACTCCAGCCACTCCCGGCCCGCCAGCGCCTGGGTCAACTGGTCATAGACCCCGTTCTGCTTGATGCTGCCACCCCCGTAGAGCACCAGCAGACGGCTGCCGGCCGGGATCAGCTCCGGCAGAGTGGCTATCTGGCCTTCACCAAAGCAGATGCGGGTGGGATTGGCATATTGGAAGTTGTACACGGCAGAGCCCTCGGTTGATTGCATGCCGGGGAATTGTGCGCCTGCCGTGCCATCAGGTCAAAAACGGGAGCCTGTCGTCAAAAATACGATGCCAGCCTGCCGATGCCGGGCGCTCCTGCCCGGCTTTGCTATGGTGATAGCGGGAAGACGAGTTCGTCGCCCCCTCAAGCCCCTCCCGGGGTCCCTTTCCCACTCACAGGGTCTCTATCATGAAACTGAAGCACGCCTGGATTGCGGGTGCCCTCACCCTCTGTGCCCCTCCCCTGCTCTATGCCGCCGAGGTCACCACCCATGTGGCCGTGGCCCCCGGACAAGCCAGTCTCGCCGAAGAACTGACGGCCAGGGCAACCGTCACCGCCATCGACCTGGCCACCCGCAAGGTCAGCCTGAAAAATGCCGAAGGGCAGACCCTGGATCTGATCGCCGGGGAGGAGGTGACCAACCTTCCCCAGCTCAAGGTGGGAGATGTCGTGGCCTTGAGATATCTGCAACTGCTGGACCTGACCCTGCTCAAGGGCACCGCCGGGGTGAGAAAACGGGTGGTGGAAGTGGAAGGGGGCAAGGCGGCCGCCGGGGAGAAACCCGCAGCCGGCGCCGGCATGCAGGTAACCATCTATGCCGATGTCATCGACGTGGACAAGGCGCACCAGACCATCCGGGTCAAGGGGGTCGACCACACCCTGACCCTCAAGGTGCAGGATCCGGCCCAGTTCGCCCTCATCGCCAAGGGGGACCAGATCAAGGCCGTGCAGACCACCGCCATCGCCATCGGCATCGCCCCCCAGAGTCCCTGAACCCTGACCACGGCAGGCCGTGCCTCCCACGGCCTGCCAGCCCCGTGGCAAGGGGGCAACCCCTTGCCTTTAACGCACAAGGATTGCCGTTTGAATCACATCATGCCTGGGAGGCGGATTTGCCGGTGAGGCGATCCATGGCCTCCTTGAGCATGGCATCGCGCTGCGCGGCCAGGTCCTTGCTCTGCGTTTCGCGCTCCTCGGCAGAGAGCGTCTTGTCATCCGCTATCCCCTTGAGCTGACGCTCGAGATCGTCAAATTTTTTGCGATCAAAGCCCAGGGCCTTGTCCACCATCTGCTGCACCCGCGCATCCTTGACACCACCGGTCAGGACTGTGTTCTTGCCGTTCCTGGCCAGATGCTCGTAGGTCAGCGCCTGCTGCGCCTTGCCGGTCAGCACCTGACTGGAGAGGCTGACCTGCTGAGACCAGCCGCTCTGCTTGTCGTCGCTGTCGCTGAGGGTCGCCAGGGCACGGTTCTGGGACGCGCTCTGGGCGAGTTGATGACCATAGGGTTTGATATCCATGAAGGCTCCACGCTCACTGCCGGCCTCGCCGGCTCCGGGGATGGTTTCCCCGCCATGAGCCGGAGACAGCAAAATGCAGGCCAACTTGGGTACCCCCTCTCTCGACGGCTGAGCACGGGGTCGCAGCACGCCTCCTTCTGCACTCCATGACGAGTGCGACCAGATCCATCAAAAAAGGCGCCCGAAGGCGCCTCTTGTGGACAGAAGTTGGCTCGTCATGACATCAGCGACGGCTGATGTGGAGCGGACCGAAGGTCTGGGCCACCGGCATGATCTCGATGCTGTTGATGTTGACGTGGGCAGGCTGCTCGCTGATCCAGAGTACGGTATTGGCGATGTCTTCCGGCAGGATGGCCTGCACCCCCTGATAGACGGTGGCCGCCTTGGCGTCGTCGCCGTGGAAGCGCACGTTGGAGAACTCGGTGCCACCGCACAGGCCGGGCTCCACGTTGGTGACACGCACCGCCGTGCCCGCCAGATCCGCACGCAGGTTGAGGCTGAACTGCTTCACGAACGCCTTGGTCGCGCCGTAGACGTTGCCGCCCGGATAGGGATAGGTCCCTGCGATGGAGCCGATGTTGATGACGTGGCCGCGGTTGCGCGCCACCATGCCCGGCAGCAGCAACCGGGTGATCAGGGTCAGGCCGCTGATGTTGGTTGCGATCATCTGCTCCCAGTCTTCCAGATCCGCCTTGTGGGCAGGCTCCAGCCCCAGAGCCAGGCCGGCGTTGTTCACCAGCAGGTCCACCTGTTGCCATTCGGTCGGCAGCCCCTCGATGGCGGCGCGGGTGGCAGCCTTGTCCTGGACGTCGAACACCAGAGGCAGGAACTGCTCGCCCAGCTCCTCGGCCAGGGCGGCCAGCCGTTCGGCGCGACGCCCAGTGCCGATCACCCGGTGGCCAGCGCTCACCAGCAGGCGGCTGATGGCCTCACCAAAGCCGGACGAGGCGCCCGTTACCATTGCAATCATGTGAACCTCCATTGTTATTTGTCTTCTTGAAAAATCAGCACGTTATATGTCGCGTTTGCCCAGCTTTCGCCATGCGAACACCGCCAGATGCAGCAGGAAGAGACCCGAGCCCCCCAGCGCAAACAGCAGGCCGGTCAGGGCGTTGACCGAGGTATCGGCGCCGCACCACCACCAGACCAGCCAGCCGACGGCCCCGATGAGAAAGGTCTGGGCGGCGCAGACCGGGCAGCGCCCGAGCTTGGCCCTGATGGCCGTGGCCAGGCAATCCTCGCAACTCATGATGGCTCCTGCCGCTCATCCCCCAGCGCCAGCACCAGGCGGTGGGCATGCTGTCCGGGCCCGTAATAATCGGGCAGCCGTACCCCGGGGCGAAACCCCAGCCCCTGATAGAGGGTCCTGGCTTCTGGGTTGGCGTCGGCGACCTCGAGGCGAATCGCCCCCCAGCCGGCCTCGCGCCCTTCCCGGATCACCTGCTCCAGCAGGCGGCGTGCCCACCCCTGACGGCGGACGGTCCAGCGGATGGCGAGGGTCTGGATGATGAGACGATCCCAGCCTTTGTGCTCCAGCACGCTCAAATAGCCCATCACCTGCGCCTTCTCGTCTTGCAGCAGCAGGGTGCGCCCCTTGGCCTGATTGAGCAGATAGTGCCAGCGGCTGCGGCCGAAGGCGACCTCGGGGGGAAAACAGTAGCGTTCCAGCTTCACGATGGCGCCCAAATCATCGGCTCGGGCGGCGCGCACGGTCAACACGGGGAGTCCTTGTTCGGTTATTTATCCTCAGCACCAGAAATGCGACTTGTATCACAAGTTACCAAGGCAGAATATTAGGCACTGTAACCTCTTGTTTCCCCTCGCGCCATTGTCGTGCTTGTCGGTGCATCGAAGCCCACTGGGGATCCTGCCGTTTCTGGCAGTCCTTTCTGTGGAGCCTGAAAATATGAGTACCTATGTCATCGTCGAGGAGCCGGGCGACTGGCCCTGCCATGCCGACTATCTGCTGACCGCCCGCACCTACCTGCAACACGGTCTGCCCACCACAGGGGGGCGTCCGCGCATCATCAACCTCTGCCGCAGCCTGGAACACCTGGGGGCCGGTTATTACTGCTCCCTGCTGGCCCAGGCCCGCGGCCACCACTGCCTGCCGGGATTGCAGGCCATCAGCAGGCTGCAACCCCAGCAGCCTCCCGCCAAGCTGTGGCGCAAATTGCAGGGCTGGCTGGCCCAGCAGAGCGAGGATCGGATCCGGGTGCGCGCCATCTTCGGCCAGTGCGAACAGAGCGAACTGGCAGGACTCGCCCGCTATTACTACGGCCTGAGCCAGTTGCCGCTGCAGGAGCTGACCCTCAAGCGCGGTCGCCACGGCTGGTCGGTGCGCCAGCAGGAGAGCCTGTCACCGCTGGCACTGAGCCCGAGCGAGAAGGCGCTGATGGTGCAGCACGCCCAGGCGCTGGTGGGCACGGGGGACGAGGAGCAGACGGCGCCACGCTACCAGCTCGCCATCCTGGTCGACCCCAACGACGGCCGCGCCAGCAGCGATGCCCTGGCGCTGGAGCGTTTCATCAAGGCGGCCGCTGCCCAGGGGATCCAGGCCGAGATCCTGCCTCCCTCGGCCATCGAGCGGTTGCCGGAGTTCGACACCCTCTGGCTGCGCGCCGAGACCGCGGTCGGCCACTACACCTTCGAATTTGCCCGCCGTGCCGAGCAGCTCAAGATGCCGGTGATCGACAGCTCCCGGGCCATCCTCGCCTGCAGCAACAAGCTCTATCTCTACGAGCTGATGGTGCGCAGCGGCGTGCCCATGCCCCCCACCACCGTCGTGACCCGCCGCGGCCGCCAGCATGTGGACGAACTGGTGCAGCGCCTCGGTCTGCCGCTGATGGTGAAGATCCCCGACGGCGCCCAGGGGCGCGACCTCGCCATGGCCAGCGATGACATCCAGCTCGCCCGCCTGCTGGACGAGGGGCTGGCCCGCTCCGCCCTGCTGCTGGTCCAGAGCCGGATCCCTGCCGAGTTCGACTGGCGCATCGGCTTTCTCGACGGCTCGCCGCTGTTCGCCTGCCGCCGCTACCGACCCGAACCCGGCAACCGCATCCGTCGCCGCAAACACCCCCTCGACATGAGCCGCATCGAGGCGCTGCCCCTCAGCGACGTGCCGGAGCGGGTGCTGCAAACCGCCCGCCGCGCCGTGCACCAGCTCGGCAACGGCCTGTTCGGGGTGGATCTGCGCCAGCAGGGTCAGGGCTGCGTGTTGCTGGAAATCATCGACAACCCCTGGATACGTGGCGATATTGAAGACAGGGAGGCAAAGGACCTCTACGAGCGCCTCGCCCGGGCCTTCCGCCAGCGGCTGGAGAACCGGGGGCAGAGCGCGACAGGATAACAAGCATCGCGAACAGAGGTGGATATGATGACAATGCAGTGGTGGGACATCGCGCCCCTTGGCTGGGAGAACATCCTGGTCTGTCTGGTGTGTGGCACCCTGGTGGGGCTGGAGCGGCAGCTTCGCGGCAAGCCGGTGGGGATCCGCACCTCTTCCCTCATCGTGCTCGGCACCTACTGTTTTCTCGCCATCGGCGCCGCCGTCAGTCCTCAGGGCGCCGATCAGGCGCGGGTGCTGGGTCAGCTTATCACCGGGGTCGGCTTTCTCGGGGCCGGGGTCATGATGACCCGGGATGGTCAGGTGCTGGGGGTGACCTCCGCCGCCGCCATCTGGATGCTGGCCGCCCTCGGCGCCCTCATCGGCATGGACATGCTGCATCAGGCGCTGCTGCTCACCGTCGTCACCCTCTCCATCCTGGTGGGGGTGGACTATCTGGAAGCCAGCTTCAAGAGCCTGCGCCGCGGGGTGCACAATCGGCTGGAACACTGGCGCCACGGGGCCGAGCCCTCGGTCTCTTCCCGCCGGGACGATCTGGGCAGCGGCATCGAGAAGTAAGCCGCCACCATGAAAAAGGGCTCCATCATGGAGCCCTTTTTGTTGCCTGCCTCCCTCAGCGCACCAGCAGGAAGCGGCCAGTGAGGGGTGGCAAGTCCACCGTCACGCTGCTGCCACCGATGGCCAGGTTCTCGCCGCTCTGCAGATCCACCAGGGCGCTGCCGCTGCGCAGCTTGCCGACCGGCACCGCGTAGCTCTGGGGCGTGGTGGAGACGTTGAGCAGGTAGACTACTTGCTCGCCCGCCGTCTGCTTGATGTCGCCATAGACGCTCCCCTCGGCCACCAGCTTGACCCGCTCCCCCTGATAGAGGGCGGGGTGGGCGGCGCGCAGGGCCAGCAGAGCGCTCAGCCACTGCTTGAGCTCGGCCTGCTCGCTGCTCGGCACGAAGCCGGTGACACCGGGGACCTTGCCATCGCTGCGGGCCACGTGATCATCGCAGAGCCCCTGGGCCGCACAGTCGCCACCCACTTGCTTGGCAAAACCCGGCACCTCGTCGCCAAACTCCTCGCCGTAGTAGAGGGTGATGGGGCCGGAGCGGGCCGCCAGGAAGCTGAAGGCCGCCTTGTGGCGCTGCCAGTAGTCCGCCCCATTGAAGTTGCCCCGCTCCAGCAGATCGCCGAAGCGCACCAGATCGTGGTTGCCCAGCATCAGGTTGGGCATGGCGTGGTCCGGGTAGTTCTCCACCTTGTTCCAGCTGGCGTCGAGCACGCTGGCCCCCTGTCCGCCCTTGCCGGACTCCTCCACCGCCAGCGCCTGCACCAGACCGTAGCGCAGCGGGAAGTCGAACGCCGAGGAGAGCGCCGGGTTGTCGCTCGGGCCATAGGCCTGGGTGCGGATCTCGTCGGCGCCCTTCCACACTTCCCCCACCATGTAGCCGAGGGTGCCCCACTGCTGGCCGGCGGCCTTGCGCGCCGCGCTGGCCCGCGCCACCTCGCTGCGAATGGCGCGCCAGTCATCCAGCCCCAACTGATAAGCCTGATCGAGGCGCCAGCCGTCGATGCCGTACTGCTCGACCCAGTAACGGGCCACCTCCTTGAAGTAGGCCAGACTCTCGGGCTGGCCGTAATCCACCAGTTGGCCCGGGTAGCCTGCGCCGCCGCTCTTGAGGGCAGGCAGCCGCCCCTCTGGTGAAGGCTTGCTCACCCCCACCTTGTTGACGTGGCCGAACACCCCGTCGAGGAAGACATAGAGCCCGCGCTGGTGCGCCCCGTCCACCAGTTGCTTGAGCTGGGCGTTGCTGCCGAAGTTGGGATCCACGTTGAAGAAGTCGCAGGCGAAGTAGCCGGTGGCATCCAGCCGGTCGTCCCCGGCCTGGCCGGCGCAGGAGTCAAACACCGGCGTGAGCCAGATAGCGTTGACGTTGAGGCTCTTGATGTGGTCGAGACTGTCGATGATCCCCTGCAGATCGCCGTTGTGCCGGGAGGGGCCGTAGCCGACGCCGTAGTTGGCGCTGCCGTCGCCGTCGACGAAGGACTCCACCATCACCTGGTAGGTGCGCAGGTTGCAGGCTGGCTGATCATTGCCGTAGCAGGCGCGGCTGGCCGACGCGGGGGGCGGATTGACCACCGGGGGCTGGGGGTCACTGCTGCCACCGCCTCCCCCGCTGCCGCAAGCCGTCAGTAACAGGGCGGCCCCGATGAGGCCGCCACGACGCAACGTTCCTTGTTTCATTGTTATGTTCCCGCTGTGGTGGATGGGCGCCCAAAGCGCCGCACTGGGGTCATGATATCGACCTGACCGACGCGGGTCTGTGACTGAAAACGTTACCTGACTCAACGAGTTAACATGTCAGAATCGATGCATGTTGCGATCGGGGAAGGCGGCGCGCTCGTCGATGGGCAGGATCAGGTGGTAGACCTCGTGGGCCGCCAGGGTGAAGCCCGTGGGCCACGCCAGTTGATGGCGATCATCGATGAAGACACGGGCGAAGCGACGCTCGGTCTCCATGGCCGCAAACAGCGGCTGGCCGCGCCAGGGGGTGAGATCCAGCACGCCTGTGGTGCCGTCGGAGAGCACCACGAACAAAGACCAGCCCTGCATATATTCCACATCGATGAAGACCGGCATCCCTTCGGCTCCGATTGAGAAATTCGGCGCCATTATAGGCACGACCCTTGTCTCGATGTGCCAGCAGGATCACAGTTTTCCCAGCGTTTTATGCTCTCTTCGAACCCTGCATCCCGTCACAAAAAAATCATAAAACGTGCCAACTTTTCCATGTATACCCCATGCCCATGCAACCTTTGCCAGGCGCCACTGTCATACTCCTGCACCATAACAACAATGCGTCCGGGGACTGGGCGCAAACAGGTTTGCAGGAACAATATGACCACCATCAGACAATGGCTGGGACCGGTTTGGCCCATTGCCGTATTTTCATTGATCGCGCTCATCTCCCTGACCGTCAGCCGCCTTGGCCTGGGGCTCTGGCAACTGGAACGGGTGGATGCTGTCTCTGGCTGGCAGGAGATGCTGCTGCAAGGCATTCGCGTCGACGTCGCCACCCTCTGCTGGGTCTGGGGCGTACCCGCCGTCTTGACCCAGTTGCTGGCCGGGCCCCACGCGCCGGGGCGGCTCTGGATGCAGCTTATCCGGATCTGGCTCACCCTGGGGCTCTGGCTGATGCTCTTTCTCGAGATCTCCACTCCCGCCTTCGTCACCGAATACGGGGTGCGCCCCAACCGCCTCTATGTGGAGTACCTCATCTATCCGAAGGAGGTGCTCTCCATGCTGTGGGCTGGCCGCAAGGGCGAGCTGCTGCTGGCCGTGATCTTCAGCGGCGCCGTACTCGGCGGTGGCTGGTGGCTGAGCGGCCGCCTGGTGCGTGACCTAAGCTTCCCCCGCTGGTACTGGCGCCCCGCCTTCGCCCTGCTGATCCTCGCCGTCGGCTTCCTCGGCGCCCGCTCCAGTCTCGGCCATCGCGCCCTGAACCCGGCCATGGTGGCCTTTGCCGACGATCCCCTGGTCAACGCCCTCACCGTCAACTCCGCCTACTCCCTCTTCTTTGCCATCAAGCAGATGGGGGCCGAGGAGGATGCCAGCCAGTTTTACGGCAAGATGGCTGACCATCAGGTACTCGACATAGTCCGCGAGGAGAGCGGTCGCCCTCTCGGCGATTTCACCTCTGCCGATCTGCCGAGCCAGACTTTCAACACGGCCAGCTACCAGGGCAAGCCCAAAAACCTGGTGATCCTGCTGCAAGAGAGCCTGGGGGCCCAGTTCGTCGGCTCCCTCGGCGGCCTGCCGCTCACCCCGAACATCGATGCCTTGTCGAAAGAGGGTTGGGCGTTCGAGCAGCTCTACGCCACCGGTACCCGTTCGGTACGCGGCATCGAGGCGGTGCTCACCGGCTTCACGCCGACCCCGGCCCAGGCCGTGGTCAAGCTCGGCAAGAGCCAGACCAACTTCTTCACCATCGCCGACCTGCTCAAGCAGCGAGGCTATGACACCAGCTTCATCTATGGCGGCGAGAGCCACTTCGACAACATGCGCAGCTTCTTCCTCGGCAACGGCTTCACCACCATCGTCGAGCAGAAGGACTTCAAGAACCCGGTGTTCGAGGGATCCTGGGGCGCCTCGGATGAAGATCTGATGGCCAAGGCCAACGAGACCTTCGCGGCGCTGCACAAGGAGGGCAAACCCTTCTTCAGCCTGGTGTTCAGCTCCAGCAACCACGATCCCTTCGAGTTCCCCGACAACCGCATCGCCCTGTACGAGCAGCCCAAGCAGACCCGCAACAACGCCGCCAAGTACGCGGACTACGCCGTCGGCGAGTTCTTCAAGAAGGCCAGGGCATCGGACTACTGGAAGGACACCCTGTTCCTGGTCATCGCCGATCACGACAGCCGGGTCGGGGGAGCCAGTCTGGTGCCCATCCCCCGCTTCCACATCCCGGGGGTCATTCTGGGGGACGGCATAGCACCGAGAAAGGATCCCCGCATCGTCAGCCAGATCGACATGGCCCCGACCCTGCTCTCCCTCATGGGCATCAGTGCCGACTACCCCATGCTGGGCAAGGATCTCACCCGCATGCCCGCCGACTGGCCGGGACGCGCCATCATGCAGTACGACAAGAACTTCGCCCTGATGCGCGGCAAGGACGTGGTGATCCTGCAGCCCGAGCGGGCGCCGGAAGGCTTCATCTACGAGGATGCGACCGAAACGCTCACCCCGGCGCAGCAGCCGGACACCATGAAAGATGCCGCCCTGGGGCTGGTCCTGTGGGGCAGCCTGGCCTATCAGCAGGGGCTCTACCGGACGGCGCAGGACAGCCGGCTGGCTCTCAACTGAGGAACCGCCCACAAAAAAACCGCCCGAGGGCGGTTTTTTCTTGCGGCTCGCCCCGTCAGGGGTGGGGGAAGCAGGGAAGCGAGCGGCTGAACCTGTGCTCGAACACCAGGGAGGTCTCGAGGTGCACCACCTCTTCCCGGGAGGTGAAGTGATCGAAGACGAAATTGCGCAGGTGTTCGGTATCGGAGACGCACAGGTGCACCAGGAAATCATCCTTGCCGCCCATGTGGAACAGGCTGATCACCTCGGGCAGGGCCAGGATGGCGTCGCGAAACGCATCGATGATCTGGCGGCTGTGACGGGCCAGTTGCAGGGAGACCATGGCCTGGATGTGACCGCCCAGGGCCTGGTAATCCACCTCGCAGTGCGCCCCCTTGAGCACGCCATCCTGCTGCAGCTTGCGCACCCGCTCCAGACAGGTGGACGGTGCCACCCCGACCAGGGCTGCCAAATCCTTGTTGGTCATGCCCGCATCGCGAAACAGATGGGCCAGGATGTCCAAGTCCAGTTGATCCAGGTTTCTCATCTTTACTCCTTGCATCGCTCGATTTTTTTAGACTCTGCCCGTAAACCGGGCCGAACACAACGCAGATTGACATCGCCTCCGGCCCCTCTATGCTGTGCCGCACCCGCGGGATGCCCATCCCGTTGATCCCGACCACCACGAGGAACCCCATGCTCAGTGCCCATCCCTTCTGGAGCCTGGACGTTCCACGGCTCGACGGCCAGCTCCTGCTCACCCCCTGCCCCGGCAGCCAGCAAGTCCCCATGGCCCACGCCCTTGCCCAGTTGCAGCTGGCCGGTGCCGGCGGGGTGCTGACCCTGATGACGGTGGAGGAGCTGGCCCTGTGCGGGCCCCTCTCTCTCGGGCAGCTGGTGCAGGCCAGAGGCATGAGCTGGTTCCATCTCCCCATTGCGGATGACGAGGCACCGGATGCCGCCTTCGAACAGGCCTGGCCCGGGGTGCAACCCCGACTGCTCGCCCTGCTGCGCGAGGGACGGCACCTGGCCATTCACTGCCACGGCGGAAGCGGGCGTACCGGGCTGGCGGCCGCCCTGCTGCTGATGACCCAGGGGCTGCCCCAGCAGGAGGCCATGACCCTCATCCGGGCCAGACGGCCACGGGCCTTCACCCTGGCCTGCCACCGTCACTGGCTCGATACCCGCGGACGGCGGCTGGCCGGGGCGGACTGAGGGCTCTATCCCTTGGGCTGCTGGTAGGTAAACACCTTGCCGATGTCTTCCACCTTGTAGCTGGTCAACTGGTAGACGTAATAGTTGAGCCAGTTGGAAAACAGCAGGTGACCGTGGCTACGCCAGGTGGCGCGCGGGGTCTGGCTCGGGTCGTTGTTCGGGTAATAGTTGACCGGAATGACGGGGGTGAGCCCGGCCGCCAGATCCCGCCTATATTCCCCATCCAGGGTCAGAGCGTCATATTCCGGATGGCCGGTGACGAACACCTGGCGACAATCCTTGGTGGCGGCCAGATAGACACCCGCCTCTTCCGACTCGGCGAAGATCTGCAGATCGGTGTGGGCGCGGATGAGATCCCCGTCGAAGGCCGCATAACGGGAGTGGGGCGCCACGAATTCGTCATCGAAGCCACGCAGCAGCGCCTCGTGCTCGTCGAGGCGGTGGTGGCGATAGACCCCGGAGAGCTTCTCGCCGTGGGTCTGCTTTTCCATGCCGTACAAGGCTTTCAGCGCCGCCTGCACCGCCCAGCAGAGGAAGAGGGTGGAGGTGACATGCTGATGGGACCACTCGATGATCTCGACGATGCGGGGCCAATAGACCACCTCCTCGAACTCCACCAGCCCGAGCGGCGCCCCCGTGATGATCATACCGTCGTAGTTGTTGCCTCTCACCTGCTCGAAGTCGTGATAGAAGTTCTCCAGGTGCGCCTGGGGCGTGTTTTTCGACTCCCGATCGTCGATGCGCAACAGATCCACGTCCACCTGCAAGGGCGAGTTGGAGAGCATCCGCATCAGCTGGATCTCGGTTTCTATCTTCTTGGGCATCAGATTGAGGATGAGCACCCGCAGCGGGCGGATGTTCTGGGTGACGGCCCGGGATTCCGTCATCACGAAGATGTTCTCCTGCCCCAGCACTTCGGCGGCGGGCAACTGGTCCGGGATCTTGATCGGCATGCTGACTCCCTGTACTGCATCGGTAAATATGTCTGGACATCTAGAAGCCTATAATAAAGCGCTCCCGCTGTCATCAGATACCTTTTGTATTCACCCCGCCCTTTGACTAGCATACGGCTCAGTGTGTCCCTCGTGCCCAACCCCATGACAGGAATCAAGATCTCCGTAGAACGGCTGCAAGTCGGCAATTATGTCTCCCTGCCTTTGGGATGGCGTGAGCACCCGTTTCTGTTCTCCAGCTTCAAGCTCAAGAGCGAGGAGGAGATCGAGCTCATTCGTCGCCTTGGCCTCAAGCTGGTGACCATCATTCCCGACAAGAGCGACACGCCGCCCAAGCCCCTCGGCCAGACCCAGCCCCAGGCAGATGAGGTTGAGGGAGAGGGTCTCGTCGCCCGCCAGGAGGAGATGCAGCAGGAGAAACTGCGGCGCATCGAGCAGTTGCAGCGCTATCGCCGCGACCTGCAGCAGTGCGAGAAACAGTTCCGCCAATCCCTGGCCCAGGTGCGCAACCTCATGGGCAAGATCCAGTCCCGCCCCCTCAACGCCATCAGCGAGGCCCAGGAGCTGATCAACGCCATGACGGAGCAGCTCCTCTCGGTGGACGAGATGGTGCTGCACCTGGTCTCTGACAGCGATGATGGCAACAGCCTGCAGTTTCACTCCCTCAACGTCAGCGTGCTCAGCATGCTGCTCGCCCGGGAGTGCAAGTTGCCGGCCGAGGCGATTCGTCAGGTCGGCATGGGGGCCCTGTTCCACGACATCGGCAAGCTGAGGATCCCGAGCCAGATCCTGCGCAAGACGGAGCCGCTGACCAAGCCGGAGCAGAACCTGATGGCCCAGCATCCCCGCTACGGCCTGGAACTGCTGGGGCTGGTCAGCGATTTTCCGGAAGCGGCCAAGCAGATAGTGCAGAACCACCACGAGTACCTGGACGGCACCGGCCCCCAGGGGCTCAAGGGGGATCAGCTCGATCCCCTCACCCAGATCGTCTCCCTCATCAACGAGTACGACAACCTCTGCCACCTGGAGGCCAAGGTGCCCTACGCGGCTCTCGGCAGCCTCTACAAGCAGCGCAAGTCCCAGTTCAACGCCGATCACCTCGGCATGCTGATCCGGTTGATGGGGGTCTACCCCCCGGGCAGCGTGGTGCAGCTCTCCAACGGCCAGGTGGGGCTGGTGATGTCGGTCAACGCCTCCCGCCTGCTCTACCCCGCCGTGCTGGTATACGACCCCCGCATTCCGCGCCAGGAGGCGGCCATCATCGACCTCGACGCGGCCGGGCTGACCATCGCCAAGGTGATCCAGCCCAAACGCCTGCCCCCGGCGGTGTTCGAATACCTCAATCCCCGCACCCGGATCAGCTACTACTTCGAACACGGCAAGCCCTGAGAGGGCTGGCCCCACCCAAGGAGTCCCCATGCGCATCGAGATCATCAGCACAGGCGACGAGATAGTGACCGGCCTGGTGGTGGACACCAATGCCGCCTGGCTCAGCGCCCTCTTGCTGGAGCAGGGCTGGCAGGTGCGCCGCCGCGCCACCGTGGGGGACAACCTCGCGGATCTGACGGCCGTGCTGCAGGAGAGCGCCAACCGCGCCGAGGTGGTACTGGTGTGCGGCGGGCTCGGCCCCACGGCGGACGACCTCACCGCCCAGGCCGCGGCCGAGGCGTTTGACCAGCCCCTGACCCTGTTCCCGGACTGGCTCGCCACCATGGCCGAACGCTATGCCGGCCGGGGCCGCACCATGGCACGGAGCAACACCAAGCAGGCCTGGCTGCCCCGGGACTGCGAGATCCTCGACAACCCGGTGGGCACCGCCTGCGGCTTTGTGGTCTGCCACCCGGCCAGCCACGGCCAGAGCCGGCTCTTCTTCACCCCGGGCGTGCCGTTCGAATTCAAGCAGATGGTGCGCGAACAGATCATGCCCCGCCTCAAGGTGCTGGCCGGGGAAGAGACCGACACCGAGCTGCGCCGTTTCTACACCTTCGGCGTCTCGGAGTCCGCCCTCAGCGACATGCTGGATGCGGCCCCCTGGCCTGCCGGCATCGAGCTGGGCTACCGCTCCTCCATGCCCCTCATCGAGCTCAAGCTCATCGGCCACGGTGCCAGCACCACCGACATGGACGCCGCCGAGGCGAGGCTGCTTGCGGCCATCGCCCCCTGGCTGGTAGGGCGTGGCAACGAGGCGCCTGCCAGCCAGATCCTGGCCCTGCTGGGGGAGCGGTCGCTGCACCTGCAAGAAGGGGAGAGCCGGGGCGCCCTGCTGGCCATGTGTCACGGGCACCCGGCCCTGACCGCCGGCTTCAGCCACACCCTGAGCGACGATCTGACTCAACTGGCGGTGCCCGCCGCCCCCCTGAGCCTCACCATAGGCCGTGCCGGGCCGGGCGGCGTGCCGCTGCTGCTCTGCGCCGACGGGCAACTGCACGGCCAGACGCTCAGGGTCAGCCACCCGGATCCCGCGAGCGGTCGCCGGATCCTCGCCTTCGCCGCCCTCGACATGCTGCGCCGCCACCTGCTGGGGCTGCCGGTGCTCGCCGATTACCTCACCCTGACCCGAACGGCCACATGCCAGGAGGGCGCCCGGGGCTAGAAGTGAGCCAAACCTGCGCCGCCATGGACCCAGTACCCGGCGAGCGCCAGGGTCAGCAGGCAGAAGGCCCTCTCGTAACCCCCGCCGCTCTTGAGGGGCAGGCCGGGCAGGCGAAAGCGCCGACGCCAGGGCCAGAGCAGGGGAATGCCCATGGGGGTGAGCCAGTCCCCCAGCAGATGGCTGAGATAGCCCACGATGAGGGCATCCTTCACCGCCCCCGACAGCAACCAGGGGGCTTCCACCTGGGCCAGCCCCCAGACCCCCATCCCCACCGCCAGCAGGCTGTGGGTGAAACCGCGATGGCCGAACAGCCGGGAGAGCGGCCCCGAGATCCAGGGCAGTTGCCGCCCGAGCAGGGAACGGGGGTGATCGAGATCCGGCAGCAGGGCGCTCGCCAGGGCCATGGGGACGATGTGCCACAGGCTGGCATCGGCCAGGGCCGGAGTCAGTTCAACCTTGTGGGCAAGCAGGACGCAGGTGACGGAAAACAGCAGGTGGCCTTGGGCGGTCATGGGGCTCGTTCGGTTGGACAGAAAAAGGGGCTGATCGGTGACGACCAGGGTCCTCGCCCTGGGGCGGCGGCAGATTAAAATCCTTCTCTTCCTGCCTGGCAAGGTGATTTGCATCGCCACCTTCAACATGATGGACACTCTGGATAGCGAAAGCATAAGACGTCAGCATATTGCGCTAAAAAACTGCAATGGAATCCATGACATGGCCGGCTCCGCCCCTCTCCCGTCAGCCGATATTTCCCCAACCCGGCTCACCCATTTGCATTCAGATCGTTGACCCGGAAGGAAAAATACCCGAATACTGCGCGTTGGATCCGCCCCGGTGGCATTGGATGCCGGCAAGGAGAGGCCCCGGCATGGGGCAAACCGGACAGGGACAACGAAGGAGGGCCCGGTGTTAAGCAAAGCGTGGTTTCAGCTGTCGGCCGACATGAGCTATGTCTGCCTGCGCATCACCCCGGGCCTCACCGAGCCCATCCAGGAAAGCGACGTCCTGGCCCTGCTGCGACTCTCCAACTGCCGGCGCTACGAACCCCTCGGCGAGGGGATCCGCGAAGCCGTCACCCTGCTCAACGCCCTCATCGCAGAGCCGGATGCCCCCGCGCATCCGCCAGTCCCCATTGCCCGGCGCCAGGATGCCAGGCTGCTCATCCAGGTGGACAAGGACCAGATGAGCGCCAGGGCGCAGATCACCGCGGACTGGGGCGGCCAGCCCCTGACCCTGGCCCGGTTGCAGGAGGCCCTGGCGGCCAGCACGGTCAAGCAGGGGGTGAGCGAGCGACTGCTTGCCGCCGCCATCCAGGCAGCGGGTGAGGCGGCACCCGGTGCCCAGCTCAATCCCGTCATCGCCCTCGGCAAGGCCGCCAGGCACGGCCTGGATACCCGCCTGGAGCGGCTGGTGGAGACCGCAGCCGAGCGGATCCTCAAACCCCAGGAGCGGGATCACGGCAAGGTGGACATGCGCGACCTCGGCACCCTGCTCACCGTCAAGGCGGGGGCGTTGCTGATGCGCAGGCACCCCGCCACCCAGGGCATCGACGGCTTCACCGTGACGGGCCAGACCCTGACCGCCCGCCACGGCAAGGAGAGCGCCATGACGCCGGGTGACGGCACCTGCCTCTCCCCCGAGGATCCGGACCTGCTGCTGGCGACACGCCCGGGGCTCCCCTGTCAGGAGCGTGCCGGGATGCGGGTCGACGAGGTGCTCAACGTCAAGCAGGTCGACATCCGCCACGGCCACGTCGAGTTCGAGGGATCGCTGCTGGTCACCGGGGACGTCATGCCCGGCATGCGCGTCAAGACCAGCGGGGACGTAGTGATCGGCGGCTTCGTCGAGGGCGGCTACATCGAATCCGGCGGCACCATCACGGTGCGCAACGGCATCATAGGGCGCAAGCTGGCGGACGACGAATACCTCTGCCACCTCAACGCCGGGGGAGAGATCCACGCCAGCTATGCCCAGTACGCCAGGCTGGAGGCCGATGGCGACATCCATATCCTGAGCCAGCTCAGTCACTGCTATTGCCGCAGCGGCCAGGATCTCAAGGTGGGGGACAGCGCCATGCGCAAGGGGCACCTCATCGGCGGCATCAACATCGCCAACCGGCTCATCATGGCACCGGTGCTCGGAGCCTCGGCGGCCAACCGGACCCGGTTGCAGATCCTCGGTGGCTATTTCAGCCAGAAGGAGCAGGAGCTGGCGCTGCGCCAGCGCAAACAGACCTGCGCCGAGCAGATAGACAAGCTGCAGGATCTCATCCTGCGGCTGCTGCAACTGCCTCGTGACAAGCGCAATCCCGAGACCCTGCAGAAGATCAAGGCGCTGCGCACCCGCCAGTTCGACGAGAGCAAGAGCCTGGACGAGCAGCTCGCCGAGGCGCAGCGGGAGCTGCAGGCGCTCATGGCCAACATGGACATCATCGCCACCCAGCGCCTCTTCCCCGGCGTCGAGGTGGAGATGGCCCACCACCACAACAGGGTCGACATCGAGCACGGCCCCATCCACTTCGCCATCCGGGAAGATCAGCTGCAACTGACCCCCTACCAGGGCCAGCGCTGAGGGGCAACGTGCCCCCGCGTCGGCAGGCGGCGTGATCCCGGCGGCGATTTTCGCTACACTCGGCCTCCCCATGGCCCCATCGGGCGGGCCGGCCAGACTCAGGTAGTGAGAAGATGTACAAGCTGATCGCATTGGATATGGATGGCACCCTGCTGACCCCAGAGGGCCGAATCTCCCCCCGCACCCAGGCCGCCATCGCGGCAGCCCGCGCCAGGGGCGTGACCGTGGTGCTGGCCTCCGGCCGCCCGCTGGAAGGCATGACCGCCGCCCTGACCGAGCTGGGCCTCACCGGCCAGGATGACTACGTCATCTGCTACAACGGCGCCCTGGTGCAGCAGGTGTCCGAGCAACGCATCATCCGCAGCCAGTTGCTGACCGGCAGCGACGCCCGTGCCATCGCCCACCTGGCCTGTGAGCTGGGGGTGAACATCCACGGCTTCTCCGTCCGCCAGGGGCTCATCAGCCCCAGGATCAGCCCCTACACCGAGCACGAATCCCGCCTCATCGGTCAACCCATCAACCTGGTGGACTTCGCCACCCTGCCCGACGACGAGCAGATCATGAAGGTGATGATGATTGACCCAGAGCCCCTGCTCTCCCGTGCCATCGCCCAGCTGCCCGCCGAACTCCACGAGCGCTATACCGTGGTGCGCAGCGCCCCCTACTTCCTCGAGTTCATGAACAAGCGCAGCAACAAGGGCACCGGCGTCGCCGCCCTGGCCGAGCACCTGGGGCTGGATGCCTCCCAGGTGATCGCGGTGGGAGATGCGGGCAACGATCACCACATGATCGCCTACGCCGGACTCGGGGTCGCCATGGGCAACGCCACCGACGAGATCAAAGCGCTGGCACAGCACACCACGGGGCGCAACGATGAAGACGGGGTCGCCCAGGTGATCGAACGTTTCATCCTGAACGCCTGAGTCGACAAGGGGCCCTGTGGGCCCCTTCTGCTATCCGGTCGTCCGGCCAGATGTTTAATATATCCACCATCAAATCTCTCGCCGCACCAGGCATTCCCCCTCAAGCCCCTTTAAATGGGACTCACAGCCGTATCCCGACATCAACGGTTAACATAATTGCATCATTTTGTTTGACATATTGAACGGCCTTGGCAGACTGGAGGCAGGATCCAGGCTGTCGTTGCCAAGGCTGACCGACGATTCTGGCACGCTGGCGCGACCCTGATCCCACGACCATGCCTTGAGGCATGCCCTTGCGAGCCGAGGCGGCAAGGGCCTTCCCAAGGCGCAGGATGAGACCGCCAAGGATAGCCAAGGTGACCTATGCCCAACCCCAGTTCCCATAACAAACCCGTCGTGCTGATGACCATGGGGGCCCAGACCCGCAGTGGCCACGCCTACCAGGTCATGACCCACAAATACATCAAGCCTCTGGTGGAGATCAGCGGCTGCGTGCCGCTGCTGGTGCCCACCTGCTGTGGCACCGAGGATCTGGAGCAGTATCTGGACCTCGCCGACGGGGTCTATCTGAGCGGTGCCGGATCCAACATCGATCCTGCCCTCTATGGCCAGGAGAACCTCACCCCGGAGAAGCCCCAGGACAGGGACAGGGATCTGTTCGATATTCCCCTGGTGCGCGCCGCCCTCGACCGTGGCCTGCCGATCCTCGGGATCTGCCGCGGCATGCAGGAGATCAACGTGGCCCTGGGGGGCGACATTCACCAGAAGGTCTATTGCGAGCCGGGTTATGACGATCATCGGGAGGATGCGGATGACCCGGTGGACGAGCAGTATGGCGAGAGCCATCAGGTCGAGCTGGTGCCCGGTACCTGGCTGGCCGAGCTGATGGGGCAGCCGTCGATTCCGGTCAACTCCCTCCACGGGCAGGGGATCAAGACGCTGGCCAAGGGGCTGGCCCCCCTGGCCCATGCCGAAGACGGGCTGATCGAGGCGATCCACGCACCCGCCCTCTCCCCCTTTCTGCTGGCGGTGCAGTGGCACCCGGAGTGGAAGGCCAGCGAGAACCCCCACTCCATCAAGCTCTTCACCGCCTTTGGCGACGCCTGCCGCCGGTTCAGGCAACAGGTCGGCTAGTCGCCAGATCCCTTGAGCCTGGGCAGGGCCTCGTACATCGGGGGCTGCCCGGAGGCATCCGACGTGACAGGCCTGTAAAACCCCCACGCCATCAAGCTGTCCACTGCCTTCGGCGACGCCTCCTGCCCGCTCAGACAGCAGACGGGCTAGTCGCCAAATCCCTTGCCCTTGAGCTTGGGCAGGGCCCCGCGATCAGGGCGCAGGGTTCGGCAGACATCCAGCCCCTTGAGACCCCGCTGGATATGGTCCGGGGCCTGCCCGAGCACCATGCCGTTGCCGCGATAGAGACGGGCATCCTCCAGCTCGAACAGCTCGCCGCCGATGAGCAGTTGCTCCCGACCATTCACCACCTTGCCCCGTTTCAGGGGTAGGGTCATGTCCACCTGGATCTCGCCGGTGGCACACCCCTCGCGCCAGCGCGCCTCGTCGGAAAACGGGGAGATGGCGATCTCCCGCCAGGATCCGTCCCTGAACTCCATCCGGTAACGGTCTTGCACCAGATCGCATCCCGCCAGCATCACGGGGATCGCCAGCCAGATGACACCCTTCATTCCCTTCACACCCTTGCTCCCTTGTTGTTATTGCCAGATATAGATCACGGAATCTGTCCCTCATCCCCAGCTCAGAGCAGCAGGGTGGCCAGATCCTGCAGCTGCCCCAGCTCCACATCCGGCAGCAGCGACAACGACTGCCAGGACTGACCGCTCTCGTTGAGCCAGGCGGCCCGAAAGCCGTGCAGCCTGGCCCCCAGCACGTCGGTCACCGGGTGATCCCCCACATGGAGGATGCGGCCGGGGGTCAGCCCCAGGGCCTCTTGCACCTGCACGAACATGTCGGGCGCCGGTTTCATTCTGGCTCCCGCTCCCGCCTTGCAGACCAGGGTGAAGTAGCCAGCCAGACCCGCCTGCTCCAGATCCAGGTTGCCGTTGGTGATCACCGCCAGCGGGTAGCGCGCCGCCAGACGAGCCAGCAGGGCGTGAGTCGCCTCGCTCACCTCTATCTTCGAGCGCTCGGTCATGAAGCCGGTGAACACCGCCCGTGCCTGCTGCTCCGCCAGCCCGGGCTCCATGCCCCCCTGCACCAGGGCCTCGCGAATGCCACGCTGGCGCGCCAGGCTGACGTCGTGGCTCAGCGCCGGGTGGTCCAGCAGCAACTGGCGCTTGAGCGCGAGCCAGCGCGCCTTGTCCAGCATGGCGGTAGCCAGGTATTCGCTGCGCAGGTGGTCCAGCATCCACTGTTCCGCCCGCGCGATGGCGGGGCCGTTGTCATAGAGGGTGTCGTCCAGATCGAACGAGATGG
This sequence comes from Aeromonas sp. R7-1, assembly GCF_040908115.1. NCBI lineage: Bacteria > Pseudomonadati > Pseudomonadota > Gammaproteobacteria > Aeromonadales > Aeromonadaceae > Aeromonas > Aeromonas sp. R7-1. The sequence goes on along the minus strand of NZ_JBFODD010000023.1, from coordinate 31,941 downwards.
CAGCCACCGGCTGCCAGCGACGGTAAAACTGCATGGCTGTTCCTCTTTACTCCTCATCCTCTGGCGTTGCGGGCTCCCGCCTGACCCGGGCGACGTGGAGATTGTCATCCCCGCAGATCGCACACCACATCACTCATCCTCCGGCGTTTCCGGATCCCGCTTCGCCCGCGGGTGGGCACTGTCATATACCTTGGCCAGATGCTGGAAGTCGAGGTGGGTATAGATCTGGGTGGTGGAGAGATCCGCATGCCCCAGCAGCTCCTGCACCGCTCGCAGATCGCCGGAGGATTCCAGCATGTGGGTGGCGAAGCTGTGGCGCAGCTTGTGGGGATGCACGTGGGCATTGAGAGCCTGCTTGTTGCCCCAGCCCTCGAGCCGCTCCTGTACCGAGCGGGCCGAGAGCCTCTGCCTGCGCTTGGAGACGAACAATGCCTCCCCCTCGTCACCGGCCAGCAGGGGGCGTACCTTGAGCCATTTGTGCAACCACTCCACCGCCATCCGCCCGATGGGCAGCACCCGCTCCCGCGAGCCCTTGCCGATCACCCTGAGCTGGCGCTCGTCGAGCTTCACGTCCGCGAGGTTGAGCCCCACCAGCTCGGCAAGGCGCAGGCCGGAGGAGTACATCAGCTCCATGATGGCGCGATCCCGCACCGCCAGCGGATCCTGCTCGTCGGTGATGTTGAGCAGCTGGTACATCTCGTCCACGTCCAGGTTCTTGGGCAGGGGCCGCCCCTGCTTGGGGGTGACGATGCCACGCGCCGGGTTGGCGGTGAGCCGCCCCTGGCGCACCTGCCAGTCGCAGAAGCTGCGCAGGGCCGACACCTTGGTGGCAAGGGAGCGGGGCGCCAGCCCTCCCTTGTGCATCCGGGTCACCAGACTGCGCACCTGGCTCGCCTCGAGCCGGGCCCAGTCGTCGACCCCGAGCTTCACCAGCTCGGCGGTCATGGCTTCCAGGTGGGCCTGATAGTTGCTGCGGGTGTGGGGGCTGAGCTGGCGCTCGACCCGCAGGTATTCGATAAAGGCGTTCAGCTCCCCCGCCAGTGCGACCGGCAGGGGGTCGGCGGCAGGGGGCGTCCTGGCAGGGGATCGGGTCGTTGCCTTAGCCACGGGCCAGCTCGGGCAGACGCAGCTGCAACAGACGCCCCAGCTGACCCAGCAGCAGGGTGTCGTTGTGGGGGGTGAAGTGGCTGGGATCCGAGCTCGCGAAGGCCAGCACGCCGAGCTCCCCGAGCCGCATCAGGGCCACCGAATTGACCAGCACATCATTGCCAAACAGCGCCTGCTTCTCGCTCTGGTTGAGGCGGCCGAAATAGTAGTCCGTGCCGGGCAGGCGCTGGCCCAGCAGTTGTTCGAGCTGTTTGCCCTGCGCCAGGAAACGCTGCTCGGGGCCGCTCAGCTGGAAATGCCTGGGGTTGAGCCAGAGCCGCAGGCCGGTGAGTCGCAGCCGCTGGACGAAGGCCTTGCCCATCACGGCGCTCAGCTCGAACAGGGTCTGGCAGCCGTAGATCTCCCCGTAGAGATCCGCATAGACCCGGAAGATCCGCTCGTTCTCGCTGGCGACCCCCATCAGTTCGGTGATCTCCTGCTCCAGCTGCTCGATGCGCTCCCGCTGTCTGTCCAGCTGGCGCTCCACCAGGGAGATGGTGCCCTTTTGCGCATGGGGAATGCGGATCTTGTCCAGCATGGCCCCGTGACGCAGGAAAAACTCGGGATAACGGGCCAGGTACTCCAGCACTGTGGCTTCATCCACCAGTGATTCCTGCCGTTTGAGTTCGCTCATAACTTGGTTGATCCATCCGAAAAAGGGGCCAAGGGCCCCGATATGATCCGTTGATGGAGCGGGATCACCCGCTCCTTGTCTACAACTCTATCTGGCCGTCAAAGACGTGCTCGGCCGGCCCCGTCATGTAGACGGGCTGACCCGGTCCCTTCCAGGCGATGGTCAGCTTGCCACCCGGCAGGGTGACGGTGACCCGCTCCTTGAGCTTGCCCTGGCTGATGCCTATCACCACGGCCGCACAGGCCCCGGTCCCGCAGGCCAGGGTCTCCCCCACCCCGCGCTCGAAGACCCGCAGCTTGATCTCGCTGGCGTTGACCATCTCCATGAAGCCGACGTTGACCCGCTCGGGGAAGCGCTCGTGGCGCTCCATGATGGGTCCCAGGGTCTCCACCGGCGCATCGGCCACCGAGGGCACCTCGATGACGCAGTGAGGGTTGCCCATGGAGACGGCACCGCACATCACGGTGTGATCCTGGGCCCGCAGCAGATACGTCTTCTCCGCCTTCTGGGCACGGAACGGGATCTTGCCCGGCTCGAACTGGGGCACCCCCATGTTGACCGTGACCTGGTTCTCCCCTTCCAGCTGCAGAGTGATGCGGCCCCGGGCGGTGCTGACCGCGATGCGATCCCGGTTGACCAGCCCCTTGAGACGCACGAAACGGGCGAAGCAACGGGCCCCGTTGCCGCACTGTTCCACCTCGCTGCCGTCGGCATTGAAGATGCGGTAATGGAAGTCGAGCTCGGGGTCATAGGGCGGCTCCACCAGCAACAGCTGGTCGAAGCCGATACCGAAGTGACGATCCGCCAGCTTCTTGATGATGTCGTTGCTGAAGAACACCTTCTGGGTGACGCCATCCACCACCATGAAGTCGTTACCGAGGCCGTGCATTTTGGAAAACTCAATCAACATCGCGCGTTCCTGTCTCACCGTTAATCACGCTCTCACATGGAGGAACGCTGAAAATCCATCCATCACGGCAGCAGGTGCTCGCCACGCCAGAGATCCGCCAACTGCTCCCGCTCACGGATGAGGTGCGCCTGGTCACCGTCCACCAGCACCTCGGCCGCACGGGGTCGGGTGTTGTAGTTGGAGGACATGGTAAAGCCGTAGGCGCCGGCGGAGCGCACCGCCAGCAGGGAGCCCTCGGCAATCGCCAGGGTACGCTCCTTGCCGAGGAAGTCGCCGGTCTCGCACACCGGGCCCACCACGTCATAGAGTGCCTTCTCGTGGGTCGCCCGGCTGTCCACCTCGATGATGTTCATCCAGGCGCCGTAGAGGGAGGGGCGCAGCAGATCGTTCATGCCGGCGTCGATCAGGGCGAAGTTGCGGGTCTCGCCGGGTTTGAGGAACTCGACCCGGGTCAGCAGCACACCGGCGTTGGCGACGATGGCGCGGCCCGGTTCGAACAAGAGGGTCAGATCCCGGCCCGCCAGCTTCTGCTTGAGCGCCTCGGCATACTCGGTGGGGTGCGGCGGCTGCTCGGCGCCGTAGTTGACCCCCAGGCCGCCGCCCACGTCCAGGTGATGGATGTGGATGCCTTCCGCCGCCAGCTCGTCGATGAGCTTGAGCAGCTTGTCCGCCGCCTCCATAAAGGGATTCAATTCAGTGAGTTGCGAGCCGATGTGGCAATCCACGCCCTTGATCTCGATGTGGGCCATGGCCGCCGCCTTGCGATAGATGGCGGGCGCCTGTTCGATGGGGATGCCGAACTTGTTCTGCTTGAGGCCGGTGGAGATATAGGGGTGCGTGCCTGCGTCGATGTCCGGGTTGACCCGCACCGAGACCCGCGCCTTCTTGCCCATGCTGCCTGCGACCCGGTTGAGGCGCTCCAGCTCGGCTTCGGACTCCAGGTTGAAGCAGAGGATCTCTTTTTCCAGCGCAAGGCGCATCTCGGCTTCGCTCTTGGCGACGCCGGAGAAGACCACCTTGGCCGGATCACCGCCCGCCGCCAGCACCCGGGACAGCTCGCCGCCGGAGACGATGTCAAAGCCCGAACCGAGGCGTGCCAGCAGATTAAGCAGGGCCAGGTTGGAGTTGGCCTTGACCGCGTAGCAGATCAGGTGGGGAATGTCGCCAGCCGCCTGGTCGAAGGCATGCCAGTGGCGTTCCAGGGTGGCGCGGGAGTAGACATAGAGCGGAGTGCCGTACTGGTCGGCAAGCTGTTGCAGGGGAAGCTGTTCGGCCTGAAGCTGACCGTCTGCGTCGTAGTTAAAGTGATCCAAGGGGGCGGTTCCTTCCTAGATTATTGCGGCGCGGCCTCTGAGGCCGGTGTAGCGGTCGCAGGCGAGGCGGCTTGCGGTGTACTCTCTGTCTTGGGCGGTGTCTGCTCTGCAGGTGCGGGCTGTTCGGCCGGCGGCATGTAGAGCGGCCCCGTCAGGCCACAGGCGGCCAACCCGAGCGACAGCGACGCGGCAAACAGGCACTTGGTGAACTGGGTAATCATAATGGTTCGCTGCGAAAAAATTTTTGGCCCTCTATAATCGCACTCACATTGTTAAAAGCAACAGGATAAACCGATGAAGGATCACGAGTATCACGCCCTGACCGACGCCTTTTTCCAGTATGTGGAAGACACCATCGACGAGGGGTATCCGGATATCGACTGCGAACGCGCCGGCGGGGTGCTGACCCTGAGCTTCGAGAACAAGACCAAGGTCATCATCAACAAGCAGGAGCCCCTGCACCAGATCTGGGTCGCCACCCGGGAGAACGGCTTCCACTTCGAGCTGCGCGGTGACAGCTGGATCGACAACCGCTTCGGCGACGAGCTCAAGGCCCTGCTGACCCGGGCCTGCACCACCCAGGCCGGCGAGCCCGTGGTCTTCTCATAACGGATCTGCATCCCGAAGGTGCCCGCCATGCGGTGATCTGGCTGCACGGGCTGGGGGACTCCGGCGCCGGCCTCGCCCCCCTGGTGGAGGCGCTGGCCCTGCCCGCCGACCTGCCCGTCCGCCATCTGCTGCCGGATGCGCCCGAGCGCCCCATCACCATCAACATGGGCTACCGGATGCGCGGCTGGTACGACATCAAGAGCTTCGAGGATCCGGCGGATCGCGCCGTGGAGTCCCATGTCAGGGAGTCAGCGGCCCGTATCGCTTCGCTGATCGAACAGTTGGTGGCCGAGGGTTTCGCCCCCGAGCGCATCGTGCTGGCCGGCTTTTCCCAGGGGGGCGTCATCGCCTCCTTCACCGCCCTGCGCCATCCGGTGCCACTGGCAGGCCTGCTCTGCATGTCCACCTATCTGGCGGTACCCGATGCCCTGCCCGGCGAAATGAGCGAGGCGGCCCGCGCCCTGCCCATCTGCTACATGCACGGCATCTATGACGACGTGGTGAACCTCTCCATGGGCTGGGACGCCAAGAACCGGCTGGAAGCGGTGGGACTCAGCCCCGAGTGGCACGAATACCCCATGCGCCACGAGATCTGCCGCCCCCAGCTGGGCGACATTCGCAGCTGGTTGCTGGCCCGCCTCGGCGCCTGATTGTCGGATCACGGGTAAGACAACGGCCTGCATCAGCAGGCCGTTTGCTTTCATCCCTGACGGCGATGCTCGCCGACATCCGTCACTGGCTGCGCCCCCTCCACGCCAGATTCCCGTACCACGGATAGGACAACGGCCTGCATCATGCAGGCCGTTTGCCATCTTGCCGGTGCTGTTATCAGCACATCATCCTACTTCCCGCGCCGCGCCTGGCGTGTCCCGCTGCGGGCTCTGGCTGCGGTAGGGGATCACATCGAGTTTGTCACCCACCTGCACGATTTCGTAGTACTGGGGCAGGTTGAAGTTGCTGAACTGACCCGCATTGCTGAATCGCTCGTGACCCGAGGTGTAGAACCGGTTCACCCCCTGTACCAGTTCGTCCTTGTTGCCGGCGAAGTGCTGGTAGATCTCCACCCGATTCGCCTCGTCCAGGATATAGATGTTGGTGCCTGCATCCCGGGTATCGAAGAAGAACTGCACCAGCCCTTCGCTGGCGTAGGCGTCGACGATACCGGGCAGGTGCTGGCTGTGAGTCTTGTCGAGGCGCAGCGGCAGGTGATCCAGCTTGTTGTGGGAGATGTGGCGGTAGAAGTCGATGGCGTTTTCCAGCTTCTTGACCGACACCCCGCGCCGCTCGAAGAAGATGCCGTACTTCTCCTTGCCGAGCGCCAGCGTCTTGACCAGCTGCTGCTTGTCCCGGGCCAGGCGCAGCTCGATGCATTCAGCCACAAGCTGCTGGAAGCGGGTGCGCACCAGGGAGCGGAAGTGCTGGCTGTAGCAGAACACCTCGATCATCTCGGGGGCCGCGGCATCCTGGTGCATCTTGCCGAGGATGGTGGTGAGGGCGTCCACCACGGCTTCCTCCCCCTCGAAGTGCAGGGTGCGGATCTCACTCCAGGAGTTGCGATAGACGAGATCCACGGATCCCACCAGACACTCCTGGTTGCGACCGAACGAGAAGACATCGGCGGCGTTGGCATCGAACTCGATCACCTGCCCCACCCAGTGGCTGGACGGGTCCGTCTCCAGGTTCAGGAAGATGGAGAGCTGGCGGATCTCGCACGGCCGGCTCAGGGCCAGGTTGGTCGCGCGGGGATACTTGACCGGGAAGGTGCCGGAGAGATCGCGACAGAACTGATGCAGGTTGTCGATGTGCAGATCCGAGCCCTGGTTGAACAGGTGTACCCGGGACTGGGGCGTCAGCAGGCCGTTGAAATAGGCCCAGGCCACCAGCTTGCTGATGTAGCCGTTATATTCGAGCGGCGCCCGGCCAATGATGTCGGCGGGTTCGAGGGAATGCTTGTAGAGATACCAGCCGGCGCGATTCAGGCGGCCGTGGGGTACCTGTACCAGGCTGAGATCCGGCTCGCCGAGATCCGGCGCAATCTTGAGGTTGATGCGCTGCACCTTGCCCGGCAGGCTCTCGAATGCGGCATAGAGCTTGCGCGACAGGATGCCGATGTCTTCCGGGTTGATGGACTCGCTGATGTTGTTGCGCCGGGCGAACTGGATGAGGTTGCGGTAGCTCTGCATCAGAGCCTCCAGCAACTCGGCGTAGGCCACCTTGACGTCCTCGACCTTCCACTCCTGGCGGTGATCAAGGTGGTAAAGGCGCTCCGGACTCCAGCCCCAGTAGGCTACCAGCTGGGCCATCTGCTCCCGGCGCCAGTCCGGGGAGTGATCTTCCTTGGGATGGCTCAGCCCGTCGCACACCTTCAGATAGAAGCAGCGACGCACCAGATCGAGGCGCTGCATGTCGCCGATGGACTTGAGGTAGTTGGTCACCTTGTCCAGCATCAGGCAGTAGTTGTCGAGACGGTAGTGCATCCCCTCGTTGTGCTGGAACCAGTCGCGACTGGTCACCGACAGCAGCCGGGTGTTGGGATACTCGTGGGAGTAGGCCTCCATCAGCACCGACTTGAGCACCGCCTTGTAGGGGGAGTCGATCCCCTTGTAGAGCTGCCACAGGGCGGAGCCGAAATACTCCTCGGCAGGAATGCGATCAAAGCCGCCGAGATCGAGCCAGTCATCCTGGCTCAACTTGCCGTGGGCAAACAGGCCGTTGACGTAGTCGTCGTAGTGGTCGTCATACTCGCTGGGCACCAGATACCAGAGCAGCCGCTTGCCGGCGATGTGCATGGCGCTGCGGTAGAACTCGTCGAGCAGCAGCAGGTGCTGGGCGCTGCCGCAGCTCTCCCCCTGCATCTGGGCATCGTTGCGCTGACGGAACTTGTCTTCGGGGATCAGGAAGAAGTTGAGATCGACCCCCCGCTGCTCCGCCCACATGGAGAGGTGCTGGCACTTCTGTTCCAGCAGGGCGAGGCGCTCGCTCGACAGACCGGCCACATGACAGACCCAGATGTCGAGATCCGAGTGGCAGCACTGACCGATGGAGGAGGTGCTCCCCATGGAGTAGAGGCCCTGAATGGACTTGTCGTGGGTACTGAGACCGCCCTGGCAGTTGGCGTTCTGGCAGAGATCCTGGATGAAGGCCTGCTGGGCCTCGTTGGCGACAAAACTCCAGATACCATGAGGCACATCCCCTGCCACATAACCGGGCAACAGGGGGTGATTGAAGTGCAGCATGACAGGCAGCAAGTGGAAAACCTGCTGCCCGTAGCGACTCATGAGATCCAGCGCTCGTTGCGTCTTGAGACGATTGAGTTCGTCGTAGCGCGCCACCAGCGTGTCGAGTTTAACCAGCAATGCCCTACCTATGGGGAAGAGAAATGACGCACCAAAACGGGGAGACGTCAAAAAAGTGTGATCATGTTAACAATGCAAACAGCAGTGGTAAACAAGCCCGCACACAATCACCGGATTATTTCTGACCCCGTTCGTAACGGTATCAGCGGAAAGCAATAAAATTGCTTGTTTTCAATAACTTAAAATCAATTATTGGCTGAATGAAAATAATTTTCAGCCCCCGTTTTTGAGCTTGGCCCCGCTTTTGCGGGCTGCGCCATGAAAGCCCCTGCAAAGGGTGGTAAGATCGTTTTCCTCTCAAAAGATGAAACAACTGATTGATATGGCAGCCCGAACCCTGAGAATTGCCACTCGAAAGAGCCCACTGGCCCTGTGGCAGGCCAATTTTGTGAAAGATCGGCTGGAGGCACTCCATCCGGATCTGCAGGTCGAACTGGTGCCCATGAGCACCCAGGGTGACAAGATCCTCGACACCCCCCTCGCCAAGGTCGGCGGCAAGGGGTTGTTCGTCAAGGAACTGGAGACTGCCATGCTGGAAGGGCGTGCCGACATCGCTGTCCACTCCATGAAAGACGTACCTGTGGAGTTCCCCGACGGACTCGGCCTGCACACCATCTGTGAGCGCGAAGACCCGCGTGATGCCTTTGTTTCCAATCATTTCAACCAGATAGGCGAGCTGCCTCAAGGGGCCGTGGTCGGCACCTCCAGCCTGCGCCGTCAGTGCCAGCTGCGCGCTGCCCGCCCTGATCTCGTGATCCGCGACCTTCGGGGCAACGTCAACACCCGCCTCGCCAAGCTGGATGCCGGTGAATATGACGCCATCATCCTGGCCGCCGCCGGCCTGAAACGACTGGAGATGGCCCATCGCATCGCCGCCTTCATCGAGCCCGAGCAGAGCCTGCCCGCCAACGGCCAGGGGGCGGTCGGCATCGAATGCCGCCTTGACGATCACGAGCTGCATGCCCTGCTGGCGCCGCTCGAGCACGCCGAAACCCGCATCCGGGTGCTGACCGAGCGCGCCATGAACCGCGCCCTGCAAGGGGGCTGTCAGGTGCCCATCGGGGCCTATGCCCTGGTACAGGGAGAAGAGGTATGGCTGCGTGGCCTGGTGGGCAGCCCGGACGGTGCCCGCGTCATTCGCGACGAGATCCGCGGCCCCCTGGCAGAGGGCGAGGCACTGGGCCACACCCTGGCCCAGCGCCTGCTGGCCGCCGGTGCCGACGTTATCCTGGCCGAGGTCTACCGGGCATGAGTGCAGCACAGCCAGGTTCGCGGTCATCTGCCCGGAGCGCCCCCTGATGGTCCCCCTGGTGGTGCGCCCGGCCGCCCAGGCCAACCAGCTGGTGCAGATGCTGCACCAGTTGGGTCATGCACCGCTCTGCTGTCCGTTGCTGGAAACCCGGCCGGGATGCGACCTCCCTCACCTGAGTGACATGCTGCGGGAGGCGGACCTCGTTATCGCCGTCAGCATGCATGCCGTTCATTTTGCACATCATTTTCTGTTGCAAACTGGTCAGACCTGGCCACATATTGATTACTTTGCAGTCGGCCAGGCGAGTGCGGATGCCTTCGCCGAGGCGGGCATCCAGGCCCTGTGCCCGGCCGATCCCCGCAGTGAAGGGCTGCTGGCCCTGCCGGCGCTGCAAGGGGTGAGTGGCCGCCGGGTGCTGATCCTGCGCGGCAACGACGGGCGGGATCTCATCGCCCGGACGCTGGCCTCACGGGGCGCACTGGTGCACTATTGTGCCACCTATGAGCGCCACTACCCCGATCTTGACGGGGACGCATTGACCCGCCACTGGCAGGCAGCCGGGCTCGACAGCCTGCTCATCACCAGTGGCGAATTGTTGCAGCGGTTGCTGGCCCTGGTGCCCGGCCCGCAGCACCCCTGGCTTTATGACCGCCTGCTGGTGGTGCCCAGTCCCCGGGTGGCCGAGATGGCAGAAGGGGCTGGTTTTACCCGTATCGTGATTGCCCAAGGTGCATCCAACCAGGCTCTGGTGGCCGCCCTGGAACTGAGGAAGATGGAATGACTGAACAGCAAGAAGTCCAGCCGAGTGCCGCGGCCACCGTGGCCGACAACAACAAGCCCGCTCCCGGAACAACAGGGAGCAAGAAGGGCAGCTCTGGCACCGTGCTTGGCGGCATCGCCATCCTGCTGGCCCTGGGGCTGGCCGGTGGTCTCTATGTGCACGGACACCAGAACGCCGTTGCCCAGCAGGCCGAACTGGTAGCCCTCAAGCAGCAACTGGCCGACGCCATGACCAGGATTGATCAGGGCAGCAGCAAGGATGCCGAACAGATCGGTGCCCTCGGCAAGAGCCAGCAGCAGTTGCAGGAGGCGCTGGACGCCTTGCAGACCAAGGTGCTGGATCTGGACGACAAGCGCCCCAATGACTGGATGCTGGCCGAATCCGAATACCTGGTGCGCATGGCGGGCCGCAAGCTGTGGCTCGAACACGACATCGTCTCCGCCATCACATTGCTCGGCAACGCCGACGAGCGCATCAAGGCGCTCAACGACCCCAGCCTGATGCCCATTCGCAAGGCGCTGGCGGAAGACATCGCCAAGCTCAAGGGGATGCCACGGGTCGATCGCGAGGGGTTGACCCTGAAGCTGGCCGCCCTCTCGGACCAGATCGAGCTGCTGCCCCTCTCCACCGTCAGCATGCCGGAAGCCAAGAGCGAGCCCGACCAGACCGTCAGCACCAACCCGGACGAGTGGCAGAGCAACCTGAAGAAGAACTGGGTCAAGTTCACCGAAAACTTCATCACCATTCGTCGCCGCGATGGCGCCGTGGAAGCCCTGCTCTCCCCGCAGCAGGAGATCTTCCTGCGGGAGAACCTCAAGACCAAGCTGCTGCAGGCCCAGCTCGCCGTCTATCGTGAACAGCAGTCACTCTATGTCGACAGCCTGGAGAAGGCCCAGCGCTGGCTGACCCAGTATTTCGATGCCGACAACAGCGCCACCCAGTACATGCAGTCCGAGCTCGACAAGCTCAAAGGCGAGCAGATCCAGTTTGACTACCCGGATCAGTTCAAGACCCAGACCATGCTGGAACAGGTGCTGACCGAACGCCTGCAACGCATCCTGGCCGGCAACTGAGGAGGAGACCATGATTCGTCTGATCGTCATAGTCGCCGTGATGGTGGCGGGCCTCATCTTCGGTCCCGAAGCCTCCGGCAACAAGGGCTATGTGCTCATCTCGCTGGGCAACTACACGGTGGAATCCTCGGTCACCAGCGCGGTGATCCTGGCGGTGCTGTTCTACGGCGCCCTGCTCATCGTGGAATGGGTGCTGGCCCGCCTGTTCGGCCTGCGCCGCAAGACCCAGGGCTGGTTCGGCTCGCGCCGCCGCCGCAAGGCCAACCTGCAAACCGTCAATGCCACCCTGGCCATGGCAGAGGGGCACTACAACCAGGCCGAGAAGCTTCTCATCAAGGGCGCAGACAACAGCGACACCCCGCTGCTCAACTACCTGAGCGCCGCCCGGGTGGCCCAGGCCCGGGGCGATGACGTGCGCCGGGACCACTACCTGCAGAAAGCTCAGGAAGAGAACCCCAAGGCAGAGCTGGCACTGACCCTGATCCAGACCCAGTTGCAGATTGAGCAGGGCCAGTACGACAGCGCCCTCGGTCGCCTCGAGTCCATCTATGCCCTCAACCCGCGCCACCCCATGGTGCTGGATCAGCTGCGTCAGGTGTACCTGGCCCGTGAAGACTGGGCGGCCCTCATCGATCTCGCCCCTGCCCTGCGCAAGGTGGGCAAGCTGACCGCTCAGCAGGAAGAGACCCTGCTGCACCAGGCGTGGTGCGGTCGTCTGGAGGCCGCCAGCGGCTCCCTCGACACCCTGCGCACGGTCTGGCAGGGTCTGCCCCGCAAACAGCGCCAGGATCCCGTGCTGCTGGCCAGTTACGGGGATCGCCTGCGCCGATTGGGGGCCGATGCCGAAGCCGCCGATCTCTGGCTGGAGGCCCTGCGCAAGGATCCCTCCCCCGAGCTGTTCGCCCGTCTGCCCAAGCTCAAACTGGACGACTACCAGCCCATGCTGACCCTGCTCAGAAAGATCCAGGATCAACCGGGCGCCGAAGCGGCGCTGGCCCGGGTCTGCCTGCTGGCCGGTCAGCTGGACGACGCCCAGCGGCTGCTGGAGCAGGAAGTGGCGAAGGCGCCGGATGCCGCCCTCTACCACGCCCTCGGCCAGGTGATGGACAAGCGCCGCCTGACCAACAAGGCCAACGAGTACTACCGCCAGGCATTGCAGCTGGCCGACATCTGACGCCCGTTCGTCGCGAAATAAAAAGAGGCCGCAATTGCGGCCTCTTTTTATTGGGATTGTTTATTGCCATTGTTCCGAATGGTGGCTCTCTTCTCCCCTTGCGGGAGAAGGGGGCGGGGATGAGGAGGACAAGCAGACACCCTTTCCCCGAGGGAGAGGGTCAAGGGCTCAGGCGGTCAGCCGCTCCAGCTCGCCGATAAGCCAGATGGCCTCCTGGCGATGGGAGCCGCACACGTCCGCCATGGGGCGAAAGCCGCCGCACACCGCCGGGCGCTCCGGCTGGCCGAAGATCTTGCACCCCAGGTGCGCATCGAGCTGCACACAGGGCACACCGGCGGGCTTGCCGTCCGGCATGCCGGGAATGGCACTGCTGATGCTGGGGGCGATGCAGCAGGCACCGCATCCCTGACGACATTCCATGTGATTTTTCCTCTGTGGGGCACCGCAGTGTAGCAAGGAGTCCGGTTTCTCCTAAGCCTTATCCCTGCCCGGGCACCCTGGCGCCCTGCAGAGCGCAAAAAGCCCGGCAGTGCCGGGCTTTTTGCGGCGGGAGTCAGCACATCACAGGATGATGTCGCGTACCACGCTGTCTTTGCGATCCAGGAAGTGGATCGACTTGATACGACGGATGGTGCGCGATTTACCGCGGATCAGCAGGGTCTCGGTGGTCGCCATGACGCCGTCGCTGGTGATCCCTTCCAGCAGATCACCCTTGGTGATGCCGGTGGCCGAGAAGATGACGTTGTCATTCTTGGCCAGATCTTCGAGCTTGAGCACCTTGCTCACGTCGATGCCCAGCTCCTCGCAGCGCGCGATCTCCTGTTCACCCAGGGCGCGAACCTCGGGGCTGTCACCCTTGACCTGGTGGCGGGGGATCAGGCGAGCCTGCATGTCGCCGTCCAGGGCGCGGATCACCGCGGCGGAGATCACCCCTTCCGGCGCGCCACCGATGCCGTAGAGCATGTCCACTTCGCTGTCCGGCAGACAGGTGAGGATGGAGGCGGCCACGTCGCCATCGGGAATGGCGAACACCCGCACTCCCAGGCCCTGCATCTCCTTGATCGCCTTGTCATGACGCGGCTTGGCCAGGGTGATGACGGTCAGACGGGAGAGGGGCTTGCCGAGCGCCTTGGCCACGGCCTTGAGGTTCAGCTCCAGGGCCTGATCGAGATCGATGGCGCCTCTCGCCTTGGGGCCCACGATCAGCTTTTCCATGTACATGTCGGGGGCCTTGAGGAAGGATCCCTTGTCACCCACCGCCAGCACGGCCAGAGCATTGGCCTGACCCATGGCAGTCATGCGGGTCCCCTCGATGGGGTCGACCGCGATGTCCACGGCGTCGCCCTGACCCGTGCCCACCTTCTCGCCGATGTAGAGCATGGGGGCTTCGTCGATCTCCCCTTCGCCGATCACAATCTCGCCATCGATCTGGATCTGATTGAGGATGTGACGCATGGCCGCCACGGCCGCGCCATCGGCGATATTCTTGTCACCACGTCCGAGCCACTTGTAGCCAGCCAGTGCAGCCGCTTCCGTCACTCGGGAAAATTCGATTGCCAGTTCACGTCTCATCGCATATCCAACCTTAGGAGCTCGAAAACGGGCGGCATTCTACCACAAGGGCAAACCTTTGCGCGTAAAAGTGGCGACCAGCCACATAAATCCCGGTTTTCATCCCGCTGACATGGAACCGACACGGTTTGTTCATTGCACGGTCACCCGACTGTCATCTGTCACTTCTAGCATGGCCCCGTCTTTTAAAACAAAAGCTTGCAACACAAGGGATCATGATGAAAAAGCTGACAGTAGTAGCATTGGCTCTTACCGCCGCCTTCCAGGCTCAAGCCGTCGAAGTGTACAAAAACGAGAGCACCCTGCTCGACCTCTACGGCCGCATCTACGCCGGCCAGTTCTTCGGCGAGAAGAAAGAGCTGGACGCCAACGGTGACATCAAGAACGAATACAGCGACAAGCAGGGGGCCAACCAGTTTGTCCGTCTGGGCGCCAAGGTAGAGAGCGAGATCAACCCGGGTCTCAAGGCGCTGGCCCAGTACGAACTGCAGATGTACATCAACGACAGCGAGAAGACCGTCAGCGAGAACTCCGACAACCTGCGTACCCGTCTGGCGTTCGCCGGTGTCGGCGCCAACTGGGGAACCGTCACCTTCGGTCGCCAGAAGGGGGCTCCTGGCTTCCTGGCGGACTGGACTGATGTCTCCCTCTCCGATGGTTACGGCAACGAGGCACTGGGCGCCAAGACCGACACCTTCGCCACCAACCGCGCCGGCTCCGTGCTGAAGTACTCCGGCCTGTTCAACGGTTTCCAGGTAGATACCAGCTACAAGTTCGATGGCGGTGACACCGAAGAGACCTCCAGCAAGGACAGCGATGCCGCCTACGGTGCCGCCGTGGCCTACACCTTCCCGTTCAACCTCTCCCTGGGGACAGCCTACAACGTGGGCATCCGCGACAAGAGCGGTGAAGAGGATGCCAAGCTGTGGCTGCTCTCCGCCAAGTACGACAACAAGGCCCTCTACGCCGCCCTGAGCTATGCCGACGGCAGCGACTTCCTGGCCACCGGCAAGGATCACACCGGCTGGGAAGGGGCGCTGGGTTACAACTTCGAGAGCGGCTTCGGCCTGATGGCCCTGTGGAACAAGCAGAAGGTGGAGCAGGCTGGCAAGTCTGACTACGACTCCATCGACTACTACACCCTGGGTGCCCAGTACAAGTTCAACAAGAACCTGCGCGTCATCGGCGAGTACCGCATCAACAACCTCGACAGCCATGACAGCGGCAAGCTCAACACCAAGGATGACTTCCAGCTGGCGGCCCGCTACGACTTCTAAGTCGGCAACCACCTGACGACACGGCGCGCAGAGCACTCTGCGCGCCGTTTTTTATTGCGTCAGGCCAGGGATTTGTACGCCGACACCAGCAACAGCATGGGGCGCTCCGCCTCCTCCGCCAGGGCCGGGTTGGCCGCAATCTGCGCCGCCGTCGGCCCCCACTCCTCCACGCGGCGGATCTGGAACCTGGCGGCGACAAGGGCATTGAGGTAGGTGCCCAGGGTGCGGTGATACTTGATCACCCCCTCCGCCAGCCAGTTGCTGACCCGCTTGCCCTCCGCCTGATAGCCGTTGATGGGCCAGGAGCGGCGTCCCTCTGCATCCACCAGCCAGCCCTGCGGCTGCGGGCAGGTGAAGATGGGGTGCTCCACCGAGAACACCAGGCTGCCGCCAGCCACCAGCGCACGGTGGATCTCCGCAAACAGCGGCGCCACCTCGGGCAGGTAGTGCAGCGCCAGGGAACTGTAGATGAGATCGAAAGGCTCATCGGACAGCGCAAGACCGTCCAGATCCCCCTGCCGATAGCGGATGGCCTCATCCCGGGTCAGCTCGGCGGCACGGGCCAGCATCTTCGCGGAGAGATCGATACCGACCACATCGGCGGCCCCGAGATCTCTGGCTGCCCGGCAGAACCAGCCATAGCCGCAGCCCAGATCCAGCACCCGCTTGCCGGCAAGCTCCGGCAGCATGGCGTGCAGCGCCGGCCACTCCGGCGCCCCCGCCAGCCCGTGAAGGGAGCGTGGCAGTTGGGCATAGCCCTCAAAAAACCCTGGTTCGTCATAGATATTTTGTGACATTGCACTGTTTCCTCTTGAAGATGGTCAGCCTCTCTGGCCGACGACCCGGCCCTTGCCAAGCATACCCGTCGGTCATGACAGACCATAAAAAAAGCAGAGACCCGGGCGGGCCTCTGCTCTGTCTCGCACCCGCAGCCTGGCTGCGGGGCAACAAAAAAGGCCATAGACGAGGCAACGTCTATGGCCTTGGTTCAGTCGTGCATCAAGGTCACGGCTCCCGCGAGGTAGCGAGATCCGGTCGTCACTGCACGATGAATGGATGGGAGGTCTGGGCCTCCACCGGCTCCGGACAATGCTTCATCGTGCGCATCTGTACGGAGTTCATTCGGGTCACTCGCTGATCCGAAGCATAAAGGGTCATGTCACTCACCCGGCCGGGCCGGTTCCATCAACACATTGAAAAATCTGGTGCCACTCTAGGGGACAGGAGTCTCAGAGGCAAGCCCGGCAGATCATGTTTGCCGACCCTCTCACCCCAGCTTCTTCTGCCAGAACAGGGCACGGCCCACCTCGGGATCGAGCTCATAACCCGCAAAGCCGCTGGCGCGATAGGCAGCCTGCGCCACCTTGTTCCCCTCCAGCACCTCCAGGGTCAGCTTGCAGCAACCGAGTTCCCGGGCGAGCCGCTCCGCCTCCGCCAACAGCCGCTTGCCGATGCCCTGGCCGCGATGGGCAGGGTGCACCGCCATGTCGTGGATATTGAGCAGCGGCTGACAGGCGAAGGTCGAGAAGCCCTCGAAGCAGGTGGCAACGCCAGCGGGCTCCCCATCGACCCAGGCCAGCAGCACATGGGCACCGGGTCGCGCGGCCAGGGCGTCGGCCAGATTCGCCTTCACCTCGTCCGCCAGCGCACTGCCGCCCCCCATCTCGTCCCTGGCGTATTCGTCCAGCATCGCGATCAGCGCCTCGCCGTGGCGAGGGTTGTGCAGATCCGCCCTGATGATCTCGACCATGTTTCTCTCCCTGTGTGTTCCGGATGGTGCGCCAAGGCGCGAGGCCACCATGGTAGCGTCCCCTCCGAACCGAACCAAGGTTCCCCCGGCCTTTTCCCCGAGGTTCCAGCCCCCTCAGTGCCTGCCGCCAATGATCTCTTTTTCTTGCATCTTCTCCTTGCAAGGCAAATGAAAATCAATATCATTAGCAACCTCTCGCGATGAGAGAAATCAATAATTACAATTAAATCAACAAGTTCAGGCCGATTGGTCGACAAAGAGTCACACCCAGATGAACCATTCCAACTCCCCGCGCGCCTTGCTGGGCGTCGCCTTGCTGGCGGTTTGCACCAGCCCCCGTGCCGAAGACGAAACCCTGACCGTGGTCGGCAAACGCAGCCAACATGAAGAGGTCGCCACCGCGACCCGTACCGCCACCCCGGCCAAGCTGGTGCCCCAGAGCATCGAGAGCGTCAAGGCAAGCGAGCTGACCGCCTTCGGCCAGCCCACCCTGAGTGAAGCCCTGACCGGCATCCCTGGCGTCAACGCCAGCGGCGACACCCGTTTTGACGGCGTCACCATCCGCGGTTTCAGCGCCAGCAACGACTTCTACCTCGACGGCCTGCGCGATGACATGCAATACACCCGCGACCTTGGCAACATCGAACGGGTCGAAGTGCTCAAGGGCCCCGCCGCCGTGCTCTACGGCCGTGGCAGCACGGGCGGCATCGTCAACCGGGTCAGCAAGGTTCCCCAGAAGGGGCAGGCCTCCAGCGTCAGCGCCCAGGTAGGCAGCTTCGACAGCCGACGCTTCGCCGCCGACCTCAACGGCGAGGCAGGAGAGCGGGTACAGGTGCGCCTGAACCTGGCCCAGGAAGACAAAGACAGCTTTCGCGACGACGTGACCAGCAAGCGCACCCTGCTGGCCCCCTCCGTCAACTGGGAGATCACCGACACCCTGAACTGGCTGGTGCAATACGAGCGCAACGAGCACGATCGCACCCCGGATCGCGGCATTCCCGGCGTCGATGGTCGCCCGGCGGATGTCCCCATCGAGAGCGTCTACAGCGACACCCGCCGCGACTTCATCGACGATGTGGCCCAGTCCACCCGCTCCCGCTTCACCTGGGACATCAACGATCAGTGGCAACTGCGCCAGCAGCTCGGCTACACCACCCTCGACAGCCAGTTCGACAATACCTATGTCACCAGCGTCAAGGGTGACAAGGTGACCCGCGCCCGCTGGCAGCAGGATCTCAAGGCCAGCAGCCTCACCAGCAACACCGAGGCGGAAGGCCAGCTGCAAACCGGCCCCATCGCCCATCGTCTGCTGGTGGGTCTGGAGCAGGGCTGGCAGGATCGCACCCCCAAGCTCTACCAGAACGCCAACCCGATCCCGGCAGGCAACCTCTATGATCCGGGCTCCCTGCCCACCTACGACGGCGCCATGAAACTCTCCAGCGACGCCCATCACAGGGTGCGCGGTGTCGGCCTCTATGTGCAGGATCAGCTCAGCCTGGGCGACTGGCACCTGCTGGCAGGCCTGCGCCGCGACGACTTCACCGTCACCAGCCGCCGCAACGACCTCGACAAGGAAGAGACCCTCTCGGTCACCAGCCTGAGTCCGCGCCTGGGCCTGGTGTGGAACCCCATCGAGGAGCATGCCTTCTACACCTCCTACAGCAAGACCTTCACCCCGGTGGGCGGTGAGCTTATCGGCATCACCCCGGGGGACAAGAACAACAACCTGGATCCCCAGCACACCCGGCTCTATGAAGGGGGCGTGAAGAGCGACTGGCTGAACGGCCGCCTCGCCACCACCTTCTCTCTCTACCGGCTGGAGATGTACAACAAACGCAGCAAGGATCCGCTGGATCCCACCCGGGTGATCCTCACCGGTCTGCAGCGCACCGACGGCATCGAGCTGAGCGCCCGTGCCCAGCTGACCGACGAGATCTATCTGCGCGGCGGCGTCGCCATCCAGGATGCCGAGCAGGTCAAGGCAGACGCGGACCTGCAAGGCAAGCGGCCGATGAACGTCTCCCGCCAGAACGGCCAGCTGTTCGCCGGCTACCAGAGCGGCAAGCAGGGCTGGTTCGGCGAGACTGGGGTGACGGCGGTGGGGGATCGCTTCGCCGACAACGCCAACACCACCACCTTGCCCGGTTACGCCCGCTTCGACGCCCGTGCCGGCTATCGCTGGCCCCAGTGGGAAGCCCAGCTGAGCGTGGAGAACCTGACCGATCACGACTACTTCGTCAGCGCCACCAGCGCGGCCCAGATCATGCCGGGCACGCCCCGTCAGCTGCACCTGACCGCCGCCTACCGCTTCTGATCCTCCCTGTTTACCGACCCCTCTGGCCAGCGTTCGCTGGCCAGATTGTTATGAAGCACCGAACGATGACACGCAGAAAACTCCCCCTGCACAACAACAAGTGGGTGCGCCGCATCCATGCCTGGGCAGGCTTTGCCACCCTCACCCTGATGCTGCTCTACGGCCTCACCGGCCTCTGGCTGCAACACAGGGCCGTGCTGCCCCTGCCCGGTCCCCACACCGCCAAATCGAGCGAAGAGATAGTACTGAGCACGCCGCTGGCCAGCCCGGATGAACTGAAAGCCCTGCTGCAACAGCGTTATGCAGACATGTTCGAGGAGGGGCGACCCCAGATCACCCCGCCCCAGACCCTGCCCACACCATCCGGCTCTCTCACCCTGCCGGCCCGCTGGGAGCTGCGCGGCGTCACCCTGAGCGAAAGCGTGGCCGCCAGCTATGTGGAAGGCACCCTGCTGGTGCGCACCGAGCTGCAGCAGGCCAACTTCGCTGCCAGCCTCAACCGGCTGCACCGTGGCATGGGCACCGGCCTGCCCTGGCAACTGGTGGGGGATCTGGCGGCCCTGGCCATGCTGCTGCTGGCCCTCACCAGCCTGCTGATGTGGAACAAGCTGCACGGCCCCGCCGGTCGCGGCATCACCCTGCTGCTGCTGGGCGCCCTGGTCACCGTGCTGGTGGCCCTGCTCTAGCCCTTTTACCGACACCAAAACGGGATCCCGCTCCCGGCGGCGGTAACCTTGCCCGCACCTCGGGTAACAAAGGGTAACCGGCCGCCGATGGGGGTCACAGTTGGCGACCAGGCGGCTGGATAGGGAACGCCTGCGGCTGATAGGGTGCGCCCAGCTCCCGAACGCCGCGAGGAATCATGCGCATCTCCAGCATCGAATGCGGGCGAGTGGTGGCCATCCTGGCCGTGATGACCATCCATCTCTCCCCCTTCAGCAACCCCTTCGACCCCGCCCTGTGGGACGGCACGCCCTACCCTCTGGTCGGGGCCGTCATCAACCAGCTCTGCCGCTTCGCGGTGCCGCTGTTCTTCCTGTGCGCCGGTTACTTCTTGCAACCCGCCCTCGCCGCGGGCCACCCGCTGACGGTCGCACTGCGCTACTGCCGACCCCTGCTGGGGCTCTGGCTGGCGTGGAGCCTGCTCTACGTGCTGATACCGTTCAACCCGCTCGCGGCGGTGAGCGAGGGCTACCTGCACGCCATGGCAGGCCAGTGGCAGATGCAGCTGGGGGATCCGCTCAACGTCTGGTGGGTGGGCGGCATGATCCACCTCTGGTTCCTGCCCGCCCTGATGCTGGCGGTGCTGATCCTGGGGCTCTGCCAGCAGGCCCGCCTGCCAAGGCTGGCCCTGCTGCTGGGGGCCCTGCTCTACAGCCTGGCCCTGATCGGTGGCTCCTATGGCCCGCTGCTGCCGGGGGGCGAGTGGGCCCTGCTGACCCGCAACGGCCCCTTCTTCTCCTTGCTGTTCGTGGCGCTTGGCGCCGAGCTGCGCCTGCGTGCCTGGCAGCCGGACGCCAGGCGCTGCGCCCTGATGATGATGGCGGGGATGGGGCTTTATGCCCTGGAGGCCGCAGGTCTGCTGCGCGTTGCCGCCGTCCCCCTCGCTCGTCATGATTTCCTGCTGGGTTCGCTCCCCTGGGCGCTGGGGCTGTTCGGCCTGCTGCTGGCCAACCCCGCATGGGGCAAAGGCAGCTGGCTGGAGCGCCAGGCCCCCAAGGTGCTCGGCCTCTACTGTCTGCACATGATGCTGGTGGTGTGGCTGATGATCTTCGGCCCCCAGGGCAAACAGGTGTGGTGGGAACTCCTCAAGGTACCCGCGCTGCTGGCGTTCACTCTGCTCGGCTACCGACTGCTGGCGGCCACCGCCCTCAGCCGCTGGTTGCTGCGGGCTCGCTGAAGGGGGCAAGGGATCGGAGGGAGGCAGCTCCCTCCCCTACGCCGGCTCACGGCAACAGGCGACCTGCGGGTCGCTTTTTTGTTACAAAGGGTCCACTTTTGCCCGCTGGCGGGTGACGACGGGGCCTGTGCTGCTACCATGCCCCTCTTTTGACGAATCCAGACGAGACACCTATGCAGATCCGCCCCTTCACCCCGGCCGACACCGAGGCCATCCTCGCCATCTGGCTCGAAGCCTCCCTGCAGGCCCACGACTTCATCGATCCGAGCTACTGGCACACCAACCTGGCGCCGATGCGAGAGATCTACCTGCCCGCCGCCGACAGCCAGGTACTCTGCCTGGGTGATCAGCTGCTTGGCTTCTACTCCCTGCACGAGGGCGCCCTGGCCGCCCTCTTCGTGGCCCCCGCGCAGCAAGGGAAAGGGCTGGGCAAGGCCCTGCTCGAGCACGCCAAGGGGCAGTTGCCGACCCTGCGGCTACAGGTTTATCAGCAGAACCGGACCGCGTGCGACTTCTATCGCTCGCAAGGGTTTCAGGTGACGGCCGACACCGTGGATCCCCACACCGGCTGCGCCGAGTGGGTAATGGTCTGGTCGGCGCGGAATTAACATGGCTCGGCGGGATGGGGTTCTTCGCGGGTCGCCGCGTCACTCAGTACCAGCAGGTCGCCGTGGTTCAGCGCAAAATCGTGCATCTGCTGAAGCAGGGGGATCAGGGCGACGCCAAGGGGGCTCAGGCTGTACTCCACCCTGGGCGGTACGTCGGGGTAGAGGGTGCGAATGATGACACCGTCGCTCTCCAGCTCCTTGAGCTGGGCGGTGAGCACCTTCTGGCTCACCTCGGGCAGGCAGCGGCGCAGGTCGCCAAAACGCAGGGTCTGTTCGCGCAGATGAAACAGAATGGCCGGCTTCCATTTGCCGGTCAGCAGGCTTAATACCTGATAGGCGGGACAGGGCAGTGAGGGCACGGTATGGCTCGTGAGTGGTTACTTTGCGGTAACTATGCCACGAAAATGTGCCTTCTTGCAGCCAAGATACCGGCTTCCTATGATGCGGATTCCGTCAATCAACGCCCACGAGAGGTTTATCATGCCCAGCCTGCTGCAGATCCATTTCAACTTCCCCGCCGAGATGATGGGACCGGCCCTCACTGCTGCGGCCATGCCGCTGGCCGACTCCATCACCCGGGAGCCGGGCTTCATCTCCAAGATCTGGACCGAGAACCCGCGCACCGGCGAGGCGGGCGGCATCTATCTGTTCGAGGATGAGGGGAGCGCCCTCGCCTACGCCACCATGCACGAGCAGCGGGTGCTCGCCATGGGCGCCAGCGCGGTGCAGTACAAGGTGTTCGACGTCAACGAGCCCCTCAGCCGCGTCACGCGCGGTCTGGTGTGATCTCCTCGCCCAGCAGCAACCGGTAGCAGGTATCCTGCTGCCAGATGAAGCCCAGCCGCTCAAATAGCCGCTGGCTGGGCAGATTGTCCGGTTCGATATCCGCAAGCAGGGTGACGATGCCAAGCTGGCGGGCATAGGCGATCAGGGCGCTCAGCGCCTCCCCCATCAGACCTTGTCCCCAGTGGCTGCGGGCCAGCATGCAGCCCACCTCCGCCTGGCGCAGGCTGGCGCCGGCCGCAAAGCTGTGCAAGCCGCAGGTGCCCACCAGGCGGCCGCTGCCGCGTAACACCAGCCCCCACTCCAGCGACTCGCCGCCAGCCAGCAACCGCTCGACGCTAGCCAGCATCTGCGACACGGTGGCAAGGGAGGGAAACGGCGGCTCCCCGACGAAGCGCATCACCAGGGGATCCCCGTAGATGGCGAAGAGATCGGCAGCATCCCGCCCATCGAAGGGGCGCAGTCGCCCCCTTGGCGTCAGCAGTACGGGCAGTTCACGGGGCAGGGATGGCACGGAGTCGTATCGCCTTGTCTGGTCAAAGGAGCCCAATCATGAGGCTCAGAACCTCAGGGTCAAGCCGATATTGGCCTGCCACTGGGTGATCAGCTCCCCCCTCACCCGAAAGGCGCAGATCTCGGGGTTGCAGAGAAACTGGCTGTCGTCGTTGACCAGGGCACCATAACCGCGTACCTCGGCCCGCACAGCCAGATGTTCGGTCAGGCGCGGCTGCACCCCGAGGGCCAGGGACATGGAAGGGGCCGTCTCGCTGTCGTAGGCATCGAAGCGGGTGACCCCTATCCCGGCACCGATATAGGGGGCCATCAGGTTGTCCGAGAGAGTCAGGGCCCCGGCAAACTGCAGGGTGTCCACCGTCAGCCTGTCGGGCAGTTCGGGGGACACCCGGGTCGACTGGTGGCTGTAGAGCAGCTCCACCATGCCGGGGTCATCCACCTCCCTGCTGATGAAGAGCCCCCAGCTGCCGGAGCGATCCCCTTGCAGGGTGTCGATGTCGCTCCCGTGCGGCGTGGGGGCCGGCTCGTCCATGGCCCGAAAGTCGATTGCCGAGCTGTATCCCGCAAAGGGAGTCAGCTGCCAGCCCGTCGCCGGGGGCTCGGCTGCCCAGCCCGCCAGGGGCAGCAGCAGCCCCGGCACCATCCCCATCGCTCCTCTCATGTGCTCATCCTTTGGTGAAAAGACCTGCGCAAAGCATATCAGAGCGCCCGTCTCCCACACTGGACGGGGGCTGTACCAGCCCCATTGCCCCGCTCCCGATGGAAAAATCTGTGCTCCCCGGGGTTATTCATCCAGGATTAACCTCGTCCCCGTAAGCTGACGGCGCCACAGCGGTGGCATCAACAGACGAGGATCTCAGGAATGGTTGCCGCGCAACTCAACGACCCCCAAAGCACGCTCTCCGATACCCTGAGGGCCACCGCCCACGCCATCGAGGAGAGCCACATCAGCTTGCGCCAGATGCTGGCCCTGGTGGGCGAGCAGGGCATGCTGCTGTTTTGCGTGCTGCTCACGGTTCCCTTCCTGCTGCCGGTCTCCATTCCCGGCGTCAGCACCCCCTTTGGCCTGCTGATCCTCTTCATCGGCATCGGCATCACCCTCAACCGGGTGCCCTGGCTGCCCGCCTTCCTGATGGAGCGCCGCTTCGCCGCCGAGCACCTCAAGCCGACCCTGCACAAGGGGGCGGATCTGCTGGCCCGCATCGACCGCTTCATCCGCCCGCGCCTGCTCATCCTGACCGGCAGCGTGACCATCAACCGCTGCAACGGCCTGCTCATCATGCTGGCCGCCCTGCTGCTGATGCTGCCGCTGGGCGCCATTCCCTTCACCAACGCCATGCCCGCCTGGGCCATCCTGTTGCTGGCCATCGGCATGTTGCAGCGGGACGGTCTCTTCGTCGCCCTCGGCTATGCCCTGGTCGCCGCCACCCTGGTCTGGTTCAGCGCCCTGGCCATCGGCCTGCTGATGGCGGGGCAGAATATCTCGACCCTGTTCGGCTGATCTGGCCCGGCCAAATGAAAGAGGGCGACCCGGGTCGCCCTCTTTCCTGTTCACTGCGCACCTCAGGGTGCCCCATCGTGGGCCACCCGGTTGCGCCCGCCCCGCTTGGCCCGATAGAGCCACTCGTCCGCCCGGGCCAGCACGGTGCCAAGATCCTCTCCCGGCCGGATCAGGGTGGTGCCCAGGCTCACGGTCACGGGGGCGGGATCCGGCGCCATGGCCGCCACTGCGGCGCGGATCCGCTCCGCCACCTTCAGCAATATCCCCTCGTCTATCTGCGGCAGCAGGATCAGAAACTCCTCGCCACCGCTGCGCACGAAGAGATCCTCCCCTCGCAACTGGGCGGAGACGCACTCGCAGACCCGGCACAAGACCTTGTCACCGGTCTGGTGGCCGAAGCGATCGTTGATCTGCTTGAAGTGATCGAGATCCAGCATGATGAGGCCGGTGAGATGCTGCCCCTGCACCTTATGGTGATACTGGTCGAAGAAGAAGTGGCGGTTGTAGAGGCCGGTGAGCTGATCCGTCTCCCCGAGCCGCTTGAGCCGCTGTTGCAGCTCGTGCTGGCGGGTGATGCTGCGGGTCATCCAGGCCACCGCCCGCTTCCCCTCATATAAAGAGGGCAAGGGCGCTATCTTGCCCTCGAAACGCTGCATTCCCTGGGGCCCGGCGTCGGCGTCGATGCCGTCCACCTCGGCGGGAGAGAGGTCATACTCCACCACCTGCACCTGGCCGCTGGCGAGGGCCTGAGCCACCTGCGCCATCACCCACTGCGCCTTGTCCTCGGGCAGCACGTCCAGCAGTTGTCTGCCGATCAGCGGGTTGCCGTTCTGGTAGGACTGCTGCTCCATCCCGCCGATGTACTCGATGTAGTAGCCATCTTCGCTGAGGATGAAAACGGGATCCGGCAACTGGGCCATCACTTCGTAGAGTTGTGCCACTGAGAGCGCCATCCGAGCTCCTTGCTATCCATGGGAGTGGGTCCCTGTACTCCTGTTATACAAGACTCATGGAGTATCGCACAGGGGCAGAAAGCTGCCTGCCGGGCGGGAAGGATGCGGTCGGTGACGTGTTCACCGGACAAGCCTCCGGCAAAGTGAATAGTAGCAATCGGGGATGCTGTCAGAACCAGAATTGTCAGACAGTCAGGAAGGTTTTTGGCCCTCAGGCAGTGCGACATGCCAACGCATATGACGCCAGGGGAACCACAGGGGTATTCCCGCCCCCGGACAAGGGGGGCAAGGCCGGATCCCGGTCAAGAGGGATCCGGCGAGCCGGCATCAACGGGCAGCGGATCGACTGGCGTTCCAGAGCAGTTCGCCGCTCTTGAGATCCATCAGGCTCATGGCGAGCCGGTAGCGGCCCCCTTCAGAGAGGAGATCCCCGTAGAGCATGTAACCCGCCCCGGTCTGGCGACCCAGGCGCACCAGGGAGGCGGGGTTCATGCCCCCCTGCTGGTATTCGAGCTGACCCGTGATGGCCGCCACCTGGCCCGGGTCTGCGAAACGAAAGCCGCTATTGGCCTGAATGCGCTGGATCATGGCCACCGCCAGGGGCTGGGTGCTGAAGGGCTCACCTGTACCGTTCTGGGGCGCCATCAGCAGCAGTACCGGGCTGCTGCCCGCCAGCGCCTGCACATCGGCGGCCTTCAGGAAGTCATCGGCCAGGGCGACCGCCAGCCCCGTCGGTGCCACGGGTTTGGGAGCAGGCACCGGCTCGGCTTTGTCAGGCTCGGCCACGGGTTTCTCTGGTTTGGTCACCGGCTTGTCCGGCTCGCCGACCGGCGCAGGCGTCCCCCCATAGGGATTGACCGCACATCCGCCCAGCAGCAGGGCACCCACCATCAACAAGGAACGCAGCTTCATCTTTTCTCTCCGCCAGAAGTGTGCAAGGCGCACTTCGTCCATCATCCATTTTGACGGAGCCAGACTCCGCCGCCCCTCCATGCTAGAGACAAACCCGCCCCGGGTCGATGCGCACATGGGCAGGGGGCGACAGAGACTGGCGAAGCAGAGGGCACAAAAGGGTGGCAAGGCTCCACCCGATTCCGTTAGGGTAGCCAGAGCCCGGACCCCAGAGGAGCCCCCATGCACGGACCCGATCCCGCCAACCCCCACCCCATGAACGGCTTCCCCCAGGTGTGCTTTATCAAGAACACCATCAAGGGGCCCAATATCGAGGTGGGTGATTACACCTATTACGACGATCCGGAGGATGCGGCGGGCTTCGAGCGCAACGTCCTCTACCACTTCCCCTTCATCGGCGACAAGCTCATCATCGGCAAGTTCTGCGCCATCGCCCGCGGGGTGAAGTTCATCATGAACGGCGCCAACCACCAGACCTCCGGCTTCTCCACCTACCCCTTCTTTATCTTCGGCAACGGCTGGGAGAGCGCCGCCCCGGCCCCGGGCAGCCTCCCCTACAAGGGGGATACCGTCATCGGCAACGATGTCTGGATTGGCTATGAGGCCCTGCTTATGCCTGGGGTCAAGGTCGGCAACGGCGCCATCATCGCCGCCCGCTCAGTGGTCACCACGGACGTGCCCGACTACGCCGTGGTCGGCGGCAACCCCGCCAGGGTGATCCGCTATCGCTTCGACGACGACACCATCGCCCGTCTCAACGCCCTCGCCTGGTGGGACTGGCCGGTGGAGCGGATCAGCCGGAATTTGAACTTGATCGGCAGCGGGGAAATGGACGAGTTGGAGAGGGCGGGGTGATGGCTGCCCACCTGAAGGCATCGGGAGAACCTCACCCTACAGCCCTGGAGAGCACGGATCCATCACCAGATCAGTGCGTTACATGGAATTTAAAACAATCAGGTCCCACTGGAGTTATCAACATGACCACACCCGCTTTCACTGTCGTCCACTCAACACCGCCCGTCGAAACCTATCGCTATCTTCGAACCGCAGCCGGGCTCAGCCCAAAGACGCTTGAAGCCGCAGAGCGTGGTCTGCCCAATACGCTGTTTGCCGTCCAGGTGTTTTGCGGCCAGACCGCCATCGGCATGGGTCGCATCATCGGAGATGGCGGGACATTTTATCAAGTGGTTGATATTGCTGTGCTGCCTGAATATCAGGGTCAAGGGGTAGGCAAAAAGATCATGGCGGAGATCGCCGACTATATCGACCGCGAGGTACCGGAGTCAGGCTATGTCAGCTTGCTGGCAGATGGGGAGGCGTACCGACTCTATCAACAATTCGGGTTCTCGCTCACGGCGCCAGCCAGTCTTGGTATGGGGCTTAAGCGGATTGCCGCCGAAAAGTCCTGACCAATCATTCACCTTCATACCCAGGACTGTCATGTTGGGATATCCGCCTTCTTGTCTGCCCGGTGGAACAGGTCAGCCCGCAGGTGACACTGAACAGCCGCGGACAGATAGCCGTGCAGGAACCCCCAGCCATCATCAAACAGGAAGCACCATGCAACTCACCCCACCCCAACCGCCTCAGGACGATGAGATCGAAGCGCTGCGCATTGGCCTCTCGGGCTACAACAAGGATCACGCCGGCACCCATCTGCGCGAGCGGATCGCCAGCTTTATCAAGGATGAAGAGGGCAAGGTTCACGGCGGCATCATCGCCGACATCAAGTGGGGCTGGCTGCACGTCGACTGGCTCTGGATCGACGAACGCATCCGCCGCGACGGCTGGGGCGGCCGCCTGCTGGGCGCCATGGAGCAGTACGCCCAAAGCAAGGGCATCACCAACTACCATCTGGAAACCACCAGTTTTCAGGCCCTCCCCTTCTACCAGAAGCAGGGTTACGAGGTCTTTGGCCAGCTGCCCAATATGCCGCCGGGGCATATCAGTTACTTTTTGAAAAAGCAGTCATAAGCCGATGAGCGGCCGCAACAGCCCTGCAATAGACAAGGCGCCGGGTAGCCGGAGTTTCTCCTTCTACAGGCGCCTTGCCTTGCTCTTTGCGCTGCTTGCAACCAGCTCCAGCGTCCTAGCCCTGTCACTACACGATCTGGATCCGGCATTTGAGCGGTGCGCAGCGATCAAGTCACAACACAGCGCCACACTACCCGCGAAAAGCGACCCCTTCTGGTCACTGGAGAAAGCACAGCAGGCGACCGTGCTGATCTATCTGCATGAGAAAAGCATGGAGCGCTGCACCGCAGCAGAAGTCGATGCGCTGGCGCTCAAGGCGTTCCATCAGGCGGTTGAGGGAGACCGCAGTTTTCTCGACACCCTGATCAAGGCGAGAGCTACCACCCTGACGCCATCCCAGCAAACCCAGTTACAGCAAGTCGGCCAAGCAGAGCTGGATAGATTGGCCGGGATGAAGGAATTTGCTCAGCCTTTCTCGCTGATTGATTACCTTACTGGGCTTGCCAAAGTAGTGCCATAACAGCAAGTACTTCGTTATCACTGCTGTATCGAACTGCCAATGAGACGCGGATCATGTGGGTCATTAACATCACCCAGGAAAAGTTAAAAACTTTAAAAAATCAATTGATCTCACTTTTGCTCAATGCTATCTTCCATCATGTTGATTAGACGTGATTACTAGCTCCATACAGTCAATGTGATTGCTTCACGCTTGACCTATAAGGTATCACTATGAAATTTAATAATGATCGTGAAGCAATCAAACGTGCTGTGGTAATGATTGAGAGCTTGATTGAAGCAACAACAAGGAATCAACAAGACGATATGACTAAGCAGTTGAGTGACGTGAAAGAACAACTGTTACTCGATCTGGATAATAGTGCACTCAACACTAACACTATTATCAAGACCATTGGTCTTTTTAAGTTCATTTTCGATTTACTGTCCGACTCCTAACACAGCACTCGCTTCACTGTAGGCCTTGCAAGCTTACAAATTTAGCTCTCCATAGCCGACAAATAATTAAATTTGTCATTAATGGAGGTGTAACAATAAAACACAGTGGTACAGTCACTGCAATTACTGGGGCCACCAAGCATTTTGGTAAACAACAACGAGCCCTCAATGCCGGAAGCACTGAGATAGTACATCAAAGTGATAGGTATGACAGCTACACTATAAAAATCTGTCTAAAACAAGTCTTTTGACTCCATTTGGTTATAGGTATGCAACATGAAAAGTTCATTTCTCTTGGCATAACCATTGACCGTACTGCAAAAAAGTGAAGCAATCACTTTTTTGTAAAGCAAGAGAATCTGACTATTTTCCTTGCTTAGGATAAGTAATCAACAGGTTTTCAATTTTGATTAGAGACTTGCTAACATGGTTATTTCCAATCTCAATAGGATAGAAAAAATGGAATTTTTCCATAAAAAAATCCTATCTATAGATATAGTATTGGAGGAACTATTATCCAGTGAACTTGGATTTATCTATGCAGGTAGAGACTCTGAATTAAAGCCTAAGCCTTGGCTGACGGTGGCAATAACGAGCGAAGCCAGAGAAAACTTTGTGTCTATATTCAACAAACTAAAACTATACTTTAAAGAACGGTCAGGTATCTTTATTAGTAGCGCTCATATGTGGTCAACTCTTGTTCACCACAACACTAGAGGGGGATGTGAATTACAAATTAAACATTTAAACCTTAAAAGAGAGTAAGTGATGACTAAAATTAACATGGCCTTTGCGGGATTCAAATTAAAAGGGCTGAGAATTAAGATGCAGTATAGTCTCGCATATACTGCTGATGCATTAGACATAACAACATCGTATCTATCATCTATAGAAAATGGGAAAAAATGCCCATCAAAAAAAATATTATCAAAGGCATCATCGTTATTCAACGTGCCCATTGATGAGTTCAATGAACCATCTCAACTAATAGATGAAGTAAGAGATATAACAAACTCAGCAGAAATCTCAGAGATGATCCAGATATTTGAGGTATTGTTACGTGAGAAAAGACATAACAATAATAGCTGACATTCACATTGGAAAAAATAAAAAGCTACGAATTAGATAAATGGCAATATTTGTGCTGCCATTTATTTTTTTGCTTTTCTTGCTTGATTAAACCTCCTGCAACAAATACAAATCTGCATCATAGAGTGTAATGAATGAAGTGAGTTGCACCTCTTGTCACAATCGCGGTGTAATGCGCTCCGCTTATTGCACCCTACGCAGGCTACATAGCCGCCACCGGCAACCCCTTTCCCCCAAATCGGCCATTGCTAATGGTCGCAATGACCAATTCGATAAGCTGAGCAGCAGCCACGATTTTTGCACTGGCGAAACGATATCAAGAGCCATCGTTACACCAGAGAGACAATCCTGTTGGAACAAACAAAGCAAAGCGGCAAGCAGTGGCGGGGATCTGCCCCTCCGATCTGCTTGCCGCTGTCTGTTACCGCAGGTGTAAACGTCGTTAACGACCCAAAAACGGCTCCCAATCCTTGAACACCGGCTGCAAACCCGCCTGCCGCACGGCGGCGGCCACTTCCCCCACCGGGCGGTCATCGTGGATGGCGAACTGCTCCAGCTCCTCTTTATCCCCCTCGGCATAGCCACCCGGCTGGGTGCGCGACTCGGCCGACATCTGGGTGATGCCAAGGCGCACCGCGCCGTTACGAAAGGCGGCCGACTCGCGGGTCGAGAGGGACAAGTCCAGGGTCGGCGAGAAGAGGCGCCAGGCGCAGATAAGCTGGGCCAGCTGGCGATCCGACATGACCACGGCAGGCTCCAGCCCACCGGTGCAGGGGCGCAGGCGCGGGAAGGAGAGGGAGTAGCGGCTCTGCCAGTGGTGGCGCTCAAGCCAGGCGAGGTGCTCGGCGACAAAGTAGCTGTCGGCACGCCAATCCGCAGAGAGACCGATCAGCGCCCCCAACCCGATCTTGTCGATACCGGCGCGACCCAGGCGGTCCGGCGTGGCGAGGCGCCATGCGATGTCCCGCTTGTTGCCGCGCAGGTGATGGCGGGCGTAGGTGGGGGCGTGGTAGGTCTCCTGATAGACCATGACCGAATCGAGGCCGAGGGTTTTCAGCTCGGCGTATTCGGCTTGCGGGAGGGGCTGCACCTCCATCCCCACCGTGCTGAAGTGACGGCGGATGATGGGCAACACCTGCCGAAAATAGGCGAGCCCCACCTTGTGCTCGTGCTCGCCGGTCACCAGCAGCACGCTGTCAAAACCGCGCGCCTTGATGGCCAGACACTCGCGCTCTATCTCCTCGCTATTCAAGGTCTTGCGCTTGAGGCGGTTGCTCATGGAGAAGCCGCAGTAGGTGCAGTCGTTGGCGCACAGGTTCGACAGATAGAGGGGCACATAGAAGCCGATGATGTTGCCAAAGCGCTGGCGGGTCAGCCGCTCGGCCTCGGCCGCCATCTGCGGCAAATACGCCTCGGCGGCCGGGGAAATCAGCGCCATAAAGTCCGCCAGCGTGCGGCGCGGGGCACTCAGGGCGCGTGCCACATCGGGGGCGGTCTTGGCGCGGATCTGCATGCCGATATCGTCCCACTCCAGCTCCTGCCATCTATCGAGAAAACTCTCCGACTTTCTCTCAACCCCCTCCCTGCCTC
>NZ_JBFODD010000022.1:0-55026 GCF_040908115.1 Aeromonas sp. R7-1 | reverse complement strand
ATGTGCGAAGGTGGCGGAATTGGTAGACGCGCTAGCTTCAGGTGTTAGTGCCCCCCGGGTGTGAGGGTTCGAGTCCCTCTCTTCGCACCATGCTTTTGTCAGACAGCATGTAAATCCAGACTGATAACCCGATGTGCGAAGGTGGCGGAATTGGTAGACGCGCTAGCTTCAGGTGTTAGTGCCCCCCGGGTGTGAGGGTTCGAGTCCCTCTCTTCGCACCATGCTTCTGGCATGTAAAACGCAGAAAATGCGCTCCAACCGCATTTAAAAACCAGCTGGAGAAAATCAGTGTGCGAAGGTGGCGGAATTGGTAGACGCGCTAGCTTCAGGTGTTAGTGTCCCACGGATGTGAGGGTTCGAGTCCCTCTCTTCGCACCATCATTCTGCAAAGGCCCGTTACGAGAGTAACGGGCCTTTTGTGTTTTCATGCCCCATGGCTATGCTGTTGAAGATGCTGCGCCACCACGGGGGTTTTCCCATGATCCTGGATACCGATATTCACAACTTCTATGAGCATCTGGTGCTCAAGGAGATAGAAAAACAGGGGTTGGCTCGAACATTGACCCCCTATCAGCTGGCAGACCTCTGCTGCCTGACACTCAACCAGCTTCCTTCCCACTACATCCGTCACGATGTCGACATGATCTACTTCACGACAGACGCCGAACGCAGCGAGATGGAGAAGAAGGTCATCGCCTCCCTGCGCCAGGCCTACGACAAGATCCAGGCCGTCCCCACTCGCCAGGCTTAATGCCAGCCCTGCTGCCAGAGCAGAGTGACGACCCCTGTCATTCCCGCAACCGGCAGCAGGATCAACACCGGTCTCAGCCTGGGTTCCAGCATGACCCAGGCAGCCAGCAAGAATCCCAGGCTCCAGAACCCGTATTCCTTCTCCTGACCCCAGACCAGCACCGCCAGAAGGGCGGCCAAGAGCAGAGCGCGTGCTATCCAGTTCATTGGCATTGGTCCGAAAAAGATTAATGATAACCATTATCATCCTTGGTGTTGTCATCTGCAATCGAACTTACCTATGGATCTCCGGCTATCAAACGGTGTCGATTGAACAGTGAAAAATGCCGATCAGATCAACTATTTTGTGGGATTTTAAAATTTTAAAGCTGTTTTGCCGAATGAGCAGGGATTTTACACCTCCGCTTTATGGTAGATTGCGCCCTCTTTTGGTAAGCCTCTCGGGATCGACGCATCCGCAGGACGAGAGGGGCTGACCTTGGCGAGCAAGAGTTTAGGGAGCGTCTATGCAAAACCAACAACACCACATCCGATTGCCGGGTATGTCGCAAGTATTTGCCTGCCTGGCCATTTTCCTGGCCCTGGCCTTCTCCTTCACCAGCGTGCTGGATCTGCCAATCCAGCTGGCACTGTTCATCGCCTGGTTCGTCATCATGGGGCTCGGCATCAAGCTCGGCCACGATTACAAATCCCTGGAGCAGGCGGCAGTCGACGGCGTCGCCAAGGGGATGGGGGCCATCCTGATACTGATCTCCGTCGGTGCCCTGGTGGGCACCTGGATTGCCGGCGGTATCGTCCCCAGCATCATCTACTTCGGCCTCAAGGTGATACACCCCTCCATCTTCCTGCTGGCGACCCTGATCATCTGCTCTCTCACCTCGCTGGCCACCGGCACCTCCTGGGGCTCGGCGGCCACCGCCGGCATCGCCATGATGGGTATAGGCCACAGCCTGGGGGTACCCGCGCCGCTGGTAGCCGGTGCCGTGCTCTCCGGCGTCTACTTCGGTGACAAGCTCTCCCCGCTCTCCGACTCCGTGGTGCTGGCCTCGACCATGTCCAACGTCGACGTGATGGAACACATCAAGGGGATGCTGCCCATCAGCCTGTTCTCCTACGTCATCACCGCCGCCCTGTTTACCGTGGTCGGCATGCAGTACTCCGGCAACGTCAGCCTGGAGCAGGTCAATCTGGTGATGGACGCCCTCGACAAGCAGTTCAACATCACCCCCATGGCCATAGTGCCCGTGGTGCTGGTGCTGGGCCTGTTGGCCAACCGCAAGCCCGCCTTCCCGGTGATCAGCTTCGGCGCCTTGCTGGGTCTTGTCTGGGCCATCGTCTTCCAGGACATGGATCCGGTGAAGGCAATGCACTCCGCCTACAGCCCGTTTGCCATCACCTCCGGCGTCGACTTCATCGACAACATCCTGGGCCGCGGCGGTATGGAGTCCATGCTGGGTTCCGTGGCCGTCATCATCTTCGGCTTGGGCTTCGGCGGTCTGCTGGAGAAGGTCGGCATCCTGGAAGTGATCGCCAGCGCCTTCGAGAAGCGCATCAACAGCGCCGGCAGCCTGACCAGCCACACCATCGGCACCGCCTTCCTGGCCAACGTGTTCGGTTCCGCCATGTATGTGTCCCTGATCCTGACCCCTAAGATCATGGCCAAGAACTACGACAGACTGGGGCTTGCGCGCAAGAACCTCTCCCGCAACGCCGAGTTTGGCGGCACCCTCACCTGCGGCATGGTGCCCTGGAGCGACAACGGCATCTTCATGGCTGGTGTCCTCGGGGTGGCGACCCTCGACTACCTGCCCTACATGTGGCTCAGCTTCACCTGCATCATAGTGACCATCACCCTCGCCTATCTGGGCAAGGGAGTGAACCGTGTACCGGTCACAGAGGCAGTGACAGCCCGCTAATTTCCGTAAAAACAACGACAAAGGCGCCATCACGGCGCCTTTTGTCTGGGCGCGATTCGAGGTTAAGCTGGCACTCACCTTGATCGCACGTGGCAGGACGCCCAGATGAACTTCACCTTTCGCCAGATCCGCTATTTCGTGGCGGTGGCCGACAGCTTCTCGGTCAGCCGCGCCGCCGCCGAGCTGCACATCTCCCAGTCGGCTGTCACCAGCGCCATCCGCGAGCTGGAGACCGAGCTCGGCGCCGCCCTGTTCGAGCGCAATCCGCGCGGGGTCAGCCTCACCACCCAGGGCCACCAGTTTCTGCTGCACGCCCGTCGCATCCTAAGCGCCATGACCGAAGCCAGCCAGTCCCTCAAGGCGGTAGCCCAGCAGGATCAGGGGCGGCTTACCATAGGCGTAACCACGCTGGTGGCAGGCTACTACCTCTCGGAGGCCCTCGGCCGCTTTCGCCGCGCCTTCCCGGCGGTACAGATCGAGGTGAAGGAGGATGAGCAGCCCTATCTCGAACACCAGATCGTCAACGGCGAGGTGGATGTGGGGATCCTGATGACCAACCGCACCATCCGCCAGGAGGCGTTCGATACCGAGCTGCTGACCCGCTCGCCGCTGCGGGTCTGGCTCGCCGCCAACCACCCGCTCTGCGCCGAGTCTACCCTCTCCCTCAAGGCGCTCGGCGAGGAGCCCATGATCTCGCTGACCGCCGACCAGCTGGACCAGATCATCGGCGGCGGCCTGCGCCGCTACGGTATCTCGCCGCGCATCGTGCTGCGTACCGCCTCGGTGGAAGCGGTGCGCAGCCTGGTGGCGAGCCAGCTCGGGCTCGCCCTGCTGCCGGACTTTGCCTACCGCCCCTGGTCGCTGGAGCAAGAGCGGGTCGAGGCCCGCGCCATCAAGGAGCCCATCCCCGCCATCGACATCGGTCTGGTGTGGCGGCGCGGCTCGCGCCTTGACTGGGCCGCACGCGAGTTCATCGACATCGCCAGAGATCAGAGCCGGCTACGGGCCCGCCAGCACCTCCCCCGCTAGGACTGAGCCTGAACAGCCGTGACTCCGGCAAAAAAATCAGATTCATCCGCACTCGATATCGATTTTACAGATACCCAAGCCGTTAAAAATTGAAATTCTCATTGCTCCCGGCTTCTCCTACGCTCATGACTGGTTAACAGGATGTTAATGCCTACTGTGGCGCCGCCACGGTTGCCAATCATGCAAGGAGAGCAAGATGAAATTGACCCCTCTGACCCTGGCCCTGATCCCGGCGCTGCTGGCAAGCCAGGTCCAGGCTGCCCCCACCACCCTCGGCAAGGGTGAAGGCCAGCTCAACATCGTGGCCTGGGCCGGCTACGTGGAGCGCGGCGAGACCGACAAGAACTACGACTGGGTCACCGGCTTCGAAAAAGAGACCGGCTGCAAGGTCAACGTCAAGACGGCCGCCACCTCGGACGAGATGGTGGCGCTGATGAACGAGGGGGGCTTCGATCTGGTGACCGCCTCCGGCGACGCCAGCCTGCGTCTGATTGCCGGTGGCAAGGTGCAGGCACTCAACCTGGCGCTCATCCCGAGCTACGGCAAGATAGACCCCCGCCTGCAGAATGCCCCCTGGCACACGGTAGACGGCAAGCACTATGGCGTGCCCTACCAGTGGGGCGGCAACATCTTGATGTACAACACCAAGGTGTTCCCCAAGGCGCCCGACTCCTGGAGCGTGGTGTTCGAGGAGCAGACCCTGCCGGACGGCAAGTCCAACAAGGGGCGGGTGCAGGCGTTCGACGGCCCCATTCACATCGCCGATGCCGCCCTCTATCTGATGAGCCACCAGCCGGCGCTCGACATCAAGGATCCCTATGAGCTGAACGAGGATCAGTACAAGGCCGCCCTCGACCTCCTGCGCCAGCAGCGCAAGCTGGTGGGACGCTACTGGCACGATGCCTTCGTCCAGATCGACGACTTCAAGAACGAGGGGGTGGTGGCCTCCGGCTCCTGGCCGTTCCAGGCCAATACCCTGATCGCCGACAAGCAGCCCATCGCCACGACGGTGCCCAAGGAAGGGGTCACCGGCTGGGCCGACACCAGCATGGTGCACAGCGAAGCGAAGAACCTCACCTGTGCCTATCAGTGGCTGGAGCACTCCCTCAACAACAAGCTGCAGGGGGATCTCGCCTCCTGGTTCGGGTCCGTGCCCGTGGTGCCGGCCGCCTGCGAGGGCAATGCCCTGCTCGGGAAAGAGGGGTGCAAGATCAACGGCATCGACAACTTCGATCGGGTTCACTTCTGGCGTACTCCCGTCTCCCAGTGCAAGAGCCAGGGAACCTGCGTGCCGTATTACCGCTGGGTCTCGGACTATATCGCTATTCTGGGTGGCCGCTGATGCTGGTAGAACAAGGCCATATCCCAGCGGCAGGGGACCTGCGTGTCCTCTGTGCTACCGCTGGGTTTCGGACTATATCGCCATCCTGGGTGGCCGCCAAGACCGGATAACCAGATGGGGCCGGACAGGAGTCCGGCCCGCTTCCCACACAGACAAGGACGTCCCATGAACGCCGTACAATTTGACCGGGTCAGCCGCCACTATGGCGAGGTGAAGGCGGTCGACGACATCTCCTTCCAGATCCCGGCTGGCGAGTTTTTCACCCTGCTGGGGCCAAGCGGTTCCGGCAAGACCACCTGCCTGCGGATGATCGCGGGCTTCGAGTACCCGAGCGAGGGGGAGATCCGGCTGTTCGGCGAGCCCTGCTCCACCGTGCCCCCCTACGACCGCAACCTCAATACCGTGTTTCAGGACTACGCCCTGTTTCCCAACATGGATGTGCGCGACAACATCGGCTACGGCCTGATGCTCAAGGGCGTCGCCAAGGCGGAGCGTTACCGCAAGGTGGACGAGATGCTGGAGCTGGTGCGCCTGCCCGGCGTCGGCAACCGCAAGCCGGGCCAGCTCTCCGGCGGCCAGCGCCAGCGCATCGCCATCGCCCGGGCACTGATCAACCAGCCGCGCATCCTGCTGCTGGACGAGCCGCTGGGGGCCCTCGACCTCAAGCTGCGCGAGCAGATGCAGCTCGAACTCAAAGCCTTGCAGCGCCAGCTCGGCATCACCTTCATCTTCGTCACCCACGATCAGCAGGAGGCGCTCTCCATGAGCGACCGCATCTGCATCTTCAATCAGGGCAAGATCGAGCAGATCGCCGCGCCGGATACTGTCTATGACGCCCCCGCCACCCCCTTCGTCGCCCGCTTTGTCGGCACCGTCAACCTGTTCGATGGGGAGCAGGCCCGCCGGCTGTGCGGCGATGCTCACCAGATGATGGTCCGCCCTGAGCGGATCCGCCTCGCCGAGGCCGGCACGCCCGGCTGGTCAGGGGAAGTGCGCGAAGTGGAGTACCTCGGCCCCTTCGTGCGCTATCGGGTCGATCTCGGCGAGCAGCTCGAGCTTATCGTCAACCACCCCAACGAGGGCCAGGCCCGCCTGCCCCGTGGCGCCCGGGTCAGCCTCAGCTGGCCGGAGCAGGCGATCCATCGCCTGCACACCGCCCCTCAGGGAGCTCAACCATGAGCGCCCCCCACAGTGCGAGCCTTGCCATGAGCCAACCCACTGCCCCCCTCTCCTATCGGCCGCTGCGGCGCCTCTCCACCCTGCTCTATGGCCGCTCCGGCCTGCTGCTGGCTATTCTGCTCGGGCCGCCCCTGCTGTGGCTCGGCATCATCTATGTCGGCTCCCTGCTGATGCTGCTCTCCAACGCCTTCTTCGGGCTGGACGAGTTCAGCGGCCAGATCCGCCACGAACTGGGGCTGCAGAACTTCGTCGCCCTGCTGCGGGCTGAGAACCTGGACGTGATCCTGCGCACCGTAGGCATGTCGCTGCTGGTGACCCTGGCCTGCGCCCTGCTCGGCTTTCCGGTGGCCTACTACATGGCGCGCTACACCAGCGGCAAGACCCGGGCCCTGTTCTACGTCGGCATCATGCTGCCGCTCTGGTCCAGCTATCTGGTGCGGGTCTACGCCTGGAAGCTGATCCTGGCCAAGGAGGGGGTCATCAGCTGGCTGGCAGATACTCTGGGACTGGACTGGCTGCTGGACGCCATCCTCTCGCTGCCGGTGATCGGGGGGCCGTCGCTGTCGTTCTCGCGCATCGGCACCTTCATCGTGTTCGTCTACGTCTGGCTGCCTTTCATGATCCTGCCCATCCAGGCGGCGGTGGAGCGGATCCCGCGCTCCCTGCTGGAAGCGAGCGGCGATCTCGGCGCCACCCCGGCCCAGACCTTTCGTACCCTGATCCTGCCGCTGGCCCTACCCGGCGTGGTGGCGGGCTCCATCTTCACCTTCTCCCTGACGCTGGGGGACTACATCATCCCCGGCATCATAGGCAACTCCACCATGTACATAGGTCAGGTGGTCTACATGCAGCAGGGCACGGCGGGCAACCTGCCCTTCGCTGCCGCCTTCTCGCTGGTGCCGATCCTCATCATCGCCATCTACCTCACCATCGCGAAACGCTTGGGGGCTTTCGATGCGCTTTGATACCCATATGTCACTCATCCACACACGTTCGCAGGTGCCCATCCTGATCATGGCTATTCACCTGACGACAGCGAAACGTCTGGGGGCTTTCGATGCGCTCTAATACCTCCATGAAACGGGACCATGGCAGCCAGGCCTCCGGCCTGCTCAAGTACGCGGCCATCGGCGGCCTCCTGTTCCTGCACTTTCCGATCCTGTTCATCTTCCTCTACGCCTTCACCAGCGAGAGCAAGAGCTACCAGTTCCCGCCCCCCGGGCTCACCTTCAAGTGGTTCGAAGTGACCCTCAACCGCCCCGACGTGTGGCGCGCCATCCAGCTGTCGCTGGAGGTAGCGGGGCTGGCGACGCTGGCCGCCATGGTGCTCGGCACCCTGGCGGCGGGGGCCATCGCCCGCAGCCGCTTCTTCGGCCAGGAGGTGGTGTCGCTCTTGCTGGTGCTGCCCATCGCCCTGCCCGGCATCGTCACCGGCATCGCGCTGCGCTCAGCCTACGGGGTGATGGAGATCCCCTTCAGCTTCTGGACCATCGTCATCGGCCACGCCACCTTCTGCGTGGTGGTGGTCTACAACAATGCCCTGGCACGCTTTCGCCGCACCAACCAGAGCCTCATCGAGGCGTCGATGGATCTCGGTGCCGACGGCTTCCAGACCCTGCGCTACGTGATCCTGCCCAACCTCGCCACCGCGCTGCTGGCGGGGGGCATGCTGGCGTTTGCGCTGAGCTTTGACGAGGTGATTGTCACCACCTTCACCGCCGGCCAGCAGACCACGCTGCCGATCTGGATGTATCAGGAGCTGATCCGGCCACGGGACAGGCCGGTCACCAACGTGGTGGCGCTCATCATAGTAGCCTTCACCACCATTCCCATTCTGCTTGCCTACTACCTCACCCGCGACGGCCAGGACGTCGCCGGCAGCGGCAAATAACGACTCAACGCGTGCGCAAGGATGCAACCATGAAACTCTCTACCCAACTCTTGATCGACGGCCAGTTCGTCACCGGTGACGGCCCGGCCGAGCCCATCCTCAACCCGGCCACCGGGGAGCTTCTCGCCTCGGTGCCCGAAGCCTCGTTCGAGCAGGTGAACCGGGCGGTGAACGGCGCCCAGCGCGCCTTCGCCCAGTGGAGCCGCACCACGCCAGCCCAGCGCAGTACCCTGCTGCTGCGCCTGGCCGATGCCATCGAACGCCACGCCGAGGAGTTTGCGGCGCTGGAATCCCTCAACTGCGGCAAGCCCTATCTGGCGGTGCTCAATGACGAGCTGCCCGCGGTAGTGGACTGCTTCCGCTTCTTCGCCGGTGCGGCCCGCTGCCTGCAGGGGCCGCTGGCGGGGGAGTATATCGAGGGGCACACCAGCATGATCCGCCGCGATCCCATCGGGGTGGTGGGCAGTATCGCCCCCTGGAACTATCCGTTGATGATGGCGGCCTGGAAGATGGCCCCCGTGCTCGCCGCCGGCAATACGGTGGTGCTCAAGCCCTCCGAGCAGACCCCGCTCACCGCCCTGCGCCTGGCGGAGCTGGCCAGCGAGCTCTTCCCGCGCGGCGTCATCAACATCGTCTGCGGCCGGGGCGAGAGCGTGGGGGCGCCGCTGGTGGAGCACCCGCTGGTACGCATGGTGTCGCTCACCGGTGACATCGCCACCGGCCAGAAGATCCTGCAGAGCGCCGCCCGCACCATGAAGCGCACCCACCTGGAGCTGGGCGGCAAGGCACCGGTCATCATCTTTGACGATGCGGATCTGGAGGCCGTGGTGGCGGGCATCCGCACCTTCGGCTTCTACAACGCTGGCCAGGATTGCACCGCCGCCTGCCGCATCTACGCCCAGGGCAAGATCTACGACAAGTTTGTCGCCGCCATGACAGATGCGGTCGCCTCCATCAAGGTGGGCGGTCCGCACGAGGAGGGGGTGGAGATGGGACCGCTCATCTCGGACCGGCAGCGCAACCGGGTGGCCAGCTTCGTGGAGCGGGCCCAGAGCAGCGGTCACGTGGAGGTGACGGCGGGGGGCAAGATCCGCCCCGGCAACGGCTTCTTCTTCGAGCCGACCCTGATCGCCCACGCCCGTCAGGAGGATGAAATCGTGCGCCGGGAGGTGTTCGGCCCGGTGGTGTCGGTGACCCGCTTCAGCGACGCCGAGCAGGTGGTGCAGTGGGCCAACGACTCCGACTACGGCCTCGCCAGCTCGGTCTGGACCCGGGATCTCGGCCTTGCCAGCAAGGTGGCCAGCCACCTGCAGTACGGCTGTACCTGGATCAACACCCACTTCATGCTCACCTCCGAGATGCCCCACGGCGGCATGAAGATGTCAGGCTACGGCAAGGATCTCTCCCTCTATGCGCTGGAGGACTACACGGTGCCGCGCCATATCATGGTCAAGCTCTAGGCTCCCGTCCCCCTGAAAACAAGATGGCCCCAAGGGGCCATCTTGTTTTGCATCAGGTCTGTGCATCCCTGCTGTGCACCAACGCAGCGTCACCATTCACCCAACCGCGACCCGCGTCAACGTCATGACAACCGCCACAGCCAGTGGTGATCCAGAATCAGCAGACCAAACAGCAGCATCAGGTGATAGACGGAGAAACGGAAGGTGCGCATCGCCTGGCCGGGGCGCTCCTCATATTTCAACAACCAGCCATGCCAGCAGAATCCAAGGTTCAGCCCCAGACTGCCGATCAGGTAGACAAGCCCCGACATACCGATCAGATAGGGCAGCAGGCAGACGAGCATCAGGATCAGCAGATAGAGCAGGATGGCTGTCTTGGTGAAATCGGTGCCGTGGGTGACCGGCAGCATGGGAATGTCGGCACCGGCATAGTCATCGCGCCGGTGGATGGCCAGGGACCAGAAATGGGGCGGCGTCCAGGTAAAGATGATCATCACCAGCAGCCAGGGCTCGGCCGAGAGCTGCCCCGTGATGCTGGTCCAGCCCAAGAGCGGTGGCATGGCTCCCGCCAATCCGCCGATGACGATATTCTGCGGAGTGGCCCGCTTCAGCAGCAGGGTATAGACGACCGCATAGCCGAACAGGCTGGCCAAAGTCAGCCAGGCAGTCAGGGGATTCACGCCCCAATGGAGCAGAACAAACCCCGACAGTGCCAGACAGATCGCGAAAC
The DNA here is from genome assembly GCF_040908115.1 of Aeromonas sp. R7-1. Taxonomy (NCBI): domain Bacteria; kingdom Pseudomonadati; phylum Pseudomonadota; class Gammaproteobacteria; order Aeromonadales; family Aeromonadaceae; genus Aeromonas; species Aeromonas sp. R7-1. The sequence goes on along the minus strand of NZ_JBFODD010000022.1, from coordinate 44,729 downwards.
TCATCGCCTGCCCCGGCGTGATCCGTCCCATGGCGACCGGGCGCCAGCGCGTTCTGCGCATCCGGGAATCGATGCCGCTATCCAGAGAATGGTTCATGGCCGCCGCCCCGGCAGCGAGCAGTCCAATCCCCGCCAGGCCCAGTATCATCTCGTCCAGAGAGGCGCGTGTCGGCTCGGCCAGCAGCATGCCCACCCAGGCGGTCAGGAGCAGCAGGGCGACCACCTTTGGTTTGGTCAATTGGCAATAATCGCGCACCCGGCGGAGGGCAAAGCGCTGTGCCCGCACTCTCCCATTCATGTCCGGCTCCTGACCATCCCAGGGGGTCGCAAGGGGTTGTGATGAGGCATAGAGAGTCTCCCGCGCGCCAGCACACAGCAGGCCAGCAGGTGGGCGGCCATCAGATTATGCGCAAGGGCGTTGGCCAGTGGCAGGGCCAGATGGACGTTCGCCAATCCCAAGGCAATCTGCACGGTCAGCAGACCCAGCAACAGCCAGCCAAATCCTCTCAGAGGCGTCCGCTGGCGGAGCAGCGCGAGGGCGAAAGCCCCCACCAGCAAGGCCGTGGTCAGCGCTCCCAGGCGATGGGCGATGTGAATGGTCTGGCGCGCCTCCTTGCCCAGCACGCCGAACTCATAGCTGGCGTGCCCCATAGGGAGATGAAAGGCTTGCGCCCAATTCAGCTCTGCCTGCCAGTTGCCCTGGCACAAGGGAAACTCCACACACGCCATGGCCGCATAGTTCGCCGATGTCCAGCCCCCCAACGCGATCTGCAGCAGCAGCACGCCACAGGCCATGCTGCCAAGCCAGGACACCCCCTGGTGTACGGGCGGGGATACAGTGAAGCCTGCCAATTCGGCCCGATAGAGCCAAAGCAAGGTCAGGATGGCGAAGCCACCCAGCAGATGAGTGGTCACCACCAGGGGATGCAGGGCCAGGGTCACCGTCCACATACCCAGCGCCGCCTGACCCGCAACCAGCACCAGCAAGATAAGCGAGAGGTGGCGCAGTCGGCCGCCTGTACGCCAGCCCAAGCCGGACAGGAGCACAATCACGCCTCCCAGCACCCCGGCGAAGTAGCGATGCACCATCTCGCTGCGCGCCTTGTGAGGAACAAGCGGGCTGGCCGGATAGCGCTGTGCCGCCAGTTCCGCATGCTCGGCGCGGGGAATGGCAAGGGAACCATAGCAACCTGGCCAATCGGGGCAAGCCAGCCCGGCATCCGTCAACCGGGTATAAGCACCGAGCGCGATGACCAGAACTGCCAGCGCAATGGCCGCGGAGGCCAGCCTCTTGTGCATCTTCATATGCCGCCTCGCTGACCGTGCAGTAACCAGAAGATGCGAGTCCCATGCCGGCTGCATCGTCACTGCACCCCACGCTGATACTTGAGCAGTTGCTGCAGATCCGACAGTACCGCCTTGCCAAGCAACGGCCAGGTCGTCGTGCTGCCGGGTACCTCGTAACGCAAGATGGCCAGCCCGCGGGCGTCTACCAGCAGTATATCCCCCTCCCTCATTTCACTGTTTGCCTCGTGAGGTGGCGTCAACTGGACCAGCTCCAGCTTGTCCAGATTACGGCCAAGTGCGGCCTGGATACGTGCCATCAGCGCGGGGACCTGCCGGCATTGCCCCTCGCAGCGAGGGGCCACCAGATAGACCAGTCGCCATTGGTGCTGATGGGCAGGAAGCGGTTGCAGCAGGTAGATCTCCTGGTGCAGCCAGTGCCCCTTGCTGCGCGTGCCGGGCTCATACCAGCCCTGGTGAAGAGTCAGAGCCGCCAGCACCACAGGCAGCAGGATCACCACAGCAAAGAGCGCTGGCACCCGCCAGCGTCGCCATCCGCTCATGGGGAGCACCTCCTCGTCAGCATGACCCCCCCTGACAGAACCACCAGCGCCAAGCCGAGCCATTGCACCGCATAGGCCCGGTGTTTTTCAGGAGGCATGACATTGTGCTGGTAGTGATAGAGGAATGGGGTTCGTCTTTGATACAACACGGCGTCTGCAAGCGGGGCTCCGATTGCCTGTCGCAGGGTCTCGACCCTGATGGATTGCAGCCGGTTCGGGTAGGGGCCTGGTTCTATGTTCTGTCCCAGCAGGAAGCTGCCGGGAGCCATGCGCAGAACACCTTCAAGGGTCATTGCGGCGGGGATGGCGGGATTGGGCAATTGCGACCTGTCGGATGGCGCGGGCACCCATCCCAGGTTGACCAGCAACAGTGAGGATCCCCCCTCTGCGCGTACCGGGATGAGCACGTCATAGCCAACCTCCCCGTTAACGATCTGGTTGTCCAGCAACCAGACATAAGGGCTGACCCACTCGGCTTTCCCTTGCAGAGGCTGGCCATCCAGTGACTCCGGGTGTTGCCAGTCGATCTGGGCCAATGTCCTTGGCCCGGCCTGCTGCATCTTTGCCATCTGCGCCAGCCAGGCCGTTTTTTCCATTCCGCGCTGCCACTGCCAGAACGCCAGCTTGCACAAACCGGCCGTCACCACCAGAGTGAACAACAAGACGAACCAGCGTCTGTGATGCCATGGTCGTCGCTTGTCTCGTGCAGCCGAATCGCGCATATCGAGGAGGATCCCAAGATGTTGATCAAGGTCGTTCTGGTACTCATGCTGCTGCTCATCATCGGTCAGCTGTTTCACGCCCTCTGGCTGATGCTCAGTGCAGGCAATACGCAAAAGATGTCGGTACCTCTGGGCCGGCGCGTCTTCTTCTCCCTGCTGGTGGTCATCATACTGCTGCTCTCTCTCGCGATGGGCTGGCTGGAGCCCAACCCGCGCCCCTACTGAGCACGGCATCAAAGCAGGTAGACAAAGACGAACAGACAAAGCCAGACCACATCGACGAAGTGCCAGTACCAGGCCGCAGCCTGGAAAGCAAAATGACGCTGTGGAGTGAAATGATCCCTCAGCATGATGCGCAGCCAGATGATGGTCAGGAAAAGGGTGCCCAGCAGCACGTGCAGTCCATGGAACCCGGTCAGAATGAAGAAGGTATTGCCATAGATGCCGGAATCCAGCCGCAGCCCGAGATCCCGATAGGCATGCAGATACTCATAGCCTTGAAACCACAGGAATGTCAGCCCGAGCACCACGGTGGCCAGCAACATCCCCTTGAGCCGCATGCGTCTGCCGTTTTCCAGACTCATGTGTGCAAACAGCAGGGTCACGGAGGAGCCAAGCAGGATCAAGGTATTGATGAGGGGGATCCCCTGCCAGGGCATGGCCTGGGTCGTGGCCCCGCCGGGCGTCTTGAGCAGGGGCCAGTGAGCGGTGAAATCCGGCCACAGCAGCTGGCCCGTCATCACCCTGTGGCCCGCACCATCCAGCCAGGGCACCGCAAGCTGGCGGGCATAGAACAGCACTCCGAAAAAAGCCAGAAAGAACATCACTTCGGAGAAGATGAACCAGACCATGCCCTGCCTGAAGGATCTGTCCATCTGGGCGCTGTAGAGCCCGGTCATTGACTCCCGGATGATGTGACGGAACCAGCCAAACAACATGAATGCCAGCAGGGCAACACCGGCCATCATCAGATACCGGCCGAAACCGGTCTGCCCACTCGCCACTTCATTGACCAGATGTCCCGCCCCCAACGCCAGGAAAAACAGTGCAATGGCACCAATGATGGGCCAGCGACTCTGGTCCGGGACATAATAGGTCTGGTTCACCTTGGCCATGGTCATTTCCTCTGTGCGAGTGCCGGTGCAGGTACGGACTCCGTGATGTCATAGAGCGAGTAGGAGATCGTGATGGTATTGATGCTGTCCGGTAGTGCCGGATCGATATAGAACTTGAGCGGCATCAGCTTGCTCTGCCCTGCCCTCAGCTCCTGGCGATTGAAACAGAAACACTCCACTTTCTTCAGATAGGCTGCGGCGGGACCGGGAGAGACCGACGGGACCGCCTGACCCACCATGGTCCGCTCCGTGGGATTGAACACCCGAAAGTTGACCATCTTCACCTCCCCCGGCCGCACCGACAGCCGAGCCGTCTCACCGTTGAACTCCCACGGCATCCGGGTATCCGCATGAGCAAGAAACTCGATCTGGATGCTCCGCTTGCTGTCGATCACCGCCCGCTCCGTACTGGCCGCTTGATCAGACGTCTTGCCATTGAGGCCGGTGATCCGGCAGAAGACGTCATAAAGCGGCACCAGCGCAAAGGCAAAACCAAACATGACGAGCACGACCAGAGCCAGTTTTCTGAGCAAGGGGGCATGACTGACCTGGGTCATATGACCTCCCTAACGCTCTTCCGACCGGATATCCGGCGGAGTCTGGAAACTGTGATAGGGAGGGGGAGAAGAGAGCGTCCATTCCAGCCCCTCGGCCCCCTCCCATACCCGATCGCTCGCCTTGGCTCCGCCTCTGATGCATTTGACCACGCCCCAGACAAACAGCAGTTGGGACAGGCCGAAGGCAAAGCCCCCCAGGCTGATCAGCATGTTGAAGTCGGCAAATTGCAGGGCGTAATCGGGAATGCGGCGAGGCATGCCCGCCAGCCCGACAAAATGCATGGGGAAAAACAGCACATTGACCGAGACGAGCGAACACCAGAAATGCCATTGGCCGAGCCGCTCGTCATACATGTGCCCCGTCCATTTCGGCAACCAGTAGTAGGCAGCGGCCAGGATCGAGAAGACGGCACCGGTCACCAGCACATAGTGGAAATGGGCCACTACGAAATAGGTGTCGTGATACTGAAAATCAGCCGGCGTCATGGCCAGCATCAGCCCGGAGAAACCGCCAATGGTGAACAGGGTGATGAAGGCGATGGCAAACAGCATGGGGGTCTCGAATGTCAGAGAACCACGCCACATGGTGGCAAGCCAGTTGAATACCTTTACCCCTGTCGGCACCGCGATCAGCATGGTGGTGTACATGAAGAACAGCTCCGCCACCACGGGCAATCCGGTGGTGAACATGTGGTGAGCCCAGACCATGAAGGAGAGCAAGGCGATGCTGCTGGTGGCATAGACCATGGAGCGATAACCGAACAGCTTCTTGCGGGAGAAGGTCGGAATGATGCTGGAGACGATGCCGAAAGCCGGCAATATCATGATGTAGACTTCCGGGTGCCCGAAGAACCAGAAAATGTGCTGAAACAGGACAGGATCCCCCCCACCTGCCGCATCGAAGAAACTGGTCCCGAAATACTTGTCCGTCAGCACCATGGTCACCGCAGCCGCCAGCACCGGCATGACAGCGATGAGCAGAAACGCCGTGATGAGCCAGGTCCAGACAAACAGCGGCATCTCCATCCAGCCCATGCCCGGCGCCCGCAGGTTGAAGATGGTCACGATGACGTTGATGGCCCCCATGATGGAGGAGATCCCCATGATGTGAATGGCAAAGACAAACAGGGCCGTGCTGTTGCCGCTGTACTGGGTGGACAGGGGGGCATAGAAGGTCCAGCCAGAACTGGGGCCGCCTCCCTCCATAAACAGGCTCGACAGGAGGATGAGGAAAGCAAACGGCAGGATCCAGAAGCTCCAGTTGTTCATGCGGGGCAGCGCCATGTCAGGGGCCCCAATCATGATGGGGATCAGCCAGTTGGCGAGGCCGGTGAAGGCGGGCATGACGGCACCAAAGACCATGATGAGGCCGTGTACCGTGGTCATCTGGTTGAAAAACAGGGGTTCCACCAGTTGCAGTCCGGGCTGGAACAGTTCTGCCCGGATCACCATGGCCATGGCGCCACCGGTAAAGAACATGGTGAGGGCAAAGCACAGATAGAGGGTACCGATGTCCTTGTGGTTGGTGGTGTAGAGCCAGCGCCTCAGACCGGCCGCCGGCTGGTGGACATGTTCGCTGTGCGGGGTATCCGTGATTCCATCACTCATGCCGACGCCTCACTTGTCCTTGTCCGGATTGGCCGGGTTGAGAAGGGACTGCACCTCGGCTGGCTGCACAAGGTCGCCGGTCTTGTTATCCCAGGCATTGCGTTCATAGGTGATGACGGCGGCGAGTTCCTGTGCCGTCAACTGTTTGCCAAAAGGTTGCATCGCCGTACCACTCCGGCCGTGCAACACCGTATACAGATGCTGGGCACGATGCTCCGCCTGTGTGGTCACCTTGCTGCCATTGAGCGCCGGGAAGATGCCGGGCAATCCGGTACCCGCGGGCTGATGACAGGCCGCACAGTGCCCCAGATAGACTTTCTCCCCCAGCGCCATGGCTTGTGGCAACGTCATGGTCTCCGCTGCCTGCGCCTGTTGTTGTGCCTTGGCGGTTGCCTGCTCGTCTCCCTTTCTGGCAATCCACGCCTCGAACTCCTCTGCGGATTTGGCCACCACAACCACGGGCATGAAACCGTGATCCTTTCCGCACAGCTCGGCGCACTGCCCACGATAGGTGCCCGGCTTGTCGATCCGCGTCCAGGATTCGTTGATGTAGCCAGGATTGGCATCTTTTTTCACGGCGAAGGCGGGAACCCACCAGGAGTGGATGACATCGTCCGAGGTCATCAGGAAACGGATCTTCTTGCCGACCGGCAACACCAGAGGGTTATCCACCTCCAGCAGATAATGGCCGCCCTTGGGGGCATCACCGGAGATCTGCTGTTTGCTGGTCGCCAGCAGGGAATAAAACGCCACCGGATACTCGAGGTATTTGTAATGCCATTTCCATTGCGAGCCCGTGACGAGGACGGTGAGATCGGCCTTGGAGGTATCCTCCATCTTCAACAGGGTCGAGGTTGCCGGTGCCGCCATCGCGATCAGTATCAACACGGGGATGGCCGTCCACAGCAACTCGATGCGGGTGCTTTCGTGAAACTGGGCGGCTTTGGCACCGCGCGATTTTCGATGGTGCACGATGGACCAGAACATGATGCCGAAGACGAGCAGACCGATGACGCAACAGATATAGAAAATCGTCATGTGCAGGTCATAGACCTGCTGGCTGATGGCGGTCGCCCCGCGCGTCATGTTGAACCGGATCTCATTGGCAAAGGCGCTGCTGCTGATGAACCACATCATCATTCCGGCACCTGCCTGAGCTGCATCGTTTCTCACATTGCACTCCCTGTGCACGTTGAAGAAGATGGCCTGCATTCCATACACCCAACGCTAACCATCTGAAAATAATGCATTTATTAAAATTCATTTCACATTCAAGTATTAGTCCATATTCAGAAAAAACCAAAATGCAGACAGCCCTGACCAGGCTCATCAGAGCAGTGGCAATAGGCAAAACGCGAGCAGGGAAGAGGGAGAAACGGGTCCCGGGGTGGCCACGTCTTGAACGGGGAGAGCTTTAGCCATGGTGAGTCGAATCGATGTGCAGAACCCGGGAGGGGCCATGGGTTCCTCCCGGGCTCCGCGGTTTTCTGCCGTGCCAGAGGCGGGTGTCAGCCCGCTGGTGCTTGCTGAGCCAGCAGTCTGGCCAGCAGGGAGCGCAATGCTTTTATCAGGGCGGGTTTGCCCGCGACACCCTGTCGGGCAGCCAGCTCGGACCAGGACGCATATTGCCAGATGGTGGCGATCAGCAACCGTCGTTCATCCTGACTCAACGCATCCAGCATCATCACTTGCCGGAGCAGCCAGCGTTGCAGTGTCGCCTGGCACAATTCGAATGGCTTGTGATGGTGGGCAAAGCAATCGAGTTCCTGATGCTCGAATTCATCCAGATCCGGCACATGAGTGACAGGTCCGCCCCTGAGGGATAGCCAGACCAGTTCGGTATCCAGCCTCTTGAGTTCACCCGCCAGCAGGGCCGGCAACTGGCTCATGAAACGCTGTCGCCATTGCGCCAGCTCGGCGTGATATTCCGATTGCAACGGCATCAGCAGCAAAGCTGCATGACTGCCGCTGGCCGCATCGCGCTGCAGACCAAGACGCAGCACCTTCAATCCCGCCTTGAGCCAGAATGGCAGCAGATCTGGACTGGCGGAGAAGGCAGATCCCAGATAATCGACCCCTAATGCCCGGTAATGTGATACCAGCTTGTCCAGCAACCTGGACCCCAGCCCGAGACGATGAAGGGCAGGATGGATGGCGATGCGCATCACCCTGGCATAAGAGCGCTCCCCCGCCGTCACGAAACCGGCGTGGGCCAGCAGCGACTGGGGCAGCAGATGTCCACGAGGGCGCCTTCGTCCGGCCCAGATCGCATGCGCCAGATCAGGGGGTATATTGCCCTCCCGCGCGACCAGCGCCACCCCGAGCAACTCCTGTCCCTGCTCCATCAGATGAATGTCGAGATCCGGCCCCTCCAGCAAATACCGCAGATCACTGGGGCTGGTCTGGTAGTGAGCCAGCACGAGCAGGCCGAACACCCGATTGAGCAGCGCGTCATCACGGGCCAGCTCATCTTGTCCGACCAGGCGCCAGGTCGGTGATGTCGGGGGATGAGGTGCCGATATGTCAGCATTCAGACCAAGGAGCCGGAAGATCAGAGGCTCCAGCGGATCGCTCAGGCTCCAGCGAATGGGCTCCACCAGGCGCAGCTCCTGCCAATCCGGGGTTTGCTCATCGAGTATCCGCTTGAAGCGCAGATGAAAGCCGCGCCCCGTCCCCTCATAGCCGTGCTCCGTTGTAGCGAAGACAATGCGACTGTGACGGGCCAGCATGGCCTCCAGCAGTGGGGTCGGGATGGCGGCGGCTTCATCTACCAGCAGCAGATCCGCCAGCACGTCTCCTTGAGCCACCCGATCAGGGGACACATAGCTCAGACCGGCCAGCCGCTCAGGCATCTCTGCCAGCGCGCGCTCTGCATGGGCAAAAAGTGTCGCCACTGTAGCGTGGGAAGGGGCTGTCACCGCTATCCTCAAGGCCGGATCCCGACTCAGCAAGTCGGCGCTCGCCAGCCCCAGCACGGCGCTCTTGCCACGACCGCGATCGGCGCTCAGCACCAGGGGGCGACGGCGATGGCCGTGCAACACGTTGTGGATGGCGGGTAGCGCACGGGCCTGATCCGCGCTCAGCGGCCGGTCCCCGTCGAGAGGCTGCCAGGTCATATCACAAGAGGCAGGCGTCAGATCTCGCGCCGGATCTTCTGCCAGCAACCGTACCAGACGGGAGATGAACCCCTGCCCGGCACGATCGGCCTCCTCTGGCTGAGCGACCAGCCTCTGACGATCAGGGTCTGGGTAGGTCGGCCATACCTCCCGCGGCGGGGTCAGCAGAAGCAAGAGCCCCCCAGCCCTCAATGTCCCCGCCAAGGCACCGAATGCATCGGGATGAAAGCCGCTGAAGGCATTGAATACCAGGGTGTCGCACTCCTGACCGAGCCGTTGAAGCGCCTTGGCGGCAGGCTGCGGAGCATGACGCTCAGGACCCTGCCCCAGCCAGAACACCGCCCCCCACAGCAAGGATTCGGCACGAACGATGCAGTCATCCTCCTCCCCTTCCAGCCAGATCAGACGCCGCTCGCCGGCAGAAGCGATAGCGTGGCGCAAGGCGAGCAGCTCGGCTGACATCATGGAGCTGGACTGGCGTCTGGCTTCACGCGGGGTTCAAACATGCGCTCCCCCATCTGGTCGATGAAGGTATGGGCCTTTTGCACCATGAAGCGCTCGGCATCCGCCGGGCTGGCAAAGAGATCGGAGCGGATGAAGCGATGGGTCTGTAATTGCCCGTCGATCTCCCTGGTGATGCGACCGGCCAGCCTGTATTGCCCCCCTTCCGCCATGGGCTCGGGATAGATGAGATAGCCCATGTATTCGATGGGCTCAACCTCGGGGCTCTGGGCGATCTCTCCCTTGAACAGGGCATTGAATAGATTTTTGAACATGTTCGCATCCTCTCTGATGAAGGCATTCTCCCCAAGGGTGGAATCACTGGCAAGCACGGGATCTTATTACCATTCGTTCTTTGCACTACGAACCATTCTCATTTAGATTTCATCTCATTCCAGCATGAGGTCCAGATTATGTACGTGTGTTTGTGCCGCGGCATCACAGATAACCAGATCCGCAAGGCGGTACAGGCAGGCAAGACTGAATTCCGACAGTTGAAACAGTCGCTGGAAGTCGGTGCTCAATGTGGTAAATGTGTGCGCATGGCGATGGAGATCATCGCTACCGAAATCGACAAGATGGAGTCAGAGCAGGCACCGCTCTATTACGAAGTGGCGTAAAACCGCCGACTTCTCGTCTTCATCTCTCCTTCTGCCCTCCAGGGGACGACTTTCCCCATCACGTTATGGTCATGTTTCTGGACTAAGCTCTAGTGATCGTTGCCTAGGCTCGAACACGAGGAGTAATGTCGATGAAAGGAGATCCCAAAATCATTGCCCACCTCAACAAGGTGCTGGCCAATGAGCTGGTTGCCATCAACCAATACTTCCTGCATGCCCGCATCTATGATGACTGGGGCCTCAAGGGGCTGGGGCACAAGGAGTATCACGAATCCATCGATGAGATGAAACATGCCGACGAGCTGGTCAAGCGGGTGCTGTTTCTGGAAGGGCTGCCCAACTTGCAGGATCTGGGCAAGCTGCGCATCGGTGAGACGGTGGAAGAGATGCTGCGCTGTGACTTGTCTCTGGAGATGGACGCCATCCCAGACCTGAAAGTCGCCATCACCTATGCCGAGTCCGTGCAGGACTACGTCAGCCGCGACCTGTTCCAGGAGATCCTGGAGGATGAAGAGGAGCATGTGGACTGGCTGGAAACCCAGCTCGATCTCATCGCCCGCATCGGTCTGGAAAACTACCAGCAATCCCAGCTCCATGCCGAGTCATCCTGAATCGCGATGACATCAAGAGACAATCCCAACCCGCCCAGGCGGGTTTTTTCATGGCGCCAGCGGCAGAGATCTTGCCCAACGATACGGTGGCCAACCTGGCTGCTGACAAGGCAGGCCAGAGTCTGTCAGGATGGCAGGCGCCAGATTGAACCACCTCAGGGATCACAGTTACGATGCATGGGGCAGCGGCAGGCGCCGCTTTCGATTAGGATACGACCCCATTCCCATCATTTTGCTACGGATGACCTCCATGGAACTGATTGCACGCGAGATGGCGCCCCACAAACGGGTTGCCCTGGTGGCTCACGACAACATGAAAGCCCCTCTGCTGAACTGGGTGCTGCGCCGCAAGGAGGAGCTCAAGCTCCACCACCTCTATGCGACCGGCACCACGGGCACCCTGCTCGGCAAGAAGGCGCAGCTGCCCATTACCTGCCTCTTCTCCGGCCCCATGGGAGGGGATCAGCAGCTCGGCGCCCTCATCGCCGAAGGGAAGATAGACGTGATGATCTTCTTCTGGGATCCCCTCAATCCCGCCGCCCACGATCCTGACGTCAAGGCCCTGCTGCGCCTCGCGGCCGTCTGGAACATCCCGGTCGCCACCAACGAGGCGACGGCGGACTTCATCATGGACAGCCCGCACATGCAGCAGGCATTCAGCGTCCAGGTGCCCGACTACGCCGGCTACCTCAAGGCCAGAACCGAATAAGCAACGCCAGACAGCAAAGAGCCGGAACAGATGTCCGGCTCTTTTCTTTCATGGGGGGAGAAGGTCAGCGCTGGAGGCTTTTCTGCGCGAATTTGGGCCTGGCATTCATGATCTGCTCCACCTGCTCGTCGCTCATCTTGCCCCGCGACAGCCCCAGAACCTTGTAGGTCAGCAGAGGGCGCGCTGGCAGGGCGATCATCAGGGCGCGGATCTGGTTCTCGTCCTCCTTCTCTCGCGTCGGCTTGCCGTAGGCGTAGGTGAGCACGCCGGCATCCATCAGGTTTTTGACGGCGGGTTCGGTGATCGGCAGGTTTATGACGCTTTTCCGTTGCAGTACGAACTCCCGCAGCACCGCCTTCTCGTTGAAGTCGAGGAAGCCAATCATCTGGGCCAGCTGATCCTGCTGGCGGCGGGACTGCCACTCGTCACAGGCCCACTCCCAGGCGATCAGGAAGCCCTGACTGCAGAAATAGGAGATGGCGATCAACATGCCGACTCCAAGCCAGGCCGCATGAGCCGTGGCCCACTGGCTCACGGCACCTTTCATCAATCCGGCCGGAAACAGCAGGATGATGCTGCAGCAGAGCAGCAGCCAGACCATCAGCCAGTTGAGGCGATTAAGCTGGTAAAAATGTTGGATCCACCGTTTCATCGTTCACCCTTCCCAAGTCAATGTGGACAGTAGCCAACTCGTAGCAATCGCTGTGCCAGCACAAGGATCCCCGTAAAAAGATCAGGATCCCGGACGGGAGAGTCGAGGGGGTTGTCACATCCTTTTACAACTTGTCGCGCGGATCATCCCCTGTTGGCCTTGCGCCTCACCGAGCCACTTGGTAAAAAGCCCGCACTGTCACTGGGGAGTAGCAACCCGCCCGAAATCCGGGCAGGGCCCATGCCAACACTCTTGGATCCGCAGATCCATGGCATGGGCGGCGATAGCACCTGTCGTCCTGCAAGACCTTTGGCCTCGATATGCACGCCAGCCGGGCGAGCCGTATCGGGTCCATCGGTTGTTCTGCTCGCCTGGCGGTTACTCATCATGCTGATCACCCTGCTGTTATTTCTGATCTCTGCCGTCACCATCTATCTGGCCTGCGGATACTTCGTCAACGGCATCGAATGGACCGGCCATCATTTCAAACTGTCCCAAAGCGCCACCGGTTCTCTGCTGGCCGCCCTCGGCACGGCCCTGCCCGAATGTATCGTTACCCTGACCGCCCTGCTGATGGGGGATGCCCCCGCCCAGCAGCAGATAGGCATAGGTGCGGCCCTCGGCGGCCCGCTGGTGCTGGCTACCATAGGCTATGCTGCCGTCGGCGTGACCCTGCTGCTGTGCATGAGCCGGGAGCACAGAGCCATCAATGGCGAGGTGCAGCGCGAAATAGGCCGCGATCAGACCTGGTTTGCTGGCATCTTCCTGCTGGCCGTGCTGCTTGGCATGGTGGCCTTCACCGGTAAAACCTGGCTGGCCCCCCTGTTCGTGCTGATCTACCTCCTCTATGTGCGACGTGAGCTGAAACAGACCGACAGCCACGATGCCGAATTGCCCTCCCCCCTCAAGCTGGATCCGCACGCCAGGATCCCGGCGCTCGGCAAGGTGCTGCTGCAAACCCTGGTGGCGCTCGGTGTGGTGGCGCTGGCGGCTCAGCTGTTCGTTCACCAGCTGGAGAGCATGGGCGAGCTGCTTGGCCTCTCCCCGGTGCTGGCGGCCCTGCTGCTGAGCCCGGTGGCCACCGAAATGCCCGAGCTGATGAACGTGCTAATCTGGGTGCGGCAGGGCAAACACCGGCTGGCGCTGGCGAATATCTCCGGGGCCATGATGATCCAGGGCACCATTCCCAAGGCGTTCTGCCTGCTGTTCACCCCCTGGCTGCTGGACAGCACCATGATGTTCTCCTCGCTGGTGACGCTGCTGGCGGTCGCGCTGCTGTGGTGGGGGTTCAGTCGGGAGCGGATGACGGCGGGCAGGCTCGCCCTGGTGGGACTGGTTTACCTGGGTTTCTGCGGCTGGCTGATGATGAGCTGAGGGCCGGCCTCTGGCGCAACAAGAAAGGGCAGGATCCCATCCTGCCCTTCATCTCACGGGGTAGTGTCAATCAGGCCGAGCCGAGGTCTTAGAACTGCTGGAACCAGCGCTGGATCTGGGCCGGATCCTTGCTCTGGGTCAGGGCGAGCATCAGCAGCACCCGCGCCTTCTGCGGGTTGAGGGTCTCGGCGGCGACGAAGCCGTACTTGGCGTCATCGATCTCCGCATCCAGGGTGGTGGAACCGGTCGGCACGCGGGCGGAACGCACCACGCGAATGCCGTCCTTGCTCGCCTTGGCCAGGGTGTCGAACAGGGTGTGGTAGAGGTTGCCGTTGCCCACCCCGGCACTGACGATGCCGTCAAACTTGGCATCCACCAGGGCCTTGGCCGGCAGGTCCGAGGCGTTGGCGTAGCTGTAGACGATGCCGACCTGGGGCAACTTGTCGAGCTTGCTCACGTCGAACGGGGTCTTGCTGGTATGCAGACGGGCCGGGCTGCGCTGGTAGTCGATCTTGCCGTTGTGGATGTAGCCGAGCGGGCCGAAGTTGGGGGAGGCGAAGGTCTGCACTCCTGTGGTGTTGGTCTTGGTGACGTCGCGGGCATCCAGCACGGTGTCGTTCATCGCTACCATGACGCCACGTCCCTTTGAGGCGGGGTCGGAGGCGGTCACCACGGCGTTGTAGAGGTTCATCGGGCCGTCGGCGCTCATGGCGGTGGAGGGGCGCATGGCGCCCACCAGCACCACCGGCTTGTCGCTCTTGACGGTCAGATTGAGGAAGTAGGCGGTCTCCTCCATGGTGTCGGTGCCGTGGGTGATGACGATGCCGTCCACATCATCCCTGGCCAGCAGCGCGTTGACCCGCTTGGCGAGCGTGAGCCACACCTCGTCGTTCATGTCCTGGGAGCCGATCTTGACCACCTGCTCACCCTGCACGTCGGCCACGTTTTTCATCTCGGGCACGGCGGCGATCAGCGTCTCGATGGCCACCTTGCCGGCCTCGTAGTTGGACTGGGTGGCGGACTGGCCCGCCCCGGCGATGGTGCCGCCGGTGGCCAGAATGTGCACGCTGGGCAGCGCCATGGCCATAGGGGAGAGGGTCAGGCCGAGCACGGCGGCGATCAGGGTCTTGCGAATGGGAAGGGTCATGCTGCAATCCTTTTGGATGAGGGAATTGCAGCATTTTTATTCTTTTTAAACGGGATTTAAGTGATCATTCTCACCAATAAAAAGAAGTAAACAGAATATTAGTCTGATTTATACCAATTAAGTGATAATTCACTCTACCTGAAAGCCTCTCGCCTCGATCAGGGCGATCAACTCGGCTTTGCTCAGCTCGCTCTCGATGACGGCCTGGCGGCTGGCAAAGTCGACCGTGGCGGTGCGGACTGCTGGCTGGGCCATCAGGGCCTTTTGCAGGCTGGCAGCGCAGCCGCCGCAAGACATGCCGGTAACGGTGAGTTCGATGGTCATGGGCTCTCTCCTCTGTCGATGTGCAATCAGCCTAAAGCTGCCGCCTCCGGCAAGGTCAAGGGTGAATGCCGATCCCGTCAACCCCGGGTCGTGCATCATGGCGGCGCCCCATCACCCCATCAGTCCCAGGTAGTTCATCAGGGCGGCCCCCAGGCTGGTGGTGACGAGCGAGCCCAGGGTGGTGGTGGCGATGATGTTGGCCGCGAGGGCACTGTCACCCCCCATGGCACGGGTCATCACATAGCTGGCGGCGGCGGTGGGGGTAGAGCTGATGAGAAACAGGATGCCGAGGGCCTGCGGGTTGAAGCCGAGCGCCCAGGCCCCCAGCACCAGCAGCACGGGGATGCAGCACAGCCGGTTGACCGTGGCCCAGCCGGTCAGCATGGCGCCGCCGCGCAGGGCCTTGAGGTTGAGGCTGGCGCCGGTGCACAGCAGGGCCAGCGGCAGGGTCATGTTGGCGAAATAGTTGCCCGTGGTAATGACCAGTTGGGGCAGTTCGATGCCGAGCAGACCGAAGGGCAGGGCCGCCAGAATGGCGATGATGAGGGGGTTTTTGACGATCCCCTTGAGTATGGGTGTGAGCCCCTTTCCGCCCCCCAGGCTGCGGGTCAGGGTGATCACCGCGAGCACGTTGTAGAGCACTGTGATGGAGCCCACCAGCAGGGCGGCGGCCCCTATCCCCTCCGGGCCGTAGGCGTTTTGCACATAGGCCAGCCCCATGATCCCCATGTTGCCGCGAAAGCTGCCCTGCACGAAGATGCCCCGCAATTTCTGCTCGCTGATGAAACGGGCCGCCAGCACCTCCAGCACCAGGAAACCGGCGAGGGTGCCGAGCAGGCCGTAGAGGATGAGCCAGGGGCTCGGCATGGTGGAAAAATCGGTGCGCACCATGCTTAGAAACAAGAGAGCTGGCAGGGTGACCTGGAACACCAGACGGGAGGCGGACTCGACGAAGCTGTCGGGCAAGAGACCCAGCCGCTTGAGCCAGATGCCGAGTACCAGCACCAGACAGATGGGGCCCGTGATGGAGAGAGAGAAGTGCAGACTTGCCAACAGATCCATGATGCGCGTCCTGTGCAACGGCGAAGAAAGTCGCCTGGGAAAGGGCATTCTAACGCCATGGGCTTGTATTCACAGGAGTTAATCACAACAATGTCTGCATCCCGGTTGTCGCCCTCCCCTGTCACGGATCCCCCATGGAAAAGAAACTGACCATCCTCGATATCGCTCGCCTCAGCGGGGTCGGCAAGTCGACCGTCTCCCGGGTGCTCAATCAGGATCCCAAGGTCAATGCCCAGACCAGGGCCAGGGTCGAATCGGTGATCGCCCAGCACGGTTTCGTCCCGAGCAAATCGGCGCGGGCCATGCGCAGCCAGAGCCAGCAGGTGGTCGGCATCGTGGTGTCGCGCCTCGACTCCAGCTCCGAGAACCAGGCGGTGCGCGGCATGCTGGAGACCCTCTACCAGCGTGGCTACGACGCCGTGCTGATGGAGAGCAAGTTCTCCCCCGCCAAGGTGAGCGAGCACCTGGCGGTGCTGGAGCGACGCGGAGTGGATGGCATCATCCTGTTTGCCTTCAACGATCTGGACTATGCCGCCATGGCGCCGCTCAGGGAGAAACTGGTGCTGATGGCCCGCGAGCGCCCCGGCTTCTCGTCGGTCTGCTTCGACGATGACGGGGCGGTGCGCGCCGTGCTCGCCCACCTCGGGGAGCGTGGCCTGACCGAGGTCGCCTATCTCGGGGTGGAACGCAGCGATCTCACCACCGGGCTGCGTCGGCATCAGGCTTACCTCGACTACTGTCGGGAACAGGGGCGCACGCCCCGCAGCGCCCTCGGGGATCTCGGTCTGCAAAGCGGCTATCGGCTCGCGGCCGAGCTGCTCACCCCCACCACCCAGGCCATGGTCTGTGCCAGCGACACCCTGGCCATCGGCGCCGCCAAATACCTGCAGGAGCAGGGTCGCACCGACATCCTGGTGAGCGGCCTTGGCAGCAATCCCATGCTGACGTTCCTCTTTGCCAACACCCTCAGCCTGGATTTCGGCTACAAGGATGCCGGCATCCTGGCCGCCAGACAGCTGCTCGACCAGATTGAAGAGGGGCAACCCCCCAGAGCGACCATCGCCCCCTGTCAGCCTCTGTAGTCTATCTTTTCCTCCATTCCCGGCGTTTTGCGCTTTTTGTGACCAGCGCCACGAATTGGGAACGTTCCCATTGCCGATGCCAGCCACTGGCTTCATGCTGATTGGGAACGATACCAATAAACGGGCGGTCCTTGGCCAGCCGGTAAAGACACGACCATTATTCATGGAGTCACAGAGGGAAGGCTCATGTCAAAAGTCAACACACAGCATCTGGCGCAGCTGATCGAGCGGATCGGCGGCAAAGAGAACATCACCACTGTCAGCCACTGCCTGACCCGGCTCAGGTTCGTGCTGGCCGATCCGGCCAAGGCCGATCCCAAGGCCATCGAGACCATCCCTTCGGTGAAGGGAAGCTTCACCCAGGGCGGCCAGTTCCAGGTGGTGATCGGCAACGAGGTGGATCAGTGGTACAAGGCGCTCACCCAGGAGATCGGCGTGAGCGGCGGCAGCAAGGAGGCCGCCAAGCAGGCCGCCCGCCACAACATGAATCCGTTGGAGCGCGGCATCTCCCACCTGGCGGAGATCTTCGTCCCCCTGCTGCCCGCCATCATCACCGGTGGTCTGATCCTGGGCTTTCGCAACGTCATCGGCGATATCAAGATGTTCGACGACGGCACCCACACCCTCACCGAGATCAGCCAGTTCTGGGCCCAGGTGCACGCTTTCCTCTGGCTGCTGGGTGAAGCCATCTTCCACTTCCTGCCGGTGGGTGTCTGCTGGTCTGCGGTGAAGAAGATGGGCGGCTCCGAGATCCTCGGCATCGTGCTGGGTATCACGCTGGTGTCGCCGCAACTGATGAACGCCTATGGCATCGGCCAGCAGACCCCGGAAGTGTGGGACTTCGGCCTCTTCGTCATCCAGAAGGTGGGGTATCAGGCCCAGGTCATTCCGGCCCTGCTGGCGGGTGTCTTCCTCGCCTGGGTGGAGACCAGCCTCAAGCGCATCATCCCGGCCTATCTCTACCTGGTGATTGTGCCCTTCATCTCCCTGCTGCTGGCGGTGATCGTGGCCCACGCCCTGATCGGTCCGTTCGGCCGCTGGATTGGTGACGGCGTCGGCTTTGCCGCCAAGGCGGCCATGACGGGTTCGTTTGCCCCCATCGGCGCCGCCCTGTTCGGCTTCCTCTATGCGCCCCTGGTCATCACCGGCATCCACCACACCACCAACGCGGTGGACCTGCAACTGATGCAGAGCATGGGCGGCACCCCCATCTGGCCGCTGATCGCCCTCTCCAACATCGCCCAGGCGTCTGCGGTCGTCGGCATCATCCTGATCAGCCGCAAGGAGAACGAGCGGGAGATCTCGGTCCCGGCCGCCATCTCCGCCTATCTCGGGGTGACCGAGCCGGCCATGTACGGCATCAACCTCAAGTACAAGTTCCCCATGCTGTGCGCCATGGTGGGCTCAAGCTGTGCGGCTCTCATCTGCGGCTTCGCCGGTGTGATGGCCAATGGCATCGGGGTGGGCGGCCTGCCGGGCATCCTCTCCATCCAGCCGCAATACTGGGGCATCTACGCCATCGCCATGCTGGTGGCCATCGTGGTCCCCGCCCTGCTGACCCTGCTGGTCTACAAGCGCCAGCAGGCTGCCGGCAAGCTGGATCTGGCCACGGCCTGATCCACACAACCTCGGCGGAGCCCTGGCTCCGCCCTTTATCGTTGCCCTGTTCCAACTAATCCGGTTTCAACCAATGAGCGAACCAACCATGACACAGACACCCTGGTGGCAAAGCGCCGTGATTTACCAGATCTACCCCAAAAGCTTTCAGGATTCCGGCGCCCGTGGCACCGGTGATCTCAAGGGGATCATGGCCCGCCTCGACTATCTCAAGACCCTCGGCGTCGATGCCCTCTGGCTGACCCCGGTCTATGTCTCCCCCCAGGTGGACAACGGCTACGACATCGCCGACTACCTGAATATTGATCCGGCCTACGGCACCATGAGCGATTTCGAAGCGCTCCTGGCCGCCGCCCATGATCGCGGCATCCGCATCGTGATGGATATCGTGGTCAACCACACCTCCACCGAGCACGCCTGGTTCAAGTCGGCGCTGGGGGACAAGCACAGCCCCTATCGCGACTACTACATCTGGAAAGATTCGGTGGACGGCGGCGTGCCCAACAACTGGCAATCCAAGTTTGGCGGCAGCGCCTGGGAGCTGGACCCGGCCACCGGCCAGTACTACCTGCACCTCTTTGCCCGCGAGCAGGCGGATCTCAACTGGGAAAACCCGGCCGTGCGCGCCGAGGTGAAGAAGATCATCCATTTCTGGGCGAAGAAAGGAGTCGACGGTTTCCGCCTCGACGTCATCAACCTCATCTCCAAGGATCAGGCATTCCCTGACGACGAGGTGGGGGATGGCCGCCGCTTCTACACCGACGGGCCGCGCATCCACGAATTTTTGCAGGATGTGAGCCGCGACGTCTTCGCCCCCGTGGGGGCCATGACGGTGGGCGAGATGTCTTCCACCAGCCTGGAACACTGCCAGCGCTATGGCGCGCTGGATGGTTCCGAGCTCTCCATGGTGTTCAACTTCCATCACCTCAAGGTGGATTACCCAGGCGGCGACAAGTGGACCAAGGCCCCGTTCGATTTCCTCGAACTCAAGCGCATCTTCAACCACTGGCAGAGCGGTATGCATGGCAAGGGGTGGTCGGCGCTCTTCTGGTGCAACCACGATCAGCCGCGCATCGTCTCCCGTTTCGGCGATGAGGGCGAGCATAGGGTGGTCGCCGCCAAGATGCTGGCCAGCACGCTGCACGGCCTGCAGGGGACGCCCTACATCTATCAGGGGGAGGAGATCGGCATGACCAACCCCGGCTATCAGTGCATCAACGACTATCAGGATGTGGAGAGCCGCAACATCTTCGCCATCAAGCAGGCGGAAGGGATGAGCGAGACCGAGATCCTCGCCATTCTCGGCGCCAAGTCCCGGGACAACTCGCGCACCCCGATGCAGTGGAGCGCCGCCTCCAACGCCGGTTTCACCAGCGGGACGCCCTGGCTCAAGCCTGCCGCCAACTACCCCGAGATCAACGCCGAAGCGGCGCTCGCCGACCAGCACTCGGTGTTCTGGCACTATCGGGATCTCATCGCCCTTCGCAAGGCGCACCCCATCTTCACTCAGGGGGATTATCAGGAGCTGCTGGCAGGGCACCCGCAGATCTGGGCCTATGTCCGCCGCGCCGACGGTCAGACCCTGCTGGTGGTGAGCAACTTCTACGGCGAGCCGGTGGAGTTTGCCCTGCCTGCCGAGCAGCAAAGCGGGGAGGGGCGACTGCTGCTTGGCAACTACCCGGATAGCCCGGTCCGCCCGCAATCCTGCAAGCTGCGCCCTTACGAATCCCTGATCTGGCTGATGGAGCAATGATGACTGACGCAACAACAGTGCAGCGGCCCGCCGTGCGTGGCCCCGAGTGGCAGAAGATGGTGGCGGGAGCGCCCTATGATGCAGGGGACCCCGAACTGCGGGCTGCGCGGGAGCAGTGCCGCGCCCTGCTGGGAGAACTGAACCGGGAGCGAACCGATGCCCCTGGTTGGGATGAGCGCCTCACCCGCCTGCTGGGTGGCCGCGCAGAACGCTGTTTCATCACGCCCCCCTTCTTCTGCGACTATGGCGCCAACATCTTTGTCGGCGAGAATTTCTACGCCAATTTCAACTGCACCATCCTGGATGTGTGCGAGGTACACATAGGCGACAACGTGCTGCTGGCCCCCGGAGTGCAGATCTACACCGCTACCCACCCGGTGGCGGTAGCGCCGCGCATCAAGGGGGTGGAGTTCGGCAAGCCGGTGCGCATCGGCAACAACGTCTGGATTGGGGGCAGCGTCGTCATCTGCCCGGGCGTCACCATAGGGGACAACAGCGTCATCGGGGCGGGGTCAGTTGTCACCAGAGACATTCCGGCAGGCGTGGTGGCGGTCGGCAATCCCTGCCGGGTCTTGCGCCCCATGACGGCAGAGGAGCTGGCGCCCGGGGAACCTGGCTGACACAGAAGGGGCAGGCCGTACCTGCCCCTGTTCCTTTCCCTGACGGCGCTCCCGCAATGCCGGCAAGGCTTCGGCGCAACCCCCTCTTTACCCGGGCAGCAAGGCGCCGCAACGCTTGTGCTGTCCCATGACCACCAGAGTCTTGAAACTGCGTACCTGATCCCTGGCATGGAGCACCCGACGAGTGAACTGCTCGTAACTTTGCATGTCCCTGGCGGCCACTTGCAGCACGAAGTCCTGCTCCCCCGTCACATACCAGAGATCCATCACCTCGGGTTCCCGCTGCAGGCTGGCGATCATCTCATCGACGATGCGGCCATGATCCCGCTCCAGGGTCACCAGCACCAGCATGGTGATGGGCCAGCCCATGGTGGACGGTGCCACCAGCGCCACTTCCCGCTCGATGAGACCCGACTCCCGCAAGGCGCGGACGCGGCGGTAGCAGGCTGGGGCGGAAAGACCGACCCTGTGGGCCAGCTCCGGCGTGGGCAGACGGGCATCCTGTTGCAGCTCGGCGAGGATGAGCAGATCAAATTTGTCGGTCATGGGGTTCATTAGATAAAAATTATCGCACAAAGCCAGTATTAGACCGGTTTTACCCAAGTATCCAGATATATTTTATTGCTCATCGTCCTGCCCGGTATGAACACCATGCAACCCAATCCCAATGCCCTCTCCTCTCTTCTGGCCGTCCTGCTCGCCATGTTGTCGATCACCCTCGGCGCCTCCCTGGCCAAATCCCTGTTTCCCTTGCTGGGTGCCGCAGGTACGACCCTGTTCCGGCTGGGGTGCGCCGCCCTCCTCCTCTCCCTGGTGTTTCGCATCTGGCGTGCTCCCCTCGACCGACGCACCCTGCTGGGCGCCATCCCCTACGGCCTGTCGCTTGGGGCCATGAACCTGCTTTTCTATCTCGCCATCGCACGCATTCCCCTCGGCGTAGCCCTGGCCATCGAGTTCATCGGCCCCCTGACGGTGGCCCTGCTCTCCTCACGCCACCGGGCAGACTTCATCTGGCTGATACTGGCCATCGCCGGGCTGCTGCTGCTCTTGCCCCTGCGGGCAACACAGCAGGCCATCGATCCCCTGGGGGCCGCACTGGCTCTCGGGGCTGGCCTCTTCTGGGGGCTCTATATGCTCACCGGAAAGCGGGCAGGAGCCTTGCTGGGCGCACAGGCTCCGACGCTGGGCATGTGGGTGGGCACCCTGCTGGTATTGCCCTTCGGGCTGGAGGGTGCGATCGAGGCGTCATTCACCGTCCCCGTGATCCTCACCATCATCGGGGTGGGGCTGCTCTCGAGCGCCATCCCCTACTCTCTCGAGATGTTTGCCCTGCGCCGCCTTCCCCTCAAGAGCTACGGCATTCTCACCAGCGGTGAACCGGCCATGGGAGCCTTGATGGGACTGGTATGGCTGGGCGAGCAGTTGCCCCCGTCCCAATGGCTCGGGATAGCCGCCATCATCGCCGCCTCCATGGGCACCACCTGGCAGGCGGGTCGTCGACAAGCCGGCTCCGCCTGAACCAAAAAAACGGGGCCGGCGATGACCGGCCCCGGGGATGGCATGAGCGCGTCAGGACGAGTAGTCGTAACAGCGTTTGAGCTCGCCGAAGTCATAGAAGAAGCTGCCCACCGCAATGGGGGCGCAACCTGCCTTGAAGGCGAGCTCCTTTTCGTTGTAAAGCATCTTCACCAGCACCCGGCCGTCCTCGTTGCGGTAGACATCCCACTGGATGTTGGCCGCATAGGGAGAGACCCAGCCGCCACGCCATTCGTTGTTTTCCTGGCTCATCAGCACGCCAGGCTGGGCGCTCTGACGACTCCCTTCCAGCTCCATCAGGGCCGCCAGCGGGATCAGGGTCTCCGCATGGGCGAAGCGCAGCTTGGCGACATGCTCGCCCGCCTCTTCCACCACCTGGGTCTGTACCTCGTTGAAGAGGCCGTCAAGCAGGGGCTGGGCCACGGCGTAGGTGGCGCTCTGGCTGGCAAGACTCGGCCCCTTCTCGTAGAAGTCCTCGGCATCGGAAAGGTAGGAGAACCAGGCAGATTCCTCTGGCGTGATGAACTGCTCGAGATCCCAGGATCCGCCTTGTGCCTGCGCCTCCCGGATCATCCCCGGGCCGATGATGAAGAGGTTGTAGAGCATGAGGGCGGCGTCCACCTCGTCGCGCACATGGGTCTTGCCGCCATCTTCAGGGTTCACCGCCACATAATCCACCCCGGCGGCCAGCTCGTCGACGAAGGCCTTGCTGTAGAGACGCTCGAGCATCTCGCGGGCCATCACCCGGGTCCTGGGCAGGGCCTTGAGCGCATCGAGGGCCTCGGTCAGCTCGGGAGCGGGAGCCACCCCGTTCTCTTCGTCCCCGACAAAGGCCTGATAGGCCTGGAAGGTGGGCAGATACCGGGTGTACTCCCCCTGCGGCTCGGTCTTGTGGAAGTAGAGCTCGAACTTGTTGCGCAGCCCCTTGTCGATCTCGGAAGGGTTCTCCTGGCTGACGTAACAGTCGGGGCTGTCCGTCACCAGAGAGACCCTTTTGGCCAGGCTCTGCATGAAGAAGTAGGCGCTTTCGTTGGCGCGATCCTTGCCCGATGTCTCGACCTTGAGGCAGAGGGGAGTCGATTCAGTGGTCAGCAGGGTGGGCAGCCGTTCGGCGAGCCGGGTCGCCAGGTTGGCGTGCTCCTCCTTGCCGAGCGCACTCAGCAGGCCATAGCCGAGGGTCTGGTTGGCGGCCGTGACGGCGTCCACCTTGGCGCCGAGCCGTTGGCCCAGCTCGGTCAAGGCCCCCTGTCTCGCGGCCTCCTCCCACACCAGCTTGGTCAGCACGTCGTATTTGGGGCTGGACAGCGAGCGGGAGCCGTGGCGTGCGACCAGCTCGGTGAAGACGGGACTAAAGCCTTCAGGGGCAACCTCATAGCTGTTCATTGCCTGACGGGCGGCATAGACCGCCTTGGTGCTGTATTGATAGTCGCCGACGGCGGGCGAGGAGGAGTCATTGCCCGAATGGCAGCCGCTCAGCAGGGTGGCCGCCACGCAGGCGGCAAGGGAAGAGACGCGAAACATAGTCATCCTTGAACCAGTGTGAAAATGAAGCCGCACAGTACGCACCGGATGTGACAATCCGGTGTCAGGTCTGGGACATGCACCTCTCTCCGGAAGGGTGAACACCCTCCAACCCGTCTATGTCCCCCCACAAAAAAATCATTCATATTTTTTGAACGTGTAGGCCAGTTTATCTCGCTAACAATGACCGGGTGAGGCGCTTAATATTCACACATCGCTTAGGCAGGAGCGCCAAGCCGCAAAACAACTGGTCGTTCATGGCAGTCCCCCATACACATGGGTGACAAACATCCGTGACAAAACAACACACCATTTGAATGACCTCTTGCAAGGATGCATTGATGCAGGCCTGTCAGGCCTTGCCAATGACATAAAAACCAAGAGAGTGAATGAACATGAAAAACGTGATCAAGATGCTGGCCGTTGCAGGCCTGATGAGTGCCGGTGTTGCCCAGGCTTCCGTCCCCGCCGACTTCAACGCCACCCCGGGTGTGCTGTTCGTGAACTGGCATGCCAGCGCCGCCATGGCTGGCAAGGCCAACCCCATGCTGGAGGTGCGCGATGAATCCGGTGATCTGGTGGCCTCCGTCCACGCCAACCTGATGGGTACCCAGCAGGTACAGATCCCGAGCCGCGCCCAAGGCAACCTGACCGTCAGCCTCGGCGATCAGAGCAGCGATTACCGCATCCCGTTCGGCATCGGCAGCGGCAATCCCCGCTGATCAACGCAGACGACGTCCCTCCCGGGTCTGGCAAAGACACGCCGACCAGGCGAGAGATCAACGACAAGGGCGCCATCAAGGCGCCCTTGTCGTCGTTGCCGTCGGCACGCACGGCTACTGGGTGAAGACGGGACCGAAGCCGGATCCCCACAGGATGGCCGTGGCAGCCAGCACGCAGACCAGCAACACCAGGCCGACAGTCACCACTGAGCTGGCGTAGATGAATCCCTGCTCCTTGGTGATGTGCATCAGGATGGGCACGCCGATATAGAGCAGGTAGACGGAATAGGTCAGCCCGACCAAACCGATGAGCATCACGAACCAGAGATGCGGGAAGAAAGCGGAGAAGCCCACCATGAAGAGTGGCGTGGAGGTGTAGGCCGCCAGCTCCAGCGAGGTCGTGTAGCTGGGATCCGAGCCGAAGGTATGCCCCATCCAGTGCACCAGATAGGAGAGTGCCAACACGCCGATGATAAGGGTCACGTACATGGCGACCGACAGCTTGAATGCGCTGTTGGCGGTCAGGGTGATGGGATCGCCGACCCCGATGCTCCAGCCGATGTGAACGGCGGAATAGTAGGCGCAGATGGGAGGGATAAGGGCCACGAGCAGGATGTGGGTCAGACTGTTTCTGAAGCTGTCGTGCCGCTCGTCTATGGTATGCCATTCGGTGTGGGGATGGGCATACAATCCCCATAAGTGATTCAATATCATAGCGTTATTCCTTCTCTACATCGGTGGTTGGCGGATCGATACCGGGCTTTCTCCTCTGATTGCGTCATGTCCGGGCGCTGGTGGCGCCATCGCTTGCCATGGCATGCGATGACTTTAAATAAAGTCGCTCGACCGCCGCTGCGTCAAGCAAGGTCGCCGGGCCAGCCGGGAGGGATGGCAAGACAGCAGGAGGGCACCGGAGGCGGGCACTGATGGCACCCGCCGTCGGCGCTCCCGTCAATACTGCTTGGTTTTCGAGGCAAAACCCGCGAGGAAGAGACCGGTCAGGAACATGCCGCAGAAGGCTTCGATGGCCGACAGCAGTTGCAGCGGCGAGGAGGTCTGGGAGATGTCCCCATAACCCAGGGTCACGAAGGTGACGATGCTGAAATAGAGAGAGCGCCCCAGATGGCCGTGGGTTGCAGACTCCGGCGCCAGGAAATAGGTCAGGGTCGCCAGCAGGATCACCCCCATCGACATCAGCAGGCTTCTGATGGGACGCTCCCCAAACCCCCAGGTGATGAAGCTGATGAACTTGCCCGCGCACTTGAGATAGCACAACAGGGAGAGCCAGCACTTCGTCATCGGACCACTGCGCAACCAGCGCTCCCGGAACAGCTCCCGCGGGCTCGCCAGGGACTTCATCTCGTGCAGCTTCTCCTTGTAGTAACACTCGCCTGCGTCGACGGTGTCACCCACGCTGGAGAAGAGGCGCTTGGCATTGCGATAGAGTTTGCTCGCCTCGTTGTGGTCGATCCGCCCATTGTCGTTGTAGACCACCTCCACCTTGTCCAGGTTGGTGTGCTCCATGGTGGCATCGAAGTTCTTGGCGCTGACGCTGAAGTTTTTCAGCACCGCCCGGGAGGAGTGGAAGCGGATCTCCTCGCACTCTATGGTGAAGTCCTGAAAGACCCCGTCCTCCAGCGCCAGCTCCCGTTTCTTGGCCCAGGCCCTGTGGTCCCACAGCAGAGAGTCGAACAGATCGAGCCCGATCACCCCGCCATTGACCCTGACCCCCTTGGCCGAGCAGTGCCACAGATAAACCTTGGAGTTATTGACGGCCCCATCGAGAGAGAGCTCGTCGAGACAGGTGAAATCGAGCAACCGGCCGGAGATGATGGGGCTTTTGAGGGCAACACCGCCGATGTTGAGCAGACGATGCTTGCCCAGCACCTGGGCCTCCCCCTTGTTGTTCTCCGAGACCGAGAGCAGGCTTTGCACCCGTTTCACCTCGTCATTGCCATGTTTTCCCGCCAGCCACATGCTGTAAGGCTCGAAACGGGTCTCCGAGCGGATGAGGCCGCTCTTGCGCAGGGATTCCAGTGCACTCGAGGCGCTCTCATACAGGCGGACCTTGTCGTCGCTCATGTAGACACAAAGGCTCAGCACGCAGCGGGAGCTGATGAAGCGGGCGATGCCGATCTGGAAGATCACGCTTTTTTCTATCTTCTGCTCCGCCATCCAGTCGTCGAAATGGGGCAGCGACGCCACCAGCAGCGCCCAGATACGGGGATAATCGTTCTCACGCCGCCACTCGTTGAATTGCTCGGGGGAAAGCTGCCAAAGCTCTGTTGCATTCATGCATGACCTCACTCAAGAAACCGATCCCGTCTTGCCGGGCCGGGGTGACGGCAGGCGTCGATCACGACAGGGTGATCCGGCGGGCACAGCATAGGGACTCACCACGCCATCATACTCGGCAGACGGGCCAAGTCACTGGGAGGAAAGATTCAAGAGGGGCGCTGCGACAGCTTTGTCACCGGACAGGACGCTTTTCGAACAGCGGGAAGCGGAACATCGAAAAACGGGAAAAGAAAAAGCCCAGCATTGCTGCTGGGCTTTTTATTTGGCTCCTCCTGCTGGGCTCGAACCAGCGACCTGCGGATTAACAGTCCGTCGCTCTACCGACTGAGCTAAGGAGGAATTATTCGTGGTGCCCAGAGACGGAATCGAACCGCCGACACGGGGATTTTCAATCCCCTGCTCTACCGACTGAGCTATCTGGGCAAATGGTGCCGGCTACCGGAATCGAACTGGTGACCTACTGATTACAAGTCAGTTGCTCTACCTACTGAGCTAAGCCGGCACACTTCAAACCATTGTGCATGAACACGTTTTTATTTCATGGCACCAAAATATGGTGCCCAGAGACGGAATCGAACCGCCGACACGGGGATTTTCAATCCCCTGCTCTACCGACTGAGCTATCTGGGCGTGGGCGCTATTAAACGGATTTTAGGGCAGGTGGTCAACGGGAAATTTCACTTTTCGTCTCGTTCGTCTCTTTTTTGCGCAGCATCATCCATTTTCATCACTTCTGCTGGTGGGACCGCTCCCCGGCGCCCCCAGAGGCGGGACTCCTCCCCCTTGAGCAGGCGGGTAATGTTCTCGTGATGACGGATCAGGATGAGACAGGAGAGCAGGGAGACCGGCAACGTGTATTCCGGTTTGAGCAGATAGGTAAAGAGCGGAGTCAGCAACACGGTCACGATGGACGCCAGTGACGAATAGCCGCTCACCAGCAGCACCAGCAGCCAGGTGGTGATGACGGCACCGCCCATGGCAAACCCAATGGGCAACATGGTACCGAGGGCGGTGGCGACGCCCTTGCCACCACGGAAGTGGAAGAAGAGGGGGTACATGTGGCCCAGACAGGCGGCCACCCCGATAAAGCCGAGGTAGACGGGCTTGATCTGCAGATACCAGGCGAGGTAGACGGGGGCCATCCCCTTGAGCACGTCGAGAAGCAGTACGATCAGCGCCGCCATCCGGCCGCCGAGGCGCAACACATTGGTCGCCCCCGGGTTATGGGAACCATGGTCACGGGGATCCGGCAGACCCGTGATGCGGGAAACCAGCACGGCACTGGACAGCGAGCCGCCCAGATAGGCCAGAATAATCATCAAAATCGTCA
The DNA here is from genome assembly GCF_040908115.1 of Aeromonas sp. R7-1. Lineage (NCBI taxonomy): Bacteria > Pseudomonadati > Pseudomonadota > Gammaproteobacteria > Aeromonadales > Aeromonadaceae > Aeromonas > Aeromonas sp. R7-1. Next base: position 16,285 of record NZ_JBFODD010000022.1, on the reverse strand, counting down.
GGGCCGTCATCTTGGTCGTTTTTACCACGATATGAATGGGGTATGATGCGGGCCACATTCCCAGGCCCGGGCTTGCCCGAAAGCGTGTCGCCCAAACCGGCCGCCAGCGGCAATCTGCTTGCCGGGCCTGCATCCCTGCGCTGTTTTCACAGCCCATCAAGAGTAAAGAAGAAGTACTGTCATGGACAAGGTGTTTATTCGCGGACTCGAGGTTTTGACCACCATAGGGGTATATGAGTGGGAGAAGGGCATTCGCCAGAAGCTCTGTTTCGACCTCGAGATGGGGTTTGACAATCGCCCAGCCGCCGCAACCGACGATATCAATCTGGCGCTGGATTACGCCACCCTCTCTCGCAAGATCTGTGATCACGCCCAGGGCAAGATAGTGGAGCTGGTCGAGACCATGGCCGAGCAGGTCGCCGCCCTGGTGCTGGAAGACGAGCGGGTACAGTGGGTCAAGGTGACCCTGACCAAACCGGGTGCCGTGCCCAATGCGGCAGGCGTCGGGGTCGAGATCCTGCGCCATCGCACGCCGGCTGCGAGCGCCAGCTGATGACCCGCATCTATATCAGTCTGGGATCCAACATCGATCGGGAACGCCATATCCGCGCCGGCCTCGATGCCCTGCACGCCGAATTCGGCGAGTTGCAGGTCTCCCGGGTATTCGAGAGCGAGGCAGTGGGCTTCAACGGCCGCCCCTTCTACAACCTGGTGGTGGGTGCCGATACCGAGCTGCCCCTGGCGACCCTGTGCCAGCGGCTGCGCGCCATGGAGTTCGCTCACGGCCGCGAGCCGGATGCCAAGAAGTTCGCCCCGCGCACCCTGGATCTCGATCTGCTGCTCTACGGCGAGCTGGTCTGCGAGACGCCGCTGGTGCTGCCCCGCGGCGAGATCCTCACCAACGCCTTCGTGCTCTGGCCGCTGGCGGAGCTGGCTCCCACATTCCGCCATCCCATCGATGGTCGCACCATCGCTGAGCTGTGGGCAGGTTACGACAAAGCCTCCCAGCGCCTTGACCCCATTCCCTTCCACTGGAAAGCGGGCGAATTGCAGCATCACTGAACGACAAGGGCACCCTCGGGTGCCCTTGTTGATGACTCCGCTGATGACGGATAAGAAACGGTGATTGGGCCTGCGCCGGTGCAAGTGGCAGGATGACCGCCATCACAGGAGAACCCCATGCCACTCGATACCATCCACGACTTCAACCGTCAGTTGCTCACCGACCTGCCCTACCAGCGCTTCGAGCACGAACCCATCCTCGATTACGCCACCGACGAGCGGGTCAAGGCTCACCTCGGCTGGCAGGCCGAGTTCAGCAAGACCCTTTTCCTCAAATTCAAGGATGGTCGCTTCGCCCTGCTGCTGACCCACAGGGACGGCCGGCTCGACAGCAAGGCGGTCAAGGCGGCGCTCGGTGCCAAACCCTCCATCTGCACCGCCGACGAGATGCAGACAGAGATTGGCTGCCTGCCGGGAGCCGTCTGCCCCTTCCTGCCCCGCGCCGACATCCCCCTGCTGGTGGATCCCGTGCTCATGAATCACCACGCCTTTACCTGGACGCCGGGCCACCCCGAGCAGACTTTCCTGCTGGAGACCACCCACCTGGCCGGACTGCTGGCCCGATTGCCCTGCGACGTGAGCTACCTGCCCGCCCCCTGAGCCTGGGACTCAGCGCTTTTCCCGCGCCAGCTGGGCGAAGATCAGCGCCGCCAGCATGGACATCAGGCCGATGCACAGATAGGTGAGGTGGAACCCCTCCAGCCAGCGGCCACTCTCCTCGGGCTGGCCGATGGAGAAGAGCCCCAGCAGGCTGGCGGCGATGGCCACCCCCAGGCTCATGGAGAGCTGCATCACCACCGACAGCAGACCGTTGCCGCTGCTGGCGTGCTCGCTGCTGAGATCCTGCAGGGTCAGGGTGTTCATGGCGGAAAATTGCAGGGAGTTGATGGCACCAAAGACCGCCAGCCACACCAGCAGTACGCCGTGGGGCACCTGGTTGTCGATGAAATAGAAGCTCGCGATCATGGCCCCGAGCGCCAGGGTGTTGCCGATGAGGATGCGGCGATAACCGATGCGCGGAATGAGCTTGTTCACCAGCGTCTTGGTCAGCATGGCGCCGATCACCGTGGGGATCATGGTCATCCCCGCCTTGCTCGGGGAGAAGCCGAGCCCCAGTTGCAGGAAGAGCGGGGTGAGAAACGGCATGGCGCCGCTGCCGAGGCGGGCAAACAGATTGCCCCAGATACCGATGGCGAAGGTGGACGTCTTGAACAGCGCCAGACTGAACAGGGGCTGCTCAGCCGTGGCGGCATAGAGCCAGTAGCTCGCCATGGCGGCCAGGCCGAACAATACCGCAAACAGGGCCCAGCCGGTTGAGATGCTGTGCTCCCCCAGGCCTTGCAGACCGACGGATACCAGCACCATGCCGACACTGAACAGCACAAACCCCTGCCAGTCAAACCTGGCGGTGTGCTGGCGAAGGTCGGGCATGAAGTGCCAGCTCGCCACGAAGCCGAGCAGGCCCACCGGCAGGTTGATGAGGAAGACCCAGTGCCAGCTCGCCACCTCCACCAGCCAGCCCCCCAGGGCCGGACCGATGAGGGGGCCGAGCAGACCGGGGATGGTGACGAACGACATCACCCTCAGCAGCTCATGCTTGCTGTAGACCCGCAGCACCGCCAGACGCCCGATGGGCATCAGCAAGGCCCCCCCGACCCCTTGCAACACCCGGGCGATCACCAGCATGGGCAGGGTGTTGGCGATGGCACAGGCCAGGGAACCCAGGGTAAACAGCAGGATGGCGACCAGATAGACCCGGCGGGTGCCGAATCTGTCCGCCAGCCAGCCGGAGGCGGGAATGAGCAGGGCCACCGTCAGCATGTAGGCGATGATGACGGACTGCATCTGCAGCGGACTCTCGCCCAGGGCCTCGGCCATGCTGGGCAGGGCAGTGTTGAGGATGGTGCCATCCAGGGTCTGCATGAAAAAACCGACCGCCGTCAGCCAGGGCAGCCATTTGCGCTGGGCGGGCGTCACCATCGGGGAGCTGTCAGGCATGGTTCTGTCTCTCCTCATCACATAAGAAAAGACCCGCACGAGCGCGGGTCATATCAGCATATCAGGCATCCGGCTGGCCGAGCATGGCCTTGAGGTGCTCTTCCAGGCTGGGTTCGGGGGCCTTGAGGGTCGAGAGGAACAACTGCTCTATGCCTACCCTGTCCTGGCTCTTCACGATGAACACCAGCCGGGACTGGGCCTTGCCTTCGGGCCACTCCCCCAGCGCCTGCAACGGATAGAGCTGGCCGTGCACGCCGTGGATCACCACTGGCTGGCTCTCCCCTTCCAGTTGCAATATCCCCTTGAGACGCAGCAGGGCATCGCCGTATTGTGCCTGCACCGCGTCGATGGCGGCCAGCAGGCGGGAAGGCTTGAGCGGCTCGCCGATGCGCAGGGAGAAACTTTCGATATTGCCGTGCTCGAAGCGAGTGGGCGCGACCGTCCCCACCTTGGCGGCAAACGGCGTCATCTTCGGCTGCATGGGCGAAGCCAGCCCCTGTTTCGGGGACTCGGTACGCAGCCAGGCCAGCAACTGGCGCACGTCGCGCCCCGCCGCCTCGTTGTAGGCGCCGAGCTTCTCCAGCACCGCGGGTGAGAGCACCCCATTGCTGACCCGCTGGATGGGGGCTGCCGGATTGAGGGCCGCCAGTTGGGCTTCCACCCGAGCAAGGGTCTCTTCATCCACCAGATCCCCCTTGCTCACCACCAGCAGATCCGCCAGCGCTACCTGTTTGACCGCCTCATATTGAGCCGCAAGCTGCTGCTCGATATGGCCGGCATCCACTACGGTGACGGTGCCATCGAAGCGGTAGCGCTGGGCGATAAAGCCCTCTTCCCTCAACGTGAACAGCACGGGGGCCGGATCGGCCAGACCCGTGGTTTCGATGATCAGCCGTTTGAAGGGCTTGATTTTCCGTTGGATGGCCTTCATGAAAAGCCCCTGCAGCGCCTCCACCAGGGAGCCCTGCACCGAGCAGCAGATGCAGCCAGAATCGAGCAGCACCACCTGCTCGTCCACCTGCTGTACCAGATGGTGATCCAGCCCCACGGAGCCGAACTCGTTGATGAGCACGGCGCACTCCCCGAGCTCGGGCTGCTTGACCCAGTGATTGAGCAGAGTGGTCTTGCCGCTGCCGAGAAAACCGGTCAGCAGGGTCACGGGGATGCGGGTGTCTTGCATGTCTGTCATCGGGATGCCCCCCCTCTGATCGGCAGGAGGATGAGTAAGCGAGTGTCTTGCATATCGGTCATGTCAGATCCTTACCGGTTGGCGAACAGGTCGCCGAGCCAGCGGTTTTCGAAACGGCCATGGGGGTCAAGCTCCCGCTTCAGGGCCAGGAAGTCGTGCCAGCGCGGCAACAGGGCCGGGAAGTCGTAGAGGTCCATCGCCAGGTGCTTGCCGAAATGGGGAATGCCGCCAAGCGGCACCAGCAGTTGCTGCAACTCGCGCATCTGCTCCATGGAGCCCCCGACGAAGGTCCCGTCTGCCGCCAGATAGACCAGAAAACCTATCCAGCACACCGACTTGTCATGGGCGGCACTGAGCCAGGCCACGGAGGGACCGGTGCAGCGCAGGATGAAGGGGTAGTGCAGCACGCCGGGGTTCGCCTCCTGCCATGCCTGCAGGATTTCAAGGGCCTCCCCCATGCGTTCGAGGGGCACGGCCACCTCGCAGTTGATCTGGGGAGCAGGAATTCCCTTGCAGAGGATCTGATAGACGTTGCCCACCAGATCCGAGGCGTCCTTGAAGCGGCGTACCGTCTCGAAGTGCTCGCCTGCCCTGGCCTCGTCCTTGGTGTCTCTGGCCATCTTCTGCAGGGTCGCGTCTATGGTGGCATTGAGCGCCAGGTTCATGCGCTCGTCCATGTCTCCCTCCAGCACCAGCGGCTCGCTGCCCCCGGCGCGGTAGCGGGCCACCTCGTCATCGGAGGCGGGATCCACCAGCCAGATGTGACTCTCGCCGGTCCAGGCGAACCACCAGCTCTTCACGAAGGCGTGCTCCCGGTTGAGACGCTCGTTGTGTTCCAGCAGGAAGGGGTAGTCGGTGGTGAACTTGGTGCAGCGCATGATGCGGTTGGGCACGGTGTTGAGGGTCACATCCAGCAGGATGCCGAGCATCCCCATGCCCATCACGAAGGCGCCGAAGCGCGGATCGGTGCGATCCACACGGATGATGTCGCCGCTCGCCAGCATCACGGTCAGGGCAGCCACCGCATCGCACAGGGCGGACTGGTGCAATCCCTGCCCATGGGTGCCGGTGCTGAGCGCGCCACCCAGGGTCTGGATGCCGATGACGCCGGGGGACGCCGGCAGCATGCGATCCATGGCGATGAGGTCGGCATAGACGGTATCAAGCGGCGTCCCCGCCAGGTAGGTCACCGTATCGGCAGTCTTGTCCAGCTGGCCGCGCAGGTGGTGCAGGTCCACCAGCAGCGCCTGGCTGCCTTCCGCGTAGACGCTGTGGATGGGTTCGAAAGAGAGGCCGGAGCCGATGAGCCGCAGCTTGCGCTCGGGGTATTCCCGCAGCAATTGCTGCAGCTCGTCACGGGTCGTCGGGCGCCACACCTGATCAAGGGCGCCGAGGGGGTTGGTTCTGGACCAGTTGAACAGCACCTCCCGATTGCCAATCGCCTTGATGCTGTGAAATGCCTGGAACCTGACCGTCATACCGCGCCTCATCTGACTTCAAAATGAGCGCCAATTCTACCGAAAAGTGGCTGCCAAGGCATGAAAAACAAGACCCTACAGTCGGGGGTGGATAGGGGGAGCCCCCCTCCCCGCCTCAGCGCGTCTGCTGGGTAAATGCCAGCAACATGCCGAATCCCACCAGCAGGCCCCCGAACACCCGATCGATCCAGTGGCGTACCGCCAGCAGTCGGTCCCGCACCGCAGGGGTGGAGAAGAAGAGCGCCACCGCACCAAACCAGAGGGCGTGCGCCAGCGCGATGAAGGCGCCATAGCCGATCTGGACCGCCAGCGGCGTCTGCGGCTGCACCACCTGCATGAAGAGGCTGACGATGAAGATGGTGGTCTTGGGATTGAGCACATTGGTCAGAAATCCGGTGCGCAGCGCACCCAGACTGGAGAGGGCAGGCTGACAGATGCTCTCTTCATCGGCAGCCGGTTTGGCCCGCAGCATCTTGATGCCGAGGAAGATGAGATAGGCGGCCCCTGCCAGCTTGATGAGGTTGAACAGCCAGAGGGATTGCTGGATCAGCAGGCCCACCCCCAGCAGGGTGTAGGCCACGTGCACGCAGACCCCGGCCGCGATGCCGATCGCCGTCAGCACGCCGGTGCGGCGCGAGAGCAGCAGGCTGTTGCGCGACACCATGGCAAAGTCGGGCCCGGGGCTGATGACGGCAAAGAGAGTAATGGCGACAACGGCTAACAGTTCGGTCATGAAAATAGTCCTGATTAGAGGGGATATCGGCTATTTTATTTGCCAACAACACCAATAACGAACGATGATTTCTGACATGAATGGTGAAAAAAACTCACAAAAAGACCTCTCGCTTCCCTCCCTCACCGCCCTGCGCTGTTTCGAGGTGGCTGCCCGCACCGAGCATTTCGGCCGCGCCGCCGACGAACTGCACCTCACCCATGGCGCCATCAGCCGGGCGGTACGACTGCTCGAGGAGGATCTGGGGGTCATGCTGTTCGAGCGGCGCCAGCGCCGGGTCTTTCTGACCGACGCGGGTGAACGGTTCTATCAGGCGGTCAGAGAGGGGCTGGGCAGCATCCGCCAGACGGCGCAGGCCCTGCGCCAGCAGAGCCGCCCTCAATCACTGGTGCTCTCCTGCGAACCCACCCTCCTGATGCGCTGGCTGATCCCGCGCTGGCCCGCCTTCCAGGCCCTGCACCCGGAGCTGGACGTACACCTGATGGCGGGCGGCGGCGCCCTCAGCTTTGGCAGCGGCATCGATCTCGCCATCCGGCGCAACGACTTTCACTGGCCTGCCGAGCTCTACAACCAGTTGCTGTTCGAGGAGCGGACCGGCCCTGTCTGCCCGCCGGGCAAGGTAGCGCACTTTTTTGAATCCAGGGGGGATGTGCAGGCCCTCAGGCCAACGGCCCCTCGTCTGCACACCAAGACCCGTCCAGGCGCCTGGTTGGAGTGGCAGCAGCACGCAGGCATGTCCGCCGACGAGGAGGTGCCGGGTCAGACCTTCGAGCACTTCTATTTCAGCCTGCAGGCGGCAGTCGCCGGGCTGGGAGTCGCCATCGGCCCCTACCGCCAGGTGTGCGACGATATCGAGGCCGGTCTGCTGGTGGCACCGCTCGGCTTCGTCCCCGACGGCACCGGCTATCACCTGCTCGCCCCCGCGCCACCCGAACCCGGCAGCCCCGACGACATCCTGGTGAACTGGCTGCACAGCCTGGTGGGCGCGGCCTAGCCCTGGGCGGTGCGCCCGGCGGCGACCTGTATCTCTCCCGCCGTCAGCTCCCGGCAGAACTGGCGTATCGGCATGGGGCGGGCAAACAGGTATCCCTGCAGATACTGGACCCCCTTGCCTCTCAGATAGGCGGCCTGCTGCTCCGTCTCCACCCCTTCGGCCACCAGGGACAACCCCAGCCGTCCCCCGAGGTCGATGACGTTGTCCACGATGTGCTCGGAGAGGGACTCCGTCCCGATGCGGCCGATGAAGGAGCGGTCGATCTTGAGATAGTCCACGTGGAATTGCTGCAGATAGATGAGGCTGGAGTGGCCGGTGCCAAAGTCATCGATGGCGAGCTGCACCCCCATCTCGTCGAGCTGGCGAAACAGGGAGAGGGTCTGCGGGCTGGTCACCAGCAGCTCCCGCTCCGTGAGCTCCAGCACCAGCACCACCCGTCCCGGAACGAAGTGGCCGAGGAAGTCGCGGCACTCCGCCACCAGGGAAAGGTCCCGGCAGTGGATGGCACTGATGTTGAAGCTGATGTGAAATGCCTCGGGCAACTGCTCCTGTACCGGGTGGAGTGTCTTGGCCACCGTCTTCATCAGGTTGACCGTCATGGGCACGATCAGGCCAGACTCTTCCGCCTGGGGGATGAAGAGATCGGGGCGGATCAGCCCCTCGGTGGCATGTTGCCAGCGCATCAGTACCTCGGCTCCCACCATCTTGCCGCCCTTGCTGGCGATCAGCGGTTGCAGATAGGGGACAAATTCCCTGGCTCGCAGCCCGCGTCTCATCTCGTCCGTCAGGGCCCCCGGCCGCCCAAGCAGCCACCACACCAGCAGTGAGAGCACCAGCGAACTGACTCCCAGCCAGATCAGTTGCAGATGGCGAGCCTCCCACAGGGCACGCCAGTAGATCGGCATGGCATAACCGGCGTGGATGGTGAAGGGGTAACGCTGGGAGGCGAGTATCAGGGCAAACTTGCTGTGCAGTTTCGGCGGATCGCTTTGGAAGTGGCCGGACTCATCGAGCCAGGCGGACCCCACCTGCAAGAACAGCTCGCTGGGATCGCTGCTCAGGGTAAGCATGAAACTGAGCTGACTGCTGTCAATGGCGCTCAGTGCCGCATCACGCCCCCGCTCCTGACGCACCACCAGCAAGGGGTGATTCTTGCGCACCAGGTTGCCGCTCATCAGCAGCAACTTGCGATCCGTGTAGCGGGAGCCGTCATCCACTTCCCTGGCAGGCCCGAACAGCGAGGTGCAGTTGATGATCCCCTGTCGCACCAGATTGATGGAGCGCAGGAACGGCTCCAGCGCCACTCGCTTGCGCAGCAGCAGCAGGTTGTCGCTGCAAGGTCGACCGGCCAGCGGCAATACCTCGAGGTTGGCCCGTTCGGCCTGATCCAGCATGCGCTCCAGCAAGGTTCTGGCCTTGCTGGCTGACGCACTGGCATCGTTTTTCAGCTCCTGCTCGTAGCTGTCGTGCACCATCCACCCTCCCACCACCAGGGGCAGGGCCAACACCAGCAGGGCACAACCAAGGCGCCACTTCATGCGGGCCAGATCAATCCGGAACAGAAACATAGCAACCACGCCGCAATGCGCGGGCCCGCTTCGCAGGTACCGCGGCATAAAAGTGCCCACCAGGAAACGGTGGGGCCATCATGGCCAGACAACGAACGCGCAACGCGCGTACCAGGCAGATCGACGACGCCGTTGCTGGGCATGGCGGGTCATTATCGCGCAGCCCCCTGAAATGGAAAATGCCGCGTCGAGACGCGGCATTGTTATTTTCAGTGGTCAGACCGGCGAGTCTCAGACCGCTTGCTGCAGGATCACCGCATCGGCCTTCTTGGTGTAGGAGGCGATCTCGTTGAAGTTCAGGTAGCGGTAGGTGTCGGCCGCAGTGGCGTCCAGCGCCTTGGCATACTGCAGATACTCTTCCACGGTCGGGATCTTGCCGATGATGGCGGCAACCGCAGCCAGCTCCGCAGAGGCCAGATAGACGTTGGCCCCCTTGCCCAGACGGTTCGGGAAGTTGCGGGTGGAGGTGGAGACCACGGAGGCCCCTTCCGCTACCCGCGCCTGGTTGCCCATGCAGAGGGAACAACCGGGTATTTCGATGCGAGCACCGACGCGACCAAAGATGCCGTAGTAGCCCTCTTCGGTCAGCTGATCCTTGTCCATCTTGGTGGGCGGGGCGATCCACATGCGGGTCGGCAGCTCGCCCTGATACTTCTCGAGCAGTTTGCCGGCGGCGCGGAAGTGGCCGATGTTGGTCATGCAGGAACCGATGAACACCTCGTCGATCTTGTCACCCGCCACGTCGCTCAGCAGACGGGCGTCGTCCGGATCGTTCGGCGCGCACAGGATCGGCTCCTTGATGGTGGCCAGATCGATCTCGATGATTTCGGCGTACTCGGCGTCCTTGTCCGCTTCCATCAGTACCGGGTTGGCCAGCCACTCCTCCATCCCCTTGATGCGGCGGGTGATGGTGCGCACGTCGCCGTAGCCTTCAGAGAGCATCCACTTCAGCATCACGATGTTGGACTTCAGATACTCGATGATCGGCTCTTTATCCAGCTTGATGGTGCAACCGGCGGCGGAACGCTCGGCGCTGGCGTCCGCCAGCTCGAATGCCTGTTCCACCTTCAGGGCCGGCAGACCTTCGATCTCGAGGATGCGGCCGGAGAAGATGTTCTTCTTGCCCGCTTTCTCGACGGTCAGCAACCCTTTCTGGATGGCAGCGTAGGGGATGGCATGGACCAGGTCACGCAAGGTGATACCCGGTTGCAGCTCGCCCTTGAAGCGCACCAGCACGGATTCCGGCATGTCCAGCGGCATCACGCCGGTGGCGGCGGCGAAGGCCACCAGACCGGAGCCCGCCGGGAAGGAGATACCAATGGGGAAACGGGTGTGGGAGTCACCACCGGTACCCACGGTATCCGGCAGCAGCATGCGGTTCAGCCAGGAGTGGATGACGCCGTCGCCTGGACGCAAGCTCACACCGCCGCGGTTCATGATGAAGTCCGGCAGGGTGTGGTGAGTCTGCACGTCGATGGGCTTGGGATAGGCCGCGGTATGGCAGAAGGACTGCATGGTCAGATCGGCAGAGAAGCCGAGGCAGGCCAGGTCTTTCAGCTCGTCGCGGGTCATGGGGCCCGTGGTGTCCTGGGAGCCGACCGTGGTCATCTTGGGCTCGCAGTAGGTGCCTGGGCGAATGCCCTTCACGCCGCATGCCTTGCCCACCATCTTCTGGGCCAGGGTGAAGCCCTTGCCGGTGTCGGCGACAGGCTGCGGACGACGGAACACGGTGGAGAACGGCAGACCCAGCGCTTCGCGGGCCTTGTCGGTCAGGCCGCGGCCGATGATCAGCGGAATGCGGCCACCGGCGCGCACTTCGTCGATCAGCACCTCGGTCTTCAGTTCGAACCGGGCCAGCACCTCGTCGGTGCCGTGGCGGGTGATCTTGCCCTCATAGGGGAAGATGTCGATGACATCGCCCATCTCCAGTTTGGAGACGTCCACTTCGATGGGCAGAGCGCCGGCATCTTCCATGGTGTTGAAGAAGATGGGGGCAATCTTGCCGCCGAGGCAGACGCCGCCGGCACGCTTGTTCGGCACGAACGGAATGTCGTCGCCCATGAACCAGAGCACGGAGTTGGTGGCGGATTTACGGGAAGAGCCGGTACCGACCACGTCACCCACGTAAGCCAGCGGGAAACCTTTCTCTTTCAGGGCATCGATGGTCTTGATGGGGCCGATGACGCCATCCTTGTCCGGGGTGATGCCGGGACGGGCGTTCTTCAGCATCGCCAGGGCGTGCAGCGGAATGTCCGGGCGGGACCAGGCGTCCGGCGCCGGCGACAGATCGTCGGTGTTGGTTTCGCCGGTCACCTTGAACACGGTGACGGTGATCTTCTCGGCCAGGGCCGGGCGGTTCAGGAACCACTCGGCGTCAGCCCAGGATTGCAGTACCTGTTTGGCGTGGGCATTGCCCGCCTTGGCCTTCTCTTCCACGTCGTGGAAGGAGTCGAACATCAGCAGGGTGTGGGAGAGGCCCTTGGCGGCAAGAGGTGCCAGGGTCGCATCGTCCAGCAGGTCGATCAGCGGCTGAATGTTGTAACCACCCTGCATGGTACCGAGCAACTCGACGGCTTCGGCGGCAGTCAGGATGGGGGAATGGGCCTCGCCCTTGGCGATGGCGGTGAGGAAGCCGGCTTTCACATAGGCCGCTTCATCAACACCCGGGGGAATGCGGGAGGACAACAGTTCTTTCAGAAAGTCCTGTTCGCCGGCGGGCGGATTCTTGATCAGCTCAACCAGGGCGGCGACCTGCTCTGCGTCCAGAGGTTTGGCAACCACGCCTTCGGCGGCACGTTCTGCGACGTGTTTACGGTATGTTTCAAGCACGACTAATTCCTCTTTGGTCTTTTTTTTGGGGTTCGCCCAAGCTCGCGGCGATCGTCCTTGCGGGACACCCGTAGGGTGCCCCCCACTATATAAGTTTTAACGACTAATTAAAATCCAAACCCTGTGCAGTTATTCATCAAACCAGCATAACCATATAAACCCATTAGGTTTTTTTAGAGTGACAAGCCGCCCGCCCAAGGTGAGTTAACAAAAAGGCAGCATTTCGCCCTTATTGGAACGTAGTGCCCAATTGCAGATAGAACATGTCGTGTCCCCCCTCCGCCACGCCATAGCCGAGGAAGATGGGACCGAGGAAACTCTCCACCCCCATATAGAGGGAACCCGAGGTATAGGAGGATTCGATGCTGATGTCCTCTCCCTTGTCCCAGACCCCCCCTTGCTCGAGGGAGCCCCCGAGGAACAGGGGCGCCTTGAAGGCACCGAAGTCGTTGTCCGCCACCCGGTAGATGTAGCGCAATCCGCCGAACAGGCTGTATCGACCGCTCAACTGGTAATGCTGGAAGCCGGACATGCGGAACAGCCCCCCCAGATCCTGCACGAACAGCGGTACCGTCTCCTGGGAACTTGAGCCGCCCCCTTCCAGCATCAGGTTGAGGCTGTGCCTGTCCCAGGACCAGGGCTTGATCATCACCAGCCGGTAATTCACCCCCTCGGCCTGCTCGGAGGGGCCGTCCGAGGGGTCGAGATCGACGTAGGAGTAGCCCCCCTTGATGTCCCAGTAGACCCCCTGATAGGGGAAGTAGCGGCTGTCGAGGGTGTCGTGCTCGAAGCGGATGTAGGGTCCCCAGGCGGAGGCATCGGCATCCGCGTTGGTAAGGTTCTGGATCTCCACGCTGCCGATCTTGCCCTCCAGTCCAAGGGAGAAGCGGCTCCAGGGCTGGCGATTCCAGCCGACGGCGAGATCCACGCTGGTGAAGCTGTACTCGGAGTCCAGATAGCTGACCCCGGACGACGACCTGCTCTCTTCCGGGAAGAAGACGCGTCGCTGGGTCTTGTCGTAGGCCAGGCTCGTCTCGCCGAAGTAGGTCTGGGAGGGCTCCAGCGGGGTGTAGAAGTCGGTCTTGAGGTGCTTGGCGGTCCCGAGGGACGCCTCGGTCAGCCACTCGCCTCCCCAGTCGTTGACGTTGGTGAGGGTGTAGGACATGCCGACGTTGTAGTTGGAGCTGCTCTCGAAGTCATCGGAGAAACCGAGCTGGAAGTTGAGATAACCCGGCCCCCAGTTCTTCTCGCTGGCGTCCACCACCAGCACGTTCTCCCCGTCCCGCTCCTCCACCTCGTAGGTGATGCGATCGAATGACTCCAGGGCGTAGAGGCGACGGATCCCCGCCTCCAGGCTCTCGTAGGTCTGCACCTTGTCCGGACGCACGTTCAGCATGGCCCGCACCGTGTCGTCGGAGAGGCGCGACTTGTTGATGATCTCCACCTTGTCGATGTAGTAGGCGGGCTGGCCGCTGCGCTCGGCGCGCCGGCTCAGCTTGCCGTTGCGATAGTCGGCGTAGGCCGCAGGCGAGAGAGAGAGTGCATCGAGCCGGGCCGCTGCACTGTTGGCGACCGCCTCCCCGATCTTGATCCCCTCCGGCATCAGGGCGAAGTCGGCGATCCCCATGTTGCCGAACTCGGGGGTCAGCAGGATGTCCTTGGGGCCGAGCAGCGCCTTCTGCTTTTCGGTCCCCACCTGGGTCATGTAGGTGGTGAGCTGATCGATCATGGCCAATCCCGACTTGAGGGACTCCCGGGTACGCAGCTTGGCGCTGATGTCCACCGCGATCACCACGTCGGCCCCCATGGCCTTGGCCACGTCCACCGGCATGTTGTTGACCGTGCCGCCGTCGGCCAGGATGCGGCCGTCCCAGTCCACCGGCTTGAGGGCACCGGGAATGGACATGGAGGCCTGCATCGCCTTGGCGAGGCTGCCGTGATCCAGCACGAAGGGGGTCACCGTCTCCATGTCGGTCGCCACCGCGCGATAGGGGATAGGCAGGTTGTCGAAGCTCTTTTGCGCCGGCAGGTTGGAGGTGGCGTGGCGCAGCAGGCTGGCCATGGACTGTCCCTGGAAGAAGCCGTCCGGCAGCTGGGTCTGGTCACCGTTGACCCCGATGTCGGTGCGCAGCTGGTACTTCTCGGTCTGCTGCTTCTTGCGCAGGGAGAGCTCGTCCCGCCCCACCTTGTCCTGATAGCCCTTGTTCCAGTCGATGGCCAGCGTCGTGCGCTCCACCTCCTCGGCGCTGAGCCCCATGGCATACATGCCCGCCACATAGGAGCCCATGCTGGTCCCGACGATGATGTCCACCGGGATGTGCTTTGCCTCCAGCACCTTGAGCACCCCGATATGGGCCGACCCCTTGGCCCCGCCGCCGCTCAGTACCAGGGCTATCTTCGGACGATCCATCTTGGTTGCCCCCGGGTTTCTGGCCGAAGGCGCGGGATCATTGGCTCCGGCCGCCGCCATGAACGGCAGGGTCGCCAGCAGGAGCACGAGCAGGTGGGTCCATCCCCGATGAAAGATGCGCATATGAAAGTCCATAAATCCGGTGCGAGTCGAGCGGGCAGGCCGCCAGTCAGGTGCAGCCTACTATAAGTGCAAGCACTTTAACCGCAAGCCGGGGTGCTGGCGAGGGGTCGCCCCGCTTGCGACGATGTCTCGGCAAAATCGGGCGCCAATCCAGTCCAATCCGGGTGTGAGCGCAAACGTTAATCGACAATAAACGCCCCCGCCGCCTCAAGAGCGCGCCAAATCAGCCGCTATTATGAGTTCAACCCTGGTTCACACTTCCGAGTCACCCTTATGTTCGCAAGCCTGACACTGAAACAGAAAATTCTGGCCACCGTCATCCTCGCCGTGGCCCTCTCCTGCCTGCTGGTGGGCTATTTCAGCCAGCGTTCTGCCCAGCAGCTGATCGAGAACCGCATGTTCGAGCAGGAGCTGCCCAACCTGACCCAGCGCATCGGCAAGGAGATCGAGAAGGATCTCACTTCGGTCGCCAATGCCGCCAGACAGCTTGCCAACGACCGCTTCGTGCTGGACTGGGTCGAGCGCGGCATGCCAAAAGAGCAGGAGTCCATCCTCATCAACCAGCTCAAGGACATGACGAGCCAGTATGGCCTGGTCACCGCCTCCTTCGCCGATCGTCAGAGTGCCGCCTACTACAACCAGGACGGTTTTCTGCGCATCCTGAACCACGAGCAGGACAACTGGTTCTATGACTACACCAAGAGCCGCCAGGATCTGATGCTCAGCATCTTTCGGGAGAGCAACGGCGAGGTAAAACTGTTCGTCAACTTCCAGCAGCTCGACGGACGCGGCCTCGCCGGCCTCGCCAAATCCCTCGACAGCATGGTCAGCATGCTCGCCAACTTCCGCATCGGCGACAGCGGCTTCGTCTTCATGACAGACGGCAGCGGCAAGGTGAAGCTGCACCCCGACGCCGCCCGCATCGATCGGGACAACCTGACCCAGCTGGCCAGCGGCAGCAGCACCAACCTGCTCAACAAGCAGCCCTTTGCCGCCACCCGTGCCGAGGTCGACGGCCAGCCCGTGATCCTGGCCAGCAGCTACATCCCCCTGCTCGACTGGTATCTGGTGGCCCAGGTGCCGGAGGCCGAGATTTATGCCGAACTGGACAGAGCGCGCCTGCACATGGTGCTGGTCAGCCTGGCCATCGCCGTCGGCATGGGGCTGCTCGGCGTTCTCCTGGCGGGCTCCGTGAGCCGCCCCCTCAACGAACTGGCCCGCCTGTTCCGCGAACTCGGCAGCGGTGATGGCGACCTCACCCATCGCCTCAAGGTCGATGGCCGTGACGAACTGGCCCAGGTGGCGACCGGCTTCAACAACTTTGTCGCCAAGATCCACGGCTCCATCGAACAGGTGGCGAGCAACTCCCGCCAGCTCGCCGCCACCGCCAACGAGGTGGCCGCCAAGGCCCAGCTCACCCAGCACAACTGCACCGCCCAGCGGGATCGCACCGTCCAGGTCGCTACCGCCATCCACGAGATGGGAGCCACCGTCAGCGAGATCGCCGGCAATGCGTCTCTCGCCGCCGACGTTGCCAAGCAGGCCAACGAGCAGGCCGATGCGGGGGCCCAGGTGGTCGCCCAGGCCCGTCACGGCATCGTCGGCCTCTCCGGTGAAATCGAACAGGTCGCCGGGGTCATCGAGTCCCTGGCGAGCCAGACCGACTCCATCGGCAGCATCCTCGACACCATCCGCAGCATCTCGGAGCAGACCAACCTGCTGGCCCTCAACGCCGCCATCGAGGCCGCCCGCGCCGGCGAGCAAGGCCGTGGCTTCGCCGTGGTGGCCGACGAGGTGCGCAACCTCGCCAGCCGCTCCGCCGCCTCCACCGCCGAGATCCAGGGCATGATCAACAGCCTCCAGGAGCAGAGCGCCCGCGCCGTCAGCGCCATGGCCCAGGG